>CANGZN010000001.1 GCA_947458625.1 Chitinophagaceae bacterium
ACCACACCCTTGAAATTATCCTCCGCACCGATCGGTAACTGCAGGGGAACTGCTTTCGATCCAAGCATCTCACGAACCTGCTTCACCACATTGAGGAAGTCGGCACCCGCACGGTCCATTTTATTTACGAAACCGATACGCGGAACGCCGTAACGGTTGGCCTGACGCCATACGGTTTCCGACTGAGGCTCTACGCCATCAACCGCAGAAAACAGGGCGATCAGTCCGTCGAGTACACGCATGGAACGCTCTACCTCCACGGTAAAGTCAACGTGACCAGGCGTATCGATGATGTTGAAATAATATTTTTTGGTGTCAGGCGTCGCTTTCCCCAACACGGTCGGGAAATTCCACTGACAACTTACGGCAGCAGAGGTGATGGTGATACCGCGCTCTTTTTCCTGTTCCATCCAGTCGGTAGTTGCCGCACCATCGTGTACTTCACCGATACGGTGGATCATTCCGGTATAGCGGAGGATACGCTCCGTTGTCGTGGTTTTGCCGGCATCGATGTGCGCCGCAATACCAAAGTTCCGTTGGAATTTGAGGTCAGCCATAAAAGGAGTTTTTCTGTGTTTTACTGCCCGTCCGGTTTCTTCCGATAAGGCGGCGCAAAAGTATGAAAAATTGACCGATTCCAGCGCAAGAACCCCCGGAAATAGAACCCGTCTAAAACAAAAAAACCCCGCCGAGGGCGGGGTTTAAAATTATTGAGCGCTTTTTAGTTGGCTGACTTGAACTCAACGCGACGGTTCAGCGCACGCCCCGCAAGTGTTTTATTGTTAGCCACCGGCTTCGTAGAACCGAATCCTTTGGCTTGCAGACGATCAGCAGCAACACCTTTAGCTACAATGTAAGCTTTTACCGCCGCCGCTCTTTTTTCAGAGAGGGTTTGGTTTGAAGCTACACGTCCGGTGTTGTCTGTATGTCCTTCAACGGATACTTTGATATCCGGATGCTCTGTCATGATCTTGGAAGCTTTATCAAGCTCAGCTTTTGCAACCTTGGTGAGTGCTGCACTACCTGTCACAAATTGAACCTTGCGGAAATCGAATTTGTACTCAGTCAGTTCTTCCAGCAACGGACAACCATTATTGGCCGCAGATCCTTTGTCTTTAGGACATTTATCCACCTCATCGTTCAAGCCGTCTCCGTCAGTGTCGGGGATTGGGCAACCATTGTAGCGAGCCAAACCAGCTACTTTGGGACATTTGTCTTCTTCATCGTTAATACCATCGCCATCTGAATCCGGGATCGGACAACCTTGGTAACGGGCCAGACCTGGAACAGTTGGACATTTATCCTGCTCATCGTTGATTCCGTCTTTGTCGGTATCCGGGATCGGACAACCTTGGTACTTAGCCAGACCAGGTACAGTTGGGCATTTATCCTGTGTATCGATGATGCCATCCTTGTCCGTATCAGCTGGAGGAGGAGCAACAACGACCTCAGGTACTTTCACCTCAGGCTTCTTTTTCTTCAACAAGCTACCGGCGATACCGATGCTATGTTGCAGGTGATAATTAGCCGTTTCGGTAGTTACAGGAACACGGTATGTGGAGTTTACGAAGATGTGCGTTTCATCCAACAGGTTGACTTTGAAGCCCAATCCCAAAGGCAAAGTAGCTCCGTAGTAGGAACGGTATTTGTGTGCAGAAACACCGGCGATCAAATAGGGTTGTACCCAGTAATCTTCAGTCGTCATTTTGAAGTGCATGCTGGCCGTGGCTTCCAATAACAAGCTGTTGTTAGTGAAATTCTTGCCGGGCATGGGATAGCGGAAGAATGAACCGCCCAGGGATGCTGACATGTCCAAGTGTGGACGCAAGCCCTTGAGATATGTAACAGCCAAACCGGAGGTCATTTCACGCATGCGCGCAAAACGCTTATTGGCTAGTACCTGATTGAGCGAAGTAGTTCGAATCCGATCAGGCGTCACAAAATCATTAAAGAAAAAATTCACTCCGAGAGCCTTAGCTAACACGGGTTTATCCTGTGCACTTACGGCGGAGGGAACCATGAAGAACAAAGCGATCACGTAAAGGACCTTCTTCATAAGGAAATAGTTTGGTTTAAGCTAGGCAAAAATAACGGGTATGTTCAACATCCTAAAATAAATTATTTCCCTAATTTTCATGGGGTTGCGACCGATTTTTATCCCCCATAGCCACACTATGACCTCCCCCCGCCCCCAATTGCTAGCGCTTGTGTTCCTATTGGTTCAATCAGCTCCTACCGAGACTAACGCTCAAGTCGCTGTTTGCCGTTCCCGGGATTCACTTCAACGAAGCATCGAGCAAAATGCGGAAAACCGGCTGGTGGAACTGAAAACACGGATCCCCTCGCTTGAATATGAATTGCGCTATGCGAGTTCGAATAATTTCGTTGGCAAACCTATGTACCCCACCCGAACCCGGGTCACCTTTCTTAGAAAGCCAGCCGCCGAGGCCTTGCAAAAAGTACAGCAAGAACTGAACCGTCAAGGACTGGGATTGAAGATCTGGGACGCTTACCGGCCCTACTCGGTAACAGTTGCCTTTTGGGAATTGATCCGCGACGAGCGATATGTGGCCAATCCGGCAAAAGGTAGCGGGCACAACCGAGGCATTGCAGTAGACTTGACCCTCATTGAGCTTGCGAGCGGAAAAGAAATCGATATGGGAACCGGCTTCGATCACTTCAGTGACACGGCACATCACACCTTTAATCAATTGCCCATACCTGTATCATCGAACCGCAACCTACTCAGAGCCACGATGGAGAAATATGGATTCAAAAAATATGAGGAAGAATGGTGGCACTACAGCTGGCCCGACCCATCTCGATTCGAAGTCCTGGATATCCCCTTCGAAAAACTGAAGCGGATGCGTTAGCTGATCAATCTGGGAATGCGCTGTTCCAATAACATCATATCAGCAACAACAATTGCTGCAATGGCCTCCGCCACCACCGGAACACGTAGTGCGATGCACAGGTCATGTCTCCCTTTCACCGAAAAAACTTCTGGCTGGCCTGAACTCCAATTGAGGGACGTTTGCTCTCTCGGAGTAGATGAGGTGGGCTTGATCGCCAACCGAAATACCAGTTCATTACCATTGGTGATCCCGCCAACAATGCCACCAGCATGGTTGGTGGCTGTAATACCAGATCCATCGATCAGGGAATCATTATGCTGACTGCCCTTCATTTTTGCAGCGGCAAAACCCGAGCCGAACTCAATCCCTTTTACAGCCGGGATGGAAAAAGCTAAATGCGCCAGTAACGATTCTGTTGAATCAAAAAAGGGTTCACCCAACCCGATGGGCAATCCATTCACCTTGCATTCGACTATCCCACCAACACTGTCTTTCACCTCTATAGCATGCTGAATACCCGCCTCCACCGACGCATATCCACCCACCTCGATTAACTCAGCTTGAATGGAAATGTCAGATAATATTTTTTTTGCGATGACTCCGGCGGCAACCAAACATACCGTCAGACGGCCACTGAAATGTCCGCTGCCACGATAGTCCTCGTGCCCACCGAATTTTCGGTTGGCCACGAAATCGGCATGACCCGGTCGGGGTATATCTCGCTGCTTCTCGTAATCGCCAGAACGCGTATTCTCATTGGCAAATAAGATGGTCAGTGGGGCCCCGGTCGTCTTCCCGTTAAAGTCGCCTGTAACGATACGCGGCAGATCAGTTTCCTTTCTTGGGGTTGTTCCTTTTTGCGTGCCCCCTTTCCTACGCTCGATATCGTGGAGGAAATCATCAACAGAAATAGATAAACCCGCCGGGCATCCATCGATGACTACCCCAACAAGTTCACCATGCGACTCGCCCAAGATCTGTACCCGAAACAATCTGCCAAATGCGTTCACGGTAAATTATTTAATCACTTAAAGATACAGATGCCCCCACGGAACGCAAGTCATCCCAAAAGTCCGGATACGACTTTCGAACCGATTCAGCATCCTCGATCACAACCGGACCAGTCGCACGCAAGGCAGCAATCGCCAACGACATCGCGATCCGGTGATCGCCAGTCGCATGCACTACCCCGCCCTGCAAGCCAGCTCCACCAACCACTTTCATTGCATTCCCATCCAACTCAATGGGTAACCCCAGCTTTCCAAATTCCCGTTGCAATACAATGGCCCGATCACTTTCCTTGTGTCGCAATCGATCGGTGCCATAGATGACTGACTCACCTTTGATATGTGCAGCCAATGCCACCAAGGGAGGAAATAGATCCGGACAGTCCGTCGCATCGAATTCAAAAGCTCCACTCCTTCCTTCCCTAATCAAATAAAGATCATTATCTGCTGCCGTCTTGTTTCGTTGATGAGACACCACGCTGCTGATCGCTCGATCGGCCTGCGTAGACATGGCATCCAACCCGGTCAGCTCGATCGTTCCCGCATCGGATCCGGCAGCAAACCAAAAAGAGGCCCCACTCCAGTCGCCCTCAACCGTGTACTGAATTTCTTGAGTGGAGAACAGTGCTTCCCGCTGAGTGAAATGAAAACGCTGATACCCGTCGTTTTCAGGAACAGGCAACCCGAATCGTTTCAAAATATCTAATGTCAGATCAATATACGGACGACTTTTCAGCTCGTTCACCTCTATCGTTACTCCACTGGCACCCGCTGCAGCGTACGCCATCAACAAGCCCGTCAGAAATTGCGAACTCAATGAACCATCTACTGTTATGTTTCGAGGTGTCATCGGACCCTGGAGCATTATGGGCAAACGACCATCATTCAAACGTATACGCACCTGTAATAATGGCAAGACTTCTTCAAAAAAACGCATCGGGCGGGTCAGTAAACTCCCCTTGCCCACGATCCGAATCGGCTGATCCGATAAGGCTGCAAGTGAAGTGAACATCCGAATACTCAAACCTGACTCTCCGCAATCCAGTACATCACCTGTTGGACATACACCATTGCTTAAGATTTCTAATCGATCCGGAAAAACATCAACTGTTGCCCCCAATGAACGAATACAAGCTAGTGCAGCTAGGTCGTCTGCAGCGTGACCCGGATTGTATAGAACGGTTCGGCCCTTTCGTATCCATGCAGCAGCCAATGCCCGCTGCATGGCACTCTTAGAAGCGGGCACCCGTATCAAACCCCGGATCGTTGATGGATAAACCGTTGCGATCATGCGTAGGACTTCAAAAAACGTTGCAAGTCAACAATTGGAATGGTACGCACCTCCGCCTTCCCAATTCGTTTCAATAATACAAAATCGATCGAGTGGCGCACTCGCTTTTTATCCATTTTCAGGGACTGTAGCACTTTAGCAGCAGAAAAGCCCGCCTCCACCGGCAACCCATATTTAATCAATAAAGCACATAGTGATGAAAGGCCCGTGAATGCATTCATCTTCTCCGAAAGATGGGCGGCAAACACCATGCCCAATGAGATGGCCTCGCCATGAGAAAGCTCATATTGCATCTCCAAGGCATGGCCAAGGGTATGACCAAAATTCAATTTCTTTCGTTCTCCATTTTCAGCAACATCTTGCTGAACCACGCTGAACTTATAACGAACATTGCGTGCGATCAATCGACGCAACTTAACCGGATCGTTGCGGTATACTTTCAGATCACTTTTAAGTAACTCCCGGAACATCCCTTCATCGCCGATGGCTGCATGCTTGATGATCTCGGCAAAACCGTTCGACCATTCACGCGACGGCAATGTTGACAGCAAGCTAAGATCATGCAATAAGAAAAGAGGTTGACGCGTAGTGCCGACCAGGTTTTTGAATGCCCCTACATCCACACCGTTCTTGCCACCGATCGAAGCATCCACCATAGCCAGTAAGGTGGTAGGCACAAAACCAACATCTACCCCGCGTAAATAGATCGCGCCCAGATAGCCTACGAGATCCGTTACGACGCCACCGCCCACACCAACCAATACCGTCTTTCGGTCAGCCTCCATCCGAATCAGTCGTTCGACCAAACTGTCAATCGTTGCTTGTACTTTGTATTGTTCCCCTGCCCGCAAAACAATGGTATCGAAACCCGAGAAGGCGCTTCGATGTTTTCGATAAACGTGCTGATCGGTGATCAGGATCAACCGGCGACCCGGAAGTATGGAAGAAAGATCACTCAAACTCCCATTGGGGAAAAAAAGCGTGCGCTGTTGACCGATCTGAAAAGTATGCGGACGAGCCATGTAGTTGAATTAACTGTCCAGAATACGTTTTTGTCGATTGATGCTCTCCATGTGAACGGCCTCCAGGTATCGAGTGATGAACTCTCGACTGAGTCCGACCTGTTCTCCACGGGCGCAGGCATTCTCCACGATCTCCTGCCAACGGCCAGCCTGAAGTATGGTAATATTATTTTCCTTTTTATATCGTCCGATCTCTTCTGCCACCTGCATACGTCGTCCGAGCAGTTGCAACATTTCAACATCAAGTTGATTGATTTGCTGTCGTAAGGCATCCAGGGCTGTATGGAAGGTATCGGAATTCACATCCTCTGCACGCCAACGAACTTGTTCCAGCATTTCAATAAGTCGGTCAGGTGTTACTTGCTGGTTGGCATCACTCCAGGCCTGCTCGGGCTCGGGATGTGACTCGATCATGAGCCCGTCAAAATCCAGGTCGACCGCCCGTTGCATAACCTCCATCAGAATATCTCTTCTACCGCATATATGGGAAGGATCGTTGATCATTGGCAATTGGGGATGACGCAGTTTCATCTCGATCGCCAAATGCCACATGGGGGCATTGCGATAATCGGTGTTCCCGTAGTTTGAAAAACCGCGGTGGATCAAACCGATCTGCTCGATGCCAGCACCGGCCATACGTTCGATGGCACCGGTCCACAACTCCAAATCGGGGTTCAGCGGATTTTTTATCAATACGGGAATATTCACCCCCTTCAACGCATCTGCAATTTCCTGAACACTGAACGGATTCACCGTCGTTCTTGCACCGATCCACAATACATCGACAGAAAACTTCAGCGCCTCCACTACTTGTTTGGCTGTGGCAACCTCAACTGTAATGGGAATACCATAGGCGGCACGTGCGTTACTAAGCCACTCCAGTCCGACCGCTCCCACACCTTCAAACCCGCCAGGCTTCGTACGAGGCTTCCAAATACCGGCACGGAACAAATGAACTTTTTGGGAGGCCGCCAACTTTTGAGCGGTGGTCATGACCTGTTGTTCCGTTTCAGCACTACACGGACCACTGATGATCCAGGGCCGATGGGGAATGGCCCATTTTTTTGATGCGATAGTGGAGATTGGCATGGAGCAAACAAAAATATATAAACAAACGCCGTTTACGAGCGAGATCGCTTCCCTCCCATTTCCGCATCATTCATGCGGATCTTTCTACCTCTGAATTTTTTTCCATCCATCGCACGAATCATCTGATTCATAGAGTCGGGTTCGATCTCGATCCAGCTGTTCATGTCTTTCATATCGATCCGTCCCAATACCGATTTGGGTAGCTCGCTCATATCCAGAATGAATTGAAGAAAGCTGGCTTTATAAAACCCATCTTTCGTTCCGAGATTCACAAACAACCGACTGAATTGACCAGATGCAGCATGCTTCGTATCACCCACTTTCTTCCTAGTCTCTTTACTCCCCCCTCGCACATTCAGGTCGGCTGCATTCGAATAATACTGTAGAAATCGATCGAATTCTAAAGAAGCGACACGCTGCAAGATCTCTTCCTTGGAAACGTCTGCAAATTTTTCCTGCAGCAAAGGCAGATAGGTTTCGTAGTCGCCGGATTTGATATCGGCCTGTAATAATTTATCGGTGAAATGAAAGAATTGCTTGCGGCATACATCTTTACCACTAGGAATGTCGATCGGATGAAAACGGGTCTGAAGCAATCGCTCCACTTGTTTCAGCCGGTACATTTCCTTAGGCGTAACGATACAAACAGAGATCCCGCTTTGACCGGCTCGACCGGTACGACCACTTCGGTGCGTATAAACTTCCGGATCATCAGGCAGTTCATAATTAATCACATGGGAGATCCCCTTTACATCGATACCGCGTGCAGCCACATCTGTGGCTACCAGCAAACGCAGATGTTTTGACCGGAAGGCGGCCATTACCTTGTCTCGTTGTACCTGGGTAAGGTCGCCGTGAATAGCATCGATGTCGTATCCTTCACGAGTTAGCTTTTCCGCGATCTCCTGTGTTTCAATTTTGGTACGGGCGAAAACGATTCCATACATACCCGGATTGAAATCTATGATTCGCTTCAGCACCTCGTAGCGGTCGTGGTGCATACAGGTGCAATATTGATGGTCGATGTTGGCATTTCCGGAGTTGACCGTGCCAACCGTTACTTCCACCGGCGATTCCATGAATCGTTTTGTGACCTTACGGATCTCGGCGGGCATGGTAGCACTGAAAAGCCAAAGACTATTCCGATTGGGAGTATTTTTCAGAATGAATTCAATATCCTCCTTAAATCCCATATTCAACATCTCATCCGCCTCATCCAAGACCACCCATTTGATTTCCTCCAAGTCGATCGCCTTTCGCTCGATCAGATCGATCAAACGGCCCGGTGTAGCCACCACGATGGAAACCCCTTTTTTTAGATCCTTGATCTGTCCGGTTATGGGTGAACCGCCATATACGGCCAAGATGGGATTTCCCCGACCCTTTGCCCGAAACTTGTTCATGTCCTGCGTGATCTGCAAGCAAAGCTCCCGAGTAGGACAAACCACCAGGGCTTGAGGGGTACGTGAAGCCGACTCTACCCACTGCAAAAGCGGCAAACCGAATGCCGCGGTTTTGCCGGTACCGGTCTGCGCCAGTCCGATAAAATCACGGGTGCCTTGCAATAGCACCGGTATCGCTTTTTGCTGGATAAGCGTAGGCTCTTTAAAACCCAACTGAGTGACCGAGGAAACAAGTATTGGGTCAAGACCCAGAGATTCAAATGTATTCACGTTGTATTAGCCTGTATGGCAGGCCGAACCAGTATTTGAAAAAAAGAGGGCCGTTCCTAGGAACGGCCCCAAATCATTCGCCTAATGACTTAGGCAGCTGATTACTTCTTAGTAGTGTCAGCAGCAGGAGCAGCTGTAGTGTCAGCAGCAGGAGCAGCTGTAGTGTCAGCAGCAGGAGCAGCTGTAGTGTCAGCAGCAGGAGTAGTAGTGTCAGCCTTCTTCTCTTCGCAAGCTACCAGGAAAGCAGCAACGAAAGCGATTGCAAAAAACTTTTTCATTCGATTTCTTTTTGGGGTTAAAAGTGAAATATTTCGCAAATATATACTGATTTTGAAGAAAGGTAACCCGGAGGCAATCGATTTTTTTTCAGCCCAATCAAGGTTACTATTTTTAACGACCCGTATTAACTAACGGGTGACCGAGGAAGACATGGACGAAAAAGAACTCTTACAAGGGCTCGCTACTAACGACCGTAAGTCTATTGAAGCCATCTATAAAGGAAGCTACAATAGTGTTCAGTCGATGATCCTGACCAATCAGGGTTCTGTTGATGATGCCAGAGATGTCTTTCAGGAATCACTTATCGTTCTTTATGAGAAAGTTAGGCAGGGTGATTTCGAATTGAATTGTCAGATAAAAACGTATCTGTATGCCGTCTGCCGGAGGCTGTGGTTAAAAAAGCTGCAGCAGCAAAAACGGATGTATGTTCAATGGGATGAATCCGCTGAACCGGTATCCGTTGATACCGATCTGGAGCGGCACCTTCGGGAAGATGCGGATTACGACCGAATGGAAAAGGCCATTCAACAATTGGGGGAGCCTTGCAAAGGACTGCTTGAGGCCTATTACCTGCAAAAGCAGAACATGGCTACCATAGCAGCCTCCTTTGGTTATACGAATGCCGACAATGCGAAAAACCAGAAATACAAGTGCCTGATGCGCTTGAAAAAAATATTCTTTCAGAACTGAAAGCAGTAGAAAATGAGTGATCTGAACTTATTAGAAACGGTTGAACGATACATCCGTGGGGAAATGAATCCCGACGAACGTGCACACTTTGAAAATTATCGGAAAAGTCATGCCGAAGTGGATCAATTAGTTGTAGAACACACCTTGTTTCTTCAGCAATTGAATCGGTTCGGTGAATGGAAGAAATTCAGTCAAGGCCTTCAGCAAGTACACACCGACCTAGCTGAATCAGGCAAGATCGAAGCGGTCCGTCTTCAAGGCAAGGCCCGAGTCATCTACCTCTGGAATCGATACAAGCGGGTCGGTGCGATCGCTGCTTCCATTGCGGGTATCACAACACTGAGTATATCCGCGCTCGTGATGCTTTTCTCCTCCAACGGAGCCGGCACCCAGTTTGAGGAATTGAACCGTAAATACAATTGGTTGGCCAGCCGTTCGCAGCAACAAGGAAACGAGATCGATGCCATCAAGAAAAATACCAACACCCCCCCCGTCTCCTATACCAAAGGAGGAACCGGATTCTTGGTCGATGGCAAAGGGTTTTTGGTGACCAACCGACATGTAGTCGCCAATGCCGAGCAGATCGCCGTACAGCAAGGCGAGAAAGAGTTCAATGCTGAAGTCGTTCACATTGATACCCGGCGCGACCTAGCCTTTCTACGTATCGTGGATGACAAATTCCAAAAGTTAACTTCCCTGCCCTATGGTTTCTCTAAACGAACTGCGCTCTTGGGTGAGCCCCTATTCACGCTGGGGTATCCAAGGGATGAAGTTGTTTACGGCCAAGGGTACCTGAGTGCCCGAACCGGGTTTGAAGGTGATACGCTCAGCTACCAGATCGAAATCGCCGCCAATCAGGGTAATAGTGGCAGTCCGGTATTAAACCGAAACGGTGAGGTGGTCGGCATTCTGAATGGCCGTCAAAATGACCAACAGGGATTTGTATTTGCCATCCGCAGTCAAGAGATACTGGCATCCGTTCAGGAGTTCAGAAAAACGTTGAAAAAGGAATGGATCGCCCCGCCTACTCAAACACGGTTGAGCGGACTGGACAGAACACAACAAGTGAAACGATTACAGGATTTCGTTTACTTGGTGAAGGTGCATTGACATGCAATCACCATAACCGCTCCGGATACTCCCCGGTACGGATCAACTCATCCAAACTGTTTTGAACGGAAGTTGCATCCTCTTTATAGGTCACGCCAAACCACTTAGCATGAGTGGGTAAAACCTCCACGTTCCCACCTTCCTGAATGAATGAATCTGCGACCAGCGGGATGAAAAACTCGGATTTCTCCTCCATCCCCCGCTCACGTAAAAATTGATGGAAAAGTTTTTTCGAGAGCGAAAAATAGGATGGATCAAAGCACCAGAAATTCATCGACACCCGTGTGTCTTTATCCAACACCTCCGGCAACAGCCCATCCGCCGCCCGAATTTCACCAGCCAACTCAGCAATGTTGATCCGTTCTGTGATGGAGGAAAGATTCCCGTAATTATCTAATGTGCAAACGCCACGGTTAACGGTACCATGTGCCGATAATGTTCCGGTAAGCGGATATCCAACAATAGCAAATCGATCTTTCTGACAAGCTTCTTTCAAAAAACCAGCTGCCACTTCAAATGCATGCCGACCATAGAAATCGTCCGCATTGATCACAGCGAAGGGCTCTTGAACCATCTGTTCAGCGCAAAGAACGGCATGTGCGGTACCCCAGGGTTTAGTGCGGGTAGGTAAAGTTTCAATACCTGCCGTATGCATTTCCGGCTCTTGAAACACATAGGCCACCTCCACTTTTCCACTGAGCCGCGGATCGAACAGCGTTCGGAAGGTCTGCTCATGCTGCGCTCGAATGATGAAGACGATCTTTCCAAAACCGGCACGGATCGCATCATAAATGGAATAGTCCATGATGGTTTCGCCACCTGGTCCGAAAGACTCTACCTGTTTCATGCTGCCATATCGTGAGGCCATCCCGGCGGCTAGGATTATTAATGTTGGTTTCATAATAGAGGTTACAAAAATAAACGAAAATAGACAGCTTGTTAAAACCTGCTCCTGCAACCACCGCTCCTGTATCTTTGAAAAATGCGCAATCAGCGACACATAAACATACTCCTACTCACCCTATCTACCTTGCTCGGGTTGTATAGTGCCGCGCAGGAAACTCTACCAGCTTTCTCTCTGAACAAACTGAATGAGGATCGAGTACTGATTCAATGGAAAAATTCCGACACCAGCATCCGACAACTATCCATTCAGCAATCGGCAGACAGTCTGATCGGATTCCGAACGATACTGACCATGCCCGATCCAAGCCCCGAACAAAACGGGACGATCATCAGTCGCCCGATGGCCGGCAAGATGTTCTATCGGATTTATTTATTATACCCAGGAGGACGATATCGCTTTTCTTACGCTAAACGGCCAGTGCCCATACCCGCGGCCATACCCGTCTCAGGATCCGTGGGCATCCCCGACAGACCGGTACCGCAGAAAACGACGCTGAACCCGGCTGAACCGAGTCGGGACCCCGGTCAGCTCCTTATACCCACACCCACTCCCCGAACAAATAAGGATACGGCATTTGCAATCCCGCCCGTTTCGCGGATACAACCAAAAATCGGTAACGTACCAGATCTGACGCCTGGCCAACGAATAGACATCAAAAAAACAGACAGTATTCAGATCGATCCGGATAAGTTCACCCCCTCGCTTTGGGTCTATACCCATCGGGATGGCTATCCACTCATCCAACTGCCCGCTAGCTGGGACCTCTCGCAAGTTCGCATCCGATTCTTTCAGGAAAATGGCCAAATACTTTTTGAACTGAAACAACCTCCGCTACATCATTTCCGAATCGATAAATCAAATTTTAGCCGATCCGGATGGTACAGTTTTGAAATCATATTGAAAGGCAAAGTGGTTGAGAAAAATCGCCTGTTCATACCACTCGAATTCTAAACGAGCAAGCAGCCGAATTGCTCCATGAAGTGAAATTTCATACTTGACTTTACCGCCTCCATTGAAGGGGCGTTCGATAGCTCCTGTTCCAACGAGGTGACTTGTTTATCCGGTATGCCGCAGGGCACAATGTGACGGAAATAATTCAGATCGGTATGTACATTCAATGCCAGCCCATGCATGCTGATCCAACGACTGCACCGCACCCCGATGGCACAGATCTTTCGGGCTTTGATCGGTACGAGTGGGTCCAACCACACACCGGTCTCCCCTTCTGAGCGTTCTCCCACCAAGCCATAATCAGCCAATAAACGAATAACAACCTCCTCCAGATTTCGAAGATACTTACCGATATCCCGCTCAAACTTTTCCAGATCCAAGATGGGGTAAACCACCAATTGACCCGGTCCATGAAACGTGATATCACCACCTCGATTGGTATGAAAATACTCGATCGAACGAGCGGCACGCTCCTCCTCGGAGATCAGTACATGCTGCGGATCACCACTTTTGCCTAAGGTATAAACCGGAGGATGTGTAACAAACAGTAAATGATGACGGGTTTCTTCTGCCCGCCCAGCCTGTTTTAAAGCGACATTAGCTTGTAAAAGGGATTCCTGATATTCCCAAACATCCCGATAGGAACGTTCCCCCAAATCTTCAAAATATATCGTCTCCTTCATTAAAATGTAAAGCTACGTACAAAAGCGTGGCTACCTTTGTGCGATGTCAGAGCAAGACCTTTTACCGGAATTCCACGAACCAGATGAATCGACCGATTCCGGCGAGGTGTTGTATGAGCGATTTCAACTGACGGTCGACCGTGGACAAGAGCCCATCCGGATCGATAAATTCCTGAGTCAACGGATCGAAAAGGCTACACGGAATAAACTACAGCAAGCCATGCACCTGGAACTTGTCACGGTCAATGGCCAGCCTGTCAAACCCAATTATAAGATCAAACCAGGTGATCAGATCCTGATCTATTCCGACCTCCACCCTGATGAAACGGATGTTCAACCGGAAAACATACCGCTGGATATCCGCTATGAGGATGAACACCTGATGGTTCTCTATAAAGCCCCGGGCACCGTTGTTCATCCGGGCAGCGGTAATTATCATGGAACGCTACTGAATGGCGTAGCTTTTTATCTGCAAAAAATAAATCCGGCACTCAACGAAGAGCTGTTGCCTCGATTTGGTTTGGTTCATCGGATCGATAAGAATACAAGCGGGCTACTGGTGTTGGCCAAAACAGATATTGCCATGCGGGGACTGGCCAAGCAGTTTTTTGATCACACCGTGCGTCGTCGATACCAAGCACTTGTTTGGGGAGATGTAGAAGCAGACTCCGGCACGATTATCGCACATGTCGGACGCCACCAGCGTTTTCGAAAACTATTTGAAGCCTATCCGGAAGGTGATCATGGGAAAGAGGCTATCACCCATTACCGCGTACTGGAAAGATTCCGTTATGTAACGCTGGTCGAATGTATTTTGGAAACAGGCCGAACCCACCAGATCCGTGTACACATGAAACACATCGGTCACCCCTTATTCAACGATGATTTTTACGGAGGTGAACGAATCGCCAAAGGCACCATCTTCCCCCGCTACAAACAATTTGTAGAAAATTGCTTTGCGCTCTGTCCCCGTCAGGCACTGCATGCCAAAACCCTCGGATTCAGACACCCTGCCACACAGGAAGAAATGAATTTTGATACGGAACTGCCAACCGATATGCAGACGGTGGTGGAGAAATGGAGACAATACACGCAGAGCATCGGACAATAACCTCAAGGCGCATACAACATCCGGTACTCAGCACCAGCCTTTCCCTTAACAATATCCTGCAACTTCCGTTGCATCAATTTCTTTTTCAGTGGTGACAGATAATCAACGATCAGCTTCCCCTCCAAATGATCGATCTCATGCAGCAATGCACGCGCGGTGAGTCCGACAAAATCCACTTCCTGCTGCGTGAAAGACTCATCCAAATAGGCCAAACGAATTTCAACGGGACGAATCACTTCCACGCGTATACGGGGTAAACTCAGACAACCTTCCTCCTCAACAGCGGTTTCCTCCGTGATCGATAAAATACGTGGGTTCATGACAACGGCTTTCAAACCAGGGTCCTTCTCCCACCCGGACTCCTTCTTCTCCTCTTCACTCATGCGCTCAATGACCTGATGTGTATCCAATACCAACAACCGAAGCGAATGATTCACTTGTGGCGCTGCCAATCCAAGACCGATCCCCTTTTGATACATGGTTTCCCACATATTGGAGATCAATGTATCCAGACCAGGATGGCTGGGCTGAACCTCGCTTGTAGATTCACGTAAAACTGGATGGCCGTATGCAACAATTGGAAGGATCACCGTTAGGATTTTTGCAAAGTTACCGAATCCAATCACTCTCATCCACCGCTCCGCTGAAGATATTCCTGCAATAAGATGGTGGCAGCGATCTCATCTACCAAGGCCTTATTGCGTCTGTCTTTCTTCTTCAATCCCATCTCCAGCATGGCAGAGCGAGCCATCTTGGAGGTAAACCGCTCGTCCACCTTCTCCACAGGAAGACCGGGGAACGATTTAGCCAGTTTAGCTATAAACTTCTCCACCAACGGAGTGGCATCCGTGGGCGTATCGTCCCAATTCATGGGCCACCCGATGATGATCTGATCTACCGTCTCACGCTTGACATAATCCTGCAAAAAATTCATCACCTCGCGGCTCTCCACCGTGGCTAATCCTGTTGCAATGATCCGCAACGGATCCGTAACGGCCAGACCGGTGCGTTTTCCTCCATAATCGATGGCCAGGATCCTTCCCATGATCAGTATGTAAAGATTAACTCAGCGAGAAAAAAGAGCGCAAAGACCACCGAGCCGATGCCATTGGTTGTCATGAATGCAAGATCGATCCTGGAAAGATCATCCGCACTCACTAAAGCATGTTGGTAGATTAGTAGGCCTGTAAAAATCAACACGCCCGTCCAATACCATAAACCCAAATCCCCCCAAATGCCTGCCAAGAACAAGGCAGCGATCGTAAGAAAATGGAGTGCGGAAGAAATCAGCAAAGCGCGACGCCCCCCTATCCAGGCGGGAACAGAGTGAAGCGATTGCGCCCGATCGAATGATTCATCCTGCATGGCGTAAAGGATGTCAAAACCCGACACCCAGGTCAGCACCACAAAAGAAAAAATGAGGGGCAGCAAACTGAATGAACCCGTTACAGCCAAGTAGGCTCCGATGACAGAAAGAGAAAGTCCGATCCCTAAAATCAAATGACAAAGGGCGGTGAATCGCTTGGTGTAACTATAACCCAGTACAACCAATAAGGCTACCGGTGATAAAAGAAAACACAAGGGATTGATCAGGCCGGCAGCCGCGACAAACAGAATCGAATTGATCAGGGTAAAAGCAAGTGCCCGTTTGGGGCTGATTAGGCCGGCTGGTATCTCCCGCATGGCCGTGCGCGGATTCATGGCGTCAATGTTTCGATCGAGGTAACGATTGAATGCCATGGCCGCACTGCGCGCAAAAACCATGCAGGCGATCACGCCCAGTCCTTTCCAGATCCAACCGGACAGATCAACATCCTGAAAAGATCCCCACTGATCAGTGACGCCCAACCCAAATCCCACACAAGCAAACGGCATGGCGAAAATGGTATGGGAGAATTTGATCAGGCTGAGATACTTTTTCATAGACTTGGATTCAATTAAGGCAGAAGCTCACGGTTACCGGACTGCGAACGTACAAATTCCCAAACCACCACACCCAGAGCCGTAGCCACATTGAGTGAATGTTTCATGCCGCCTTGTGGGATCTCGATACATCCATCAGCTGCCGAAAGTGTTGCAGGTTCTACGCCGGTGACCTCATTTCCAAAAACCAACGCGGTCCTTTCCGTAAGCTTTGAACCCAATGATTGTAAAAAGATGCTGCTCGTGGTTTGCTCTACCGCCAAAATTTGATACCCGGCCGAACGCGCTCTTTCAACAGCCGATACCCCATCCGGAAAATGGCGCCAGGGCACCGAATCTTCAGCTCCGAGTGCTGTTTTTCGTATTTCCTTGTGGGGCGGGAAAGCCGTATAACCCGTCAGGTAGATCGCCTCCACCTGAAAGGCATCCGCCGTTCGAAAGGCACTTCCAACATTATAGGCGCTACGGATATTCTCCAGAATCAGGATCAACGGAAACTTCTCAGCACGACGAGCCTCTTCAACCGTTTTTCTTCCGAGCTCATCCATAGACAGTTTACGCATGGCACAAAGGTAAGCAGGTCCGCTTCCTGAAAAGAAGGGACCTGCCTGTACCCGATCGGTTTTCCGATCAAAGGTTTACGATTCGCTTATCGCGCGGATATTTCACGCTATACACAAAGCGATACTTTCTGCTCTCCCCCGGCTTGAGGTCCACCTTCCAAGTCAACACCCCCGTTTCTGGATTCACCTCTGCCTCTCCGGCATCCTCCAAAGAAACCTCCACTTCTTTCACCGCACTCAGCGGATGCTGGTCCTTCAACAACAGCTGCACAGGCGTCACTTTATTGTTCTTGACCGTGATCTCATAGGTGAATACTTGTTTATTCATGCCCCCGCTAGACTTGGCAGGAGCCGTTTCTCTTACCTGTGTACGCTTCAAGGCGATCCGCTTATCTCTTCCCAATGAAAGATTCAAGGTATCTGCCGTGGTATTCGGATCGATCTGTGTTTTACCAACATAGGTATCGTCCATAATGATGTTCGCTGTGCCGGGGATCAGATCCAATTGTTGCCAATCACCGATCTCGGCCATCAGATACGCCTCCCGATCTAGTTTGGGAACCGCATAGTTTTTCAAACCCGCATCTACCGACCGCTCCTGAATATTAACCTGCTGAATCTGCCCATCCGCCGGCACATCGTACGGTAGTGAGATCTCATAGCTGGTATTCAATTGCCCTTGACTCAATGTGGTGTAAGCGCCCATGGTACTCGGATCTACGGGTGCCGGTGCTGCCACTTTATACCCCATACCTGATTCATCCAGATCCAACTTATCGGCTATAACACTTTCCTTTCTCATCGATTGCACCACGTTTGCGTTGACATTTACTGAGCGCATCTGAGACTGACGATACAGCTCGGGTACATACAATTGCAAATACCAAGGCGTGAGCAACGGAGCCTGCACACCGAAATTCGGGGTGCCCGTGCTCAATGTCAGTTTGACTTGCTTCCAATGGATACCGGTGGTTTGCGTGAGCGATGCTTTATAGACGAGCTTGACTTTATTCTCTTTTGAATTCACGCGCAGATCGTAATTGGCCGTCCACCCGGCATGCGGAGTGTAGTATGAGACCTTGACCGGATACTCATCGGCACGAGTGGCCATGACTTGTAAGAAGAGTTGTCCGACCGGATCCCCCGGCTTTGACTCTTCTTGCGACCATTGATAGATCTGATTATTGTTTTGCTGGATCTTTTTTTGGATCTTATCCATCTCGAATTGCCACTGGAAGATGGATAGCTTGGCTTTTTCGATCCGAGCCGTATAGACATCCAGCAGCCGGAGGATATCCGCCGCCAAAACCGGACGTTCTGTTTTGTCCTTGAGTGGCGATTCGATCAGCAATCCTGTTTTGACCAGTATTTCCTGATCGATGTTGATCAGGTTCTGGAACCGGCTGATTTCTTTTTGAAGCAACCGGTTGCTATCGGTGAGCGCTTCGATCTGCTTTACATATTTGGATGGAGGAACCGGGGGTTGAAAGACCCGAAACTGCTGCGACAACAAGGCCACGCCCTCCGGCAAATTCACCTGCAAACTATTTGGGTCAACCGACGTACTCATCCCATCCAATTGAATGATCCGGGTACCGGCCTCTAGCCGCATGCGGCCCTCATGGGTAAGTTCCGCTCCGTATCCGAAATAGACACTGGCATTTCGAAGTACCGGCCGAAACCGTAGGGTATCCTGTGAAAACAAAAAGATAGACTGGGCAATAAAAAACAAGAAAAGGGGTATCGCTCGCATAATGTTGATTTTCCCCTTCAGATGCAGGCTTTTCCCGGGTTACACAAGCCCGAACCCATTATTTTTGTTGGCGTGGCAAAAAGCAGTGGCGATACCCCCATGATGCAACAGCATCGGATGATCAAGCAAAAACATCCGGATGCCATTCTGTTATTCCGGGTGGGCGATTTTTATGAAACCTTTGGAAATGATGCTGTGATTGCCTCACGCATATTGGGCATCACCCTGACCAAACGGAACAATGGTGCCGCCGCAGAATCCGAACTGGCGGGATTCCCGCACCATGCACTTGACAACTATTTACATAAGCTGGTGAAGGCCGGTCACCGCGTGGCCGTCTGCGATCAGCTGGAAGACCCTAAACAAGCCAAGGGCGTTGTCAAACGAGGTGTCACGGACCTGGTCAGCCCGGGCACTGCCATTCAGGACAAACTCCTCGAACATCGAACCAATAACTTTCTGGCGGCTTTGCATGTAGGCGGACCGACCACCTTAGGCATAGCCTTTCTGGATCTATCAACCGGCGAATTCTTTCTGGCAGAAGGCAATCGCGACTACGCTGATAAATTGATACAAAGCCTCCGTCCCACCGAGTTGATTTTGGCAAAAGACAAACAAAAAGAAATACGCGAGTGGCTTAGCGAGGGCATCTATCAATACGGCCTCGACCCCTGGGTATTCGATACTCAATATGGGCAGGAGCAATTAACTAAGCATTTCCAAACACATTCGCTGAAAGGATTCGGAGTGGACGAACTTACTGCTGCCCAAACTGCCGGCGGTGCCATCCTGCATTATCTGCGCGAAACGGAGCATCCGAACCTGCAACACATTCAAAACCTGCAACGGATCGACCGGGATGAATTTTTATGGATGGATCGCTTCACGATCCGAAACCTTGAATTACTAGAGGGGGCATTCGGTCAATCGCACTGCTTACTGTCGGTCTTGGATAAGACCCACTCACCCATGGGGGCGCGTCTGATGAGAAGATGGATCTTATTTCCTCTAAGAGAAAAGGCCAGCATCGACGAGCGACTAAACATGGTTGAAAACTTGATGAACGAACCAGATACGCTAAAAGCCCTCCAAGATCAACTGGGTCGCTGTGGAGATCTGGAACGACTGGCCGGAAAACTAGCAATGCGAAAGGCCAATCCGAGAGACTTGATTCAACTCGCAAAAGGCTTGGATGCGGTTCGGTCCGTCGGTCAGTCACTCATCCCATTAACCACCGAATGGATACTTAAACGGAAATCAAAACTGAATGACTGCCCCGAACTCAGATCGATCATTCACGCTACGCTGGAAGATGATGCACCGGCTGCTGTCAACAAAGGTGGACTCATCCGATCCGGCGTAGAGGAACGGCTCGATGAGTTGAGATCCATCTCCCGGGACGGAAAATCTTATCTCTCTAAACTGCAGCAACAAGAAGTCATACGCACCGGAATCCCATCCCTGAAGATCGGTTTCAATAATGTGTTCGGTTATTACCTCGAAGTCACCCATGCCCATAAGGATAAGGTGCCGGCTGAGTGGATCCGTAAGCAAACGCTTACGAACGCTGAACGTTACGTTACCCCGGAATTGAAAGAATATGAGGAAAAGATTCTGGGAGCTGAAGAAAAGATCCTGTCGATCGAAAGCAGACTATTCGAAGAACTCGTTACAAAGATCCAACCCTATGTTGGCCCCCTGCAACAAACCGCAGCCCTGTTAGGTGAACTAGACTGTATCAGTTGTTTCGCCGAACGATCCACTTCGAACCGATACAGCAAACCATCACTCACGACAGGTGATGAATTAAAGATCGAGGGCGGACGCCATCCGGTGATTGAGGCGATCCTGCCGGCAGGCACTGCTTATGTAGATAATGATGTGAATTTGAACCGCAGTACTCAGCAGTTGATCATTCTGACCGGACCCAATATGAGCGGAAAATCGGCTTTACTACGTCAAACCGCACTCCTTACCCTGATGGCCCATATGGGGTGTTTTGTGCCAGCCCGATCTGCCGAGATCCCCCTTACCGATAAGATATTCACGCGCGTTGGAGCCTCTGATAATCTAAGTGGCGGAGAATCGACCTTTTTGGTAGAAATGAATGAAACGGCTTCTATCCTGAATAACCTCTCACACCGGAGTTTGATCATCTTAGATGAAATCGGTAGAGGTACTGCCACCTATGACGGGATCTCCCTTGCCTGGAGCATCGCTGAGTACCTGCATGATCACCCGGGTAAGCCACTTACACTATTTGCCACACACTATCATGAACTCAATGAGCTGGAGAATAAATTGGAGCGTGTGCGGAATTTTCATCTGACCCACCGGGAGTCCGGGAACCGTATCCTGTTTTTACGAAAACTCGCAGCAGGCGGAAGCACCCACAGTTTTGGGATCCACGTGGCTCGGATGGCAGGCATGCCCAACACCCTCCTGGACCGAGCTTCAGAAGTAATGAAAAAACTGGAAAACAATCACTTAAGCGATTCAATAGAAGCAAATAAGCAAGTTCTGTCAGCGCTTCCGACATCCCCAAAGGAGCAATTCCAACTATCCATATTTGACGCTCACAGCCAAACATTCAGTGAGATCCGATCGCTGGTGGAGGGCCTGGACATTGACCGGTTGACCCCTGTGGAGGCCTTGTTGAAACTGCAGGAGATTCAGCGAAAGATCTCAGGCCAGTAGTTGCTCTTTAAAGCGCTTGCCTGATATCCGAAACTCCCTTATTTTTACGCCAAATTAACTGCTCATGAAATTCCTCCGGTTATCTGCCTTGGTATTGACTGCTTCGCTTTTGCTGACCGCATGTAAGCGCGATACCGAATTCACTAAGATCACTGAATTTAGAAAGAATAATATCGCCATGACCGGAGCCCTGAATGTTCCGCAAACACCTTCAACGGCGCTGGGTACAATGGACATTTGGTACTCACGTGAGACCCGAATCCTGACATACACCCTGAACTGGTCTGGATTGACCGGAGCTGTGACCTCTGCAGGCATTATGGGTCCTGCCCCTGCAGGATTTGCGTCTGCATCTGTTTTGCAAAACATCAGCACTACGCCAATTGTACGCTGCGCAACCGTATCCAACACCTCTTGCGGTTCACTCCGTGGCACGTTGCTGGTTGATGGCTTTGTCGTAACTGAAGACAACTTGCTTGCCGGAATCTACTACCTCACGCTTCGTACTGCTGCTTACCCGGCAACAGGTGAGATCCGCGCACAAATTAAGTTCGACTGATAAATCATTATCTCTTTAATAGAAGCCCTCCCCGCTGGAGGGCTTTTTTTTTAATTGGACTCGAACCAAACAGGACTGGTATTATCATGATCGCCCTGATAATTGATGAATAATTCCTCCCCGGCCTCAATATCCCGAACGGCTCGGATCCGGATCAATTCTGTATCCCATTCCATCTCATATTCACAATTACTGGGCGAACGATGATTGTACATCGGTACATACCCCAATGCCATTGCACACTGATCCGAATGCTCGCCCCAGAGAAAAATATAATCATGTAACCGGGTCTGGTCGATGAATGTCCGTTCGTTGGCGGAGAGCACGATCACGGGTGCGATCTCCAGAATGGTGCCTTTATCGATTGGAACCTCAGTAAATACACCTCGTCCGCGGCCGGGCGAAGGGGCCAGAAAAAGTGTTGGAAGGATCATACTCAAAACTACACCCGCAGGAGCATGAAATTCATATTCGCCGAGCAGTGGTTTCCGTAATTTCGCGGCATGTCGGCTGAAATCAACCAAGTGAGTCTGCGGGAGGAATTCCTCCGGATCCGTGAGCAAGGAGATCCCTTGCTGCTGCGCAACTATTTGGATGATCAAAACATCAGTGATATCGCTGCTTATTTGGATGAAGAGACTGAACTCGCGACCGAGATCATCGCGGCGATGTCCATGCACCGGGCCGTCAGCGTATTCAAAATACTTGACCTCAGCCTGCAAAAACAAGTCATCCGCGAACTCCCCGCCAACCTCACCGCCAACCTGCTCAACGAATTACCTGCGGATGACCGAACCGACTTCCTGGAAGAATTACCCAGCAATGTCGTTCGCGAACTCATCAAACTCCTCGAACCCGAAGAAAGAAAGATCACCCTTTCGCTTTTGGGGTATCCGGAAAACTCCATCGGTCGTTTGATGACACCTGACTACGTGTACGTCTACCCCCACAATACCATTGAAGAGGTTTTTGCCACCATCCGGAAGTATGGAAAGGACAGTGAAACAATCAATGTTATTTATGTCATCAACGAAAAAGGTGAACTAATCGATGACATCCGCATCCGCGACATTATTCTGAATGCTCCCGAAAAAAGAATAT
This sequence comes from Chitinophagaceae bacterium, assembly GCA_947458625.1. GTDB lineage: Bacteria > Bacteroidota > Bacteroidia > Chitinophagales > Chitinophagaceae > JJ008. Next base: position 23,265 of record CANGZN010000001.1, read on the forward strand.
CTGAACTGATCGACGGACGTTTCATTGCCCTCACTCCTGAAGAGGATCAGGAGACTGCCAGTGAGATCTTCAAAATGAACAACCGGGTGGCTCTGCCGGTGATCAGTCGAAGTAATAAACTATTGGGGATCGTAACCATCGATGACATTCTTTGGGTAGCACAAGAAGAATTTACGGAAGACATGCAGAAAATGGGGGGAACGGAAGCCCTCAATGAACCCTACCTCGACGTGCCCTTACTCAAACTGTACAGAAAGCGGATCGTATGGCTACTGATCCTTTTCATCGGCGAAACCATGACCATCGCTGCCATGTCCGGGTTTCAGCAAACGCTCGAACACGTGTTGGTCCTGTCAACCTTCATCCCGCTGATCATATCGAGTGGAGGTAATAGTGGCTCACAGGCGGCAACTCTAATCATTCAAGCCATGGCGTTGGGTGAGATCACAGTGAAAGACTGGTGGTCGATCGCCAGAAGAGAAATTATTTCGGGACTGATCATGGGTATTACCCTGGGGATCATCGGATACCTCATCGTGTTCGGAGGACATGAATTCTTCGATCTATTTGGAGAACATTTCCGAAGAGTTGGTATGGCCATTGGCGTGTCCCTGGTGGGTGTCGTGCTTTGGGGTACCCTAATGGGCTCCATGTTACCCTTATTATTAAAAAGATTGGGAGCCGATCCGGCCACCTCCTCCACCCCATTCATTGCTACACTGGTAGATGTCACCGGCCTGCTGATCTACTTCGGAACCGCCTATTGGCTGCTGAAGGGGATTCTACTTTGATCCGAGCCAACGAAGAAATTCACTCGCATTTTCGATGAACAGTTTCAGTTCTTTTTCCTGTGACAAGAGAAAGGAATTCTCTGAAAACTTGCCGACCACTTTATCCATCTCTTCTTGTGTATCATACATCATGCGACGAAAAGCCTGTTGATGATCTTTGGCTCTGGATTGGCGGATCATTTCCATCATCCAGATCTTAGTCTCAATCGCTTCTTTCAGCCAACTGACGAATACCGATTTTGGAACGGTAGCAGGTTTCAATCCCTCCATTGAACAGGCTGCTGCAAAGGCATGCATTGCCTTTTTGTGAGCATACAGGCTGGCCTCTTCATCATAAAAAGCATGTATCGATGGCCAGTCGTTGATTTTATCCTGCCGAATTTTCTTCATCAACAGCATCAAGGAAGGCTCCGGCATAAGTTGTCCGCCTACATTCCGCCAGGTACACAAAGCAGCTTTTTCGAATCGCTTTCGGAATGGGAGAAATTGTTTGGAAGGCTTACCGAACCAGGATGTCATCAACTGCTCGGCCGCATGATAACGGATTAGTCTGCGAAACAGATCGTAGGACTGGTCGGCCTTGATGAGCCTTGCCTCACGCTTGCTGTTTTCAATCCCCTCCAGCGTCACGGTCAACTTCGCTACTTGGCCGGGATCTGAAAGCAATAGTTTTTTGCCGATCTGCGAGGGAGTCTCGCCTGAAAGTTTTTTCGGATTTGCTCGTTGCCAGGCAGTACCAACAGCTCCCTCGATGCGTCTCAACGCATGAAGCAATTCGTTGATGGTATCGGGCGCCAGGTACTCGTATTCGATGAGGCGAGACGTATTCGTTCGTTTATCGCGCTGTTTGTATTTAAGCACGTTCCTGGAAAGTGCATACTGGTTATGCAGGAACCAATAACCCGGCATGATGATAAGTCGGTCATTGGCCAGATCGTTTGAAACCAGCGAGAAAGGTAGATCGATGTTCAGCTCAGCGGGGTAATCGCCTTTTGCCAACAGGGTATAGGATGCAAATTTGGAATTGTGTTTAAGGCTGACGCAAAGACCCGGCCAGAACCCCCTTCCGGCGAGCAGTTCTCCGTCAGCCGATCGGGAATTATGATTGGAACCGATTGTGGCACCGGCCGCCAGATTACTTTGTCCGAGTAAAACAGATGCACACAAGAACGAGTTATTATGATGTTGTTCATGACCCGGATAGATCAGTGAATTCAACACCTCACAGCAAGAGATCGTGGAGTTCTCTCCTAAATAGGAGTTGATCAGACGAGCGCCATACTTCAGTTGAGAATGAGCCCCCATGATAAAGCGGACGGCTTTAACTCCATAAAAAGCCCTGCAACCGGGCCCCATGATTCCATTCACCAACTCAGAACCTTCTCCCACTTGAACAGGTGCCTCTGCAGAAGAATCAATGGTCAGGTTCTTTAGTTTATTCGCCCCCTTGATGTACGCATCGCTTCCAACCCAAACATCTTTCAGGATGTGACAATTTTTGATGACTGTTCGCTCCCCCACTTTCCCATAGTAACCTCTTTTCACATCAAACAGATCATCTGTGAATTGAAGAAGTTTATTCATTAATTCTTCATCATCCCGATATTTTGACCAGATCCATGCATCACCAGATTCCATGCCCTTGAATGGAAGTATAGCACGTGCGCCATTTTCATTAGCGATCTCCATCCAGATACGGACGGATTCAGACTCACCGACTTTCACTACTCCATTACCGAATTTGGCATGATCGGTGGTAGCCATCTCATGAATATTCACTAGCATGGCATCATCCCCGATGATATAGTGACTCATAAATCGAACGTTCTCCACTACTACATTATCCCCGAAATCACAACTGATCACCGTGCTGTTGTAGATCCCCACGGGTAGACGCAGATTATTAAACTCATGGTAATATGGCTCAAGCCTTCCTATGCGTATCATCCCAAAAAAACTGGAGCGCTTGATCAAACGAGCATCGAAAGGATCTAGTACCGTGATGTTCTTCCAATCATCAGCACTATTATCATTTTTCTCCAGTATAAGGATCTCCTTGGCAGTTAGTGCGCGATACCCACTCAGCTTGCGATGCTGTCTGTTGCGCAAGTAAAACTCATCCTTGCCCTTTGGGAGGTATTTTGGATCGATGAATCCGAAACCCAACGACTCAATGGATCGACGCTTGATGATGTTCATAGTATTATTCTACGGTAACAGACTTGGCCAGATTTCGAGGCTTATCGACATCAAGTCCTTTTGCTACACCGATGTAGTAAGCCAATAACTGCAAGGGTATCACACTGAGTATGGGTGCGATCACTTCATCACAGGCCGGGATTTCGATAAAAGATTCAGTCAGACTGGCAGCCCACTCATCCCCTTCGGTGATCACGGCGATCACACGACCCTTTCGAGCTTTTATCTCCTGCATGTTGCTGACCACTTTTTCATGGTAGGCGTCACGGGTAGCCACGAATACCACTGGCAACTGATCGTCCACCAGAGCGATCGGCCCGTGCTTCATTTCAGCTGCAGGATATCCTTCTGCATGTATGTACGAGATCTCTTTCAATTTAAGAGCTCCTTCTAAGGCTACCGGGAAATTGTATCCTCTTCCCAGATAAAGAAAATCGCGGGCGGATTCGTATCGAAGAGACAGGTCCTGAATCGATTCGCTTTTTGAAAGGATCGACTGTGCTTTTTCTGGGACAGTAGCCAGTTCCTCCAGTAATAGTTGCTTCCGATCGTCAGATAAGCACCCTCTCCAAGATCCCAACTGAATGGCCATGAGATACAACACCGCTAGTTGAGCCGTGAAGGCCTTGGTGGACGCCACACCGATCTCGGGACCGGCATGCGTGTAACATCCGGCATGACTGATTCGGGCAATGGATGATCCTACTACATTGACAACGCCGAGTATGATCGCTCCCTGTTCTTTCGCCCGCTCGATGGCTACTAAGGTATCAGCTGTTTCGCCACTTTGAGAAATGGCGATGATCACGTCTCCGGGATGGATCACCGGGTTCCGGTATCGGAATTCAGAAGCATATTCAACTTCTACATTGACACGCGCCAGTTCCTCGAATACATATTCGGCGACCAGACCGGCATGCCAGCTGGTACCACAGGCCACGATCACGATCCTGTTCGCGGCGATCAATTCTTGTTTGTATGTTTCCAATCCGCTAAGCGTGACTGTGGATTCGGTCGTATCCATCCGTCCCCGCAGTGAATCGTAGATCGTCTTTGGTTGCTCGAAAATCTCTTTGAGCATGAAATGGTCGAAACCACCTTTTTCAATGGCGGCCAGCTCCAGGTCGAGTTGTTGTATGTAGGGAGTGAGGGTCTCATTCCCGAGGTTCTTAAGGATCAATTCATCCGGACGAACAATGGCCAGCTCATAATCATTCACATAAACTACTTGCTTGGTGTACTCCAACATTGGAGAGGCATCGGATCCCAAGAAATGTTCGTGCTGACCGACTCCGATAACAAGCGGGCTTCCTTTTCTGGCGGCAATGATGGTGCCGGGATCCTCCTCATTCAATAACAAGATCACATACGCACCGGTCACCCTTTTCAAGGCAACCCGCAAGGCTTCCTCCAATGTGCAGTTGTTATTACGCTGGATCTCCTCAATGAAATTCAGCAATACTTCCGTATCGGTATCACTTTGAAATTGATACCCTTTTGTAGTCAGTTCCTGTTTGAGCTGGTGATAATTTTCAATGATGCCGTTATGGATCATGGCCAGTTTACCGCTGGCAGAACGATGTGGATGCGCATTGCGGTCACTCGGCTCCCCATGGGTGGCCCACCGGGTGTGACCGATCGCCGTACCCCCTTGGATATCCTCTCCGATGACGGACTCCTCGAGTTGAGCAACCTTTCCTTTTTTCTTATAGACGCGAATAGGCCCGACCAGGTCCTGTATAGCTACGCCCGCACTGTCATAGCCCCTATACTCCAGTCGTTTCAAACCTTTGACCACGACAGGATAGGCATGACGCGGACCTGTATAGCCCACGATACCACACATAAGCAAGTGTTTGAGCCAAGATATGAAAAACCCTTGTTATATAGGAATGCTTACTTTTTCCGAAAGAATAATCGGACAGGCACACCCGTAAAATCAAAATGCTGACGCAATTGATTCTCCAGATAATTCTTGTACGGCTGCTTGATGTCGTCAGGAAAATTGCAGAAAAATGCAAAGGAAGGAACCGCAGTAGGCAATTGAGTTACGAACTTGATCTTGATCGGATGCCCTCGAACCACGGGCGGATGATACGCTTGTATAGCTTGCAGCATCACATCATTGAGAGCAGAGGTTGGTACTTTTCGTTGACGATTCTCGTATACGTCCAATGCCGTTTCAACGGCCTTGAATATGCGGGTCTTTTCTAACGCTGATATAAACAGAATGGGCACATCACTGAAGGGTGCCAATCGTTTTTTCAGTTCTTTCTCATAGATCACAGCCGTCTGGGTTTCTTTTTCTACCAGATCCCATTTGTTCACCAACACGACCACCCCCTTGCCTTTTCGAACGGCCAGGCTGAAAATATTCAAGTCCTGTGCTGCAATACCTTTTTGAGCATCCAACAACAACAAGCAAACATTGGCTTCATCCAATGCTTTGATCGCTCGGATCACGGAATAGAATTCCAGATCTTCGTGCACCTTTGATTTTCTTCGAATACCGGCGGTATCGATCAGGATGAATTCCTTTTGAAATAGTTTGTAATGAGTATGAATGGTATCGCGTGTTGTTCCTGCGATATCGCTGACAATGGTCCGCTCCTCCCCGATCAGGGCGTTCAATAAAGAAGATTTCCCGGTGTTCGGCTGACCAATGATGGCGATGCGAGGCAGATCGGCTTCCGCTTTGATCTCCTCCGTGGCTGAAGCAGGCATACCCTCTGTCAAGGCATCGAGCAATTCACCGGTACCACTGCCGCTGGCTGAGGCGATGAAAAACATCTTATCAAATCCCAGACTATAGAATTCGGAGGCTTCGAGCATTCGCTGGTTATCGTCAACCTTGTTGACAGTCAAAAAAACCGGTTTGGGACTTTTCCGGAGCACCCGGGCCATGGCATCATCCAATTCGGTCAGTCCCGTGGTGGCGTCAACTACAAAAATCACCGCATGTGATTCCTCAACCGCAACCATCACCTGCTTGGCGATCTCTTTTTCAAACACATCCTCACTTCCATGTACAAACCCACCCGTATCAATCACATTGAATGATTTGCCGTTCCAATCGGCCACGCCATATTGACGATCACGGGTTACACCGCTGACATCGTCCACGATCGCTTTACGCTGCTCAAGCAATCGATTGAAAAGGGTGCTTTTCCCAACATTCGGTCTTCCCACAATGGCAACTGTATACGACATAATAAACGTTTCAATCTTATCAATAATCGGATGAATCAATACCCATACTCATCCAAGAACAATTCGCTTTCTCTCCACTTGGGCCGTACTTTAACGAACAATTCCAAGAACACTTTACGACCAATAAAGGCCTCGATGGAGCGGCGGGATTCGGTTCCCAATTTTTTGATCATCGCACCTCCCTCCCCGATCAATATAGCCTTCTGGCTTTCACGATGCACCACAATATCCGCAACGATCTTCACCAAGGTCGTCTTCTCTTGAAATTCCCTAACCACCACTGTCGTGTGGTAAGGAATTTCTTCACTTGTCAGGTCAAATACCTTTTCCCGGATCAGTTCCGATGCAAAGAAACGCGTTTGCGCGTCGCTTATCTCGTCAGCAGGAAAATAAGCCGGGCCTTCCGGGAGAACGGATTCAAATTCATTAAGCAAACGGTCTCTGTCAGCTGGTCGCTGAACAGACACGCCCATCACCTTCTTGGCGTAGGGCTTTCCTCCAAAAAACTCGATTGCCTCCTTAATCTTAACCACCTTGCAGGTATCTGTTTTGGTGATCAACACCCACGCCTGGTTGCGCAACTTGAGTTCACTAAAAATCCGATCAGACTCACCCCAATCTGAACCCACATCCACCAATAGCAAAGAGATATCTCCATCCTCTAAGGCCGACCGGACCGCTTCCATCATTCGCTTGTGCAACGGATATTTCGGATCGATGATTCCCGGGGTATCAGAGAAGACCATCTGGTACGCGTCCTCGGTGAGGATCCCTTTGATCCGGTGACGAGTTGTTTGCACCTTGGAGGAAACAATGGCCAATTTCTCCCCCATCAGAAAATTCAGCAAGCTGCTTTTCCCGGCATTGGGCCGACCAAAGAAATTGATGAATCCGGATCGCATAACTGGACAGGGTTGAAGAAAAAATCCGCCCGAAGGCGGATGATGTTGCGAAGGGGAGGATCGAACTCCCGACCTTTGGGTTATGAGCCCAACGAGCTACCGCTGCTCTACTTCGCGATGCAAAGATAAGGGAATCAAGACTCTGAACAAAATGGATCAAGGCTTGTTTTAAATCTGTAATTTTGTGTAAATCACGCTTCCGGGGTGCTGTTGTTCATAGAACATCGGCTGAGATCAAACCCGTAGAACCTGTCCAGGATAATGCCTGCGAAGGGAGGAGAAGGAATCTTACCCAGTATTCCCGGTAGCGATAAATCCATTTCGATGAACGGATATCGTCTACTGACCTTGCTACTCATCTCTCCTCTTCTTTCCCTTGCGCAAGCAGAAAAAAAAGATAGTTTTTATCTTTTGAGCCCCGTTGAGGTTCAAGCCGTACGCGCTGGTGATGAGGCTCCATTTTCAAAGACAAACCTGAACAGAAAAGAGATCGAGAAACGAAATCTCGGTCAAGACCTCCCCTTCTTATTATCAACCTTACCCGGAGTAGTGGTTCATTCAGACGCCGGAAACGGAATCGGATACACCGGTATACGGATTCGGGGAACTGATCCTACTCGCATCAACATGACGATCAATGGTATCCCTTACAATGATGCGGAAAGTCAGGGTATTTTCTTTGTCAACCTACCTGATCTCGCATCCTCCGCACAGAGCATCCAACTTCAGCGAGGGGTTGGCACTTCTTCCAATGGAGCCGGGGCCTTTGGCGCCAATCTGAACATCAGTACGCATTCGTCGGTTCCGGAAAAACGACTCAGCATTCAAAACAGTTTCGGCTCCTTCGATTCCAGAAAACACACACTGCTTTATCAAAGTGGCTTGCAGGGAAAATTCGCTACGGACATCCGCCTCTCACAGATCGCAAGCAACGGCTTCATCGATCGGGCCAATAGCCTACTCTCTTCCTACTATGTTTCTACTGCCTTCATACAACCGGGTTATTCGATTCGGCTGACACAATTCGCCGGAAAAGAAAGAACTTATCAAGCCTGGTATGGGATCTCAGAGGCGGACCTTGATGCCGGCAATAGACGGATCAATTATGCCGGCACTGAACGTCCCGGTGATCCCTATGAAAAGGAGACAGACAACTACCAACAACGGCACACCCAACTCTTCTTCAACCGAACCACCGCTAAGAAAGCACAGTTGTCGATCGCCTTATTTTACACAAGAGGAAAAGGATATTATGAGCAATATAAAGCGGAGCAGGACTATGCCCATTATGGCATGCCCTATCCGGTCAATGGAAATGACACGACCTTCACCACCGATCTGATCAGACAGTTGTGGCTCGATAATCATTTTTATGGAACGACTTTTTCTTACCAATGGAAAAAGGGTCGATCAGCCTTCACCTGGGGCGGAGCACTCACCCGTTATGTTGGTCAACATTTCGGTAAACCCACTTGGGCGTTGAACGGGCTGACCGCCATCAAGAACTGGTACGATCAACCGGCTGATAAAAATGATGCGAATCAATTCTTCAAATGGCAATGGAACTGGAAACCGAACTGGTCGCTCTTTACCGATCTGCAAACACGTTGGGTCGAATATCGCCTGAACGGATTTCGGAATAACCCCAATATCCGGTTCCATCCGATCTACCGATTTGTAAATCCAAAAGCGGGCATCAGTTACGCTCGAGCCAGCTGGTCCGGATTCCTCTCACTTGCCTATGCGCAAAAGGAACCTAACCGCGATGATTTTGAGGCGGGGTGGAATCAACAACCGCGTCCGGAAAAACTGCTGGATCTGGAAGCGAACATCGGCAGGAGGATGAAGAACTACAGATGGTCAGCCACCCTGTATCACATGTCGTACCAGGATCAATTGATCCTGACCGGTGCCATCAACGATGTTGGTGCCTATACCCGTCAAAATATTCCACAAAGCTATCGAATGGGGATCGAGTTGGAAGGAAGCTGGAATGTACACAGAACGATCCGACTGGCTGGTAACGTGGCATGGAGCCGTAACCGAGTCAGAAACTTCACCGAATTCCTGGATGACTACGACAACGGCGGTCAGCTCAAACGCTTCTACAATCGATCGAATCTCGCCCTCTCACCTGAATGGGTATCGAACGGAATCCTAAGTTGGACGCCCCTAAAAGGATTGGAGTGCCAATGGATCAGTCAGTTCGTAAGCCGACAATATCTTGACAACACATCCGATCGGTCTCGTTCACTGGATCCCTATTGGGTGCAGAATCTGTTGATCGACTATACAATTCCGATGCCGAAAGAAAAATCAGTTCGGATCCTTTTACAGGTGAACAATGTCACGAATGTCCGATATGAGCCGAACGGTTACACGTTCAGTTATTTTTATGGCGGGCGGCTGACTACTGAAAATTTCTATTTCCCAATGGCGGGGATCAATGCAACGATGGGGGTACAGATAGAATTATGATCCGGGACGGGTATCACCATATAATTCTCTCCAAGCGAGCACCCCACCGGCCAGATTCACAACATTCTTAAATCCGATCGCCTCCAGGAAGAGAGCGGCCATCATACTGCGCTGTCCGCTACGGCAGTGCAGTATGACCTCTTCTTCCTTCCAATCTTCGATGGGATCGATCTCCATTCCCTGGATCTTGCCCAGTGGTAGGAGTAATCCGCCGAGGTTGAACTCCTCGTATTCATGCGGTTCCCGACAATCGACCAACTTAATGGCTTCGCGGGAGTCCAAACGTTCTTTAAGTTTCTCAACAGTGATCGTATGCACGGTATAAATTTTTATTGAATTCGGATGGTGTCTTTAACAGGCGGTGTGGCCCCTAACCAAATATCGATGAGTTGGCCAGCGCGAATGCGGTTTACAACTGAATCCCCCAACCGGGTTACGGGTTCTTGTCGTACAACATATCCACTCAAGGTGTCAGTTACTTCCGGTGAGAGGATCAGTACGCCCAGACCAAGGCCCATATCGCCGATCAGCAGACTTGCTTCTGAATAGCGCATACCAATCAGATCAGGAACCAACATTTCTTCATTCCCAACTCCATTGCCAAGAATGAGATCGATACGTGAGCCCATGGGCACCTGTGCTCCTGGCTTGATCGATCGACCACGATATAGCTGATCGAGCACAGCATTGCGAGCAAAATCCTTTCTGTAGATGGTATCCCCGACCACTAGATTCATGCTTTTAAGGATCAGCTCCGCATTGCGATAGCTTTGTCCACGTAAACTGGGCATCTCCACGGAAGGCGGTACGGCCCGAGTAATGGTGAGATAAACCGTTCGGCCTTCCTTCACTAATTCAGCTGAGTCCGGCAATTGCTTCAGTACATGTAAACCAGGCTTGGTATCGGAGTAGATTGAATCATCCACTTCCACCGTGAATCCTTTTGATTCGAGAATTTTTTGAGCTTCCGATATGGAAAGTCCGACCACTGCCGGCACGGAGGCAGTTTTACCATGATTAGTTAACCAGCCAAGCGACAATAACCAAAAGAAAAATAGGGCCACTGCTAATATGACCCCTGCCAGCAGGTTGAACCACCAGGGCTTCTTGAGCAGCCAATCGATCATACCGCATCCGGGGTTTTAGCATGGGTTGACAGTGTCACTTCCAGCAGCTGTGAATAAAACTGAGAAAGCTTCATTCCGGCCGCCTGTACCTGCTGCGGAATGATGCTCGCACTGCTCTGACCCGGAATGGTATTCACTTCCAGCATGTATGGAATATCCTGCTCCGGCTCATAAATAAAGTCGATCCGCACCACCCCGGCGCAACCAAAAACGGCATAGATTTTTTTGGCGGTGTCGCGTAATTTGTCGGCCATGTTAGTCGGTATTTCTGCCGGCGTGATCTCGGTAGATTTTCCCTGATACTTGGCGATAAAATCAAAAAATGGCTGATTGGTATCCGCTACGACCTCCGTGATGGGCAGCACAACAATACCGCTTGGGTCATTGTACACACCAACAGTGAATTCCCTTCCCTGAACCATTTCTTCCACCAGCACCTGACCATCTTCCTGGAAAGCTTTTTCTAAAGCTGCCACTACATCATCCGTAGTCAGATTCAACTTGGACATGCCGATACTTGACCCTCCGTTATTCGGCTTGACAAAAACAGGAAATTTCAAGCCCTGTCGAATTGAAGCAGCGGCCTCAGTATGATCACAACCTCGCTCAAAAAAAATAGAACGGGCAACTGGAATGCCCGCAGCTCCTGCGATGGAAGTTGCATACCATTTATTGAAGGTGACCACCGAGGTAGCCGTAGGACAACAAGTATATGGAATCCCCAGCATGTCGAAGTAGCCTAACAAGCGGCCATCTTCACCGGGGGTGCCGTGCATCGCAACAAAAACAGCATCGAAACAAATGTGTTTCCCATCCACTCGGATAGAGAAATCATTTTTGTCAACCTCAATGTTCTTTTCCTCGGAAGTACTATGCCACCAACCGTCTTTTCGGATGTCGATCCGATATACCTGATATTGGTCCGATTGGAGGTGCTGCTGGATGGTATCAGCCGTACGATAAGAAATCACGGCTTCACCGGAATATCCGCCGGTCACCAGGGCAATGGCAGTCTTCATCAGAGGTGAAGCTTATCCTTCTTGGAAAGTAATTCCTCGACGGTTTCCCGGTATAATTCATCGGGCACACAGCAATCGACCGGACAAACCGCAGCACATTGAGGCTCCTCATGGAAGCCCTGACATTCGGTGCATTTATTGGGCGTGATGTAGTAGGTATCGATCGCGATCGGCGCATGTTTGGTGCCGGCATCCACGAGCTGACCATCCATCAAGGAGAAAGAACCTTTTACGGATGTTCCATCCGCAATCGCCCATTCAACACCCCCTTCGTAGATGGCATTGTTCGGACATTCGGGCTCACAGGCGCCACAATTGATACATTCATCGGTGATCTTGATAGCCATGATCTAAAATTATAAGAGATTGTATAACTAATTTTGATGTACAAATCTAGGTAATTCAATATGAATCTTAACGAACGGATTGAGCTGGCCGGGCGGCTGGGAAACTACCTCCTCTCCGATGAGCCAGCGTGGCTGCAAGCTAAAGAGATGGCTTCCCGTTCCAATCCTTGGTTCATCCCACCATTTATCGATCGGGCCACCCAACAGCTTTCTAAAGCCTTTCTGAACCCACAGAAATTATCAGACTGGGCAACCAGTGCCGGAATACCTGAAAACTTGGCCGCACCCAAAAAGGTCGGGCTTGTTTTGGCCAGCAATCTCCCACTGGTAGGATTTCACGACTGGCTTGCCGTTTTTGTAAGCGGGAACCATGCACTTATCAAACTCTCCGCCCAGGACAGCATCCTGTTTGAACACCTGGCGGCCAAACTGATCGAATGGGATCCACGCATGGCTGATCAGTTGCAGATTGTAGAAAGATTGAATCAGGCAGAAGCATTCATTGCCACGGGAAGTGATAACACCGCCCGCTACTTTGAATACTATTTCGGAAGATCCCCAAACATCATCCGTAAAAACAGAACCTCTGTAGCAATACTGACTGGTCGGGAATCGGAAGCTGAGCTGATCGCACTAAGTGATGACCTGTATGCATATTTTGGAAGAGGATGCCGAAACGTCACACAACTCTGTGTTCCCAGAGGATATGATTTTAAGCCATTGCTTGGAGCCGGCGACGCCTATCAATTTCTAGCTGAGCACCATAAATTAAAAAACAATTACGACTATCAGTTAGCACTCCGCATACTGAACAAAGAGTACTACATGACCAATGGGATCGCCCTATTTGTTGAACAGCCTTCACTTTATGCGCCCATTGGGGTTGTTCACGTTCATTACTACGACCAGCCCGAGGAGGCTGTTGAATGGAGCGAGCGACATCTGGATCAGATCCAGTGTCGGGTCGGCTGGCATGGGATCCCTTTTGGCACCGCTCAAACACCCACGCTGGATCAGTACGCAGACGGTATTGACACCCTGGCCTTTTTACGCGGACTCCACTCCTGAGTTGAAAAATTGTTAAACCCTTCAACCCCTGAACGAACGGGGACAAGAGCGAATTATATTGCAATAGTCAAAGAAATACATGCCTATGAAATGGAAACAAATATTGGCGATGACAGCCTTAAGCGCAAGCACCGCACTAGTCACCGTATGGAGCTACGACCGGATCAGCAACAGAAGCGGGTCTGGGTTCGATGGTGTCGGTGCCGGAAAATTACCTGCCAATTACGCGGGGTTTCTGGAGAATGCAGCCAACAATGCATCTACCTCTGTTGATTTCACCAAAGCCTCTCAGGCGGCCGTTCAGGCGGTGGTGCATATCAAAACAAAAACACCTGCCAAACGAATCACCAATCAACTGCCCCGTTCTCGCGGCGGAATTGATGATATGTTCGAGCAATTTTTCGGAGAAGGATTTTTCGGTCCCCAGATCAAACCCGAACAACGTGCCTCTGGAAGTGGTGTGTTGATCAGTGAAGACGGTTACATAGTAACCAACAACCACGTCATCTCCGATGGAGACCAAGGTGTAGCTGCTGAGATCAATGTCACCCTCAATAACAAGAAAACATACCCCGCCCGATTGATTGGAAAAGATCCCAGTAGTGATATCGCCGTACTGAAGATAGATGGCACGGGATTTCCGTACATGCTCTATGGAAATTCAGACCAACTGAAACTCGGACAATGGGTACTGGCCATCGGCTACCCGCTCTCACTTGAAACCACCGTAACCGCAGGTATCGTAAGCGCTAAAGGCCGCTCGATCGGTGTGAACGGGCGTCAAAGTGATACGCCGATTGAATCCTTCATTCAAACCGATGCAGCTGTCAATCAGGGAAACAGCGGCGGCGCGTTGATTACCACAGACGGATTATTGGTGGGTATCAACTCCGCTATCTACGCCCCCACCGGTACGTACGCGGGATATTCATTTGCCATTCCGGTCAACCTTGCCAAAAAGATCGTGAACGACCTTATTAAATTCGGCGATGTAAAACGCCCCTATCTCGGAGTAGCTGCAGATCAAACCAAGATGAATTCTACCGATGGCGCATATGTCGGCAACGTTGCCAATGATGGTGCGGCCGCTGCCGCCGGACTCAAAAAGGGCGATATCATCACTAAAGTCAATGGGATCAGCATAGGATCCTGGAGTGAATTGCAGGGCACCATTGCCTCCCTGAATGCCGGTGATCAAGTGGCCATCTCCTACAAACGCGCCGGAGTGGAAAAAACCCTTAACGTAACGCTGAAGGCCGAAACAGGGACCTATGAAAACCTGACCGCCTCCACCCTGGGGAATTTGTTGGGAGGAGAACTAGTCAACATCGATCAGAAAATGGCGAGTCGGAATGAAGTCAACGGTGGTGTGATGGTGAAAAAAATAACGCCGGCCGGCCCCTTCAGTCGAACCCGCATGCAAGAAGAATTTGTGATCACACGTGTCAACGAACAAGAGATCAAGAATATGGATGATCTGGCCAGAGCACTCGGTTCTGCCAGAAGTAGGAGCATCAGCGTGGAGGGCTTTTATGATGGATACAATGGAATCTATCGCTACCCTGTTATGTTGCCAGAATCAGATGAATGATTACCCGATCGACAATAAAAAACGCCCCGAACCGGGGCGTTTTTTATTCTGCGGTATAGATCAGGTGTTCCCAGGGTTGCATCTCAAAAGACTTATCGGAGCGAAAATCATTGGAAGCGCCTGAATAGAGATTGCGATAAGGTCCAGATAAACGTGGGTCGACGATCTCAAAATGCAAGTCCGCCTGCGTAGAGAGATTGAGCACGACCAACACCGAATTCCTCTCCTGAATACGTAAAAATGCCAGTACCTGACCCGGAGCGGTGGTCTGCAGCCGAATAACAGAAGCAGCGGAATCGGACCGCAGGGCCGGGTTTGACTTTTTCAATTGAAGCAGGGAAGAATAGAATGCGGAAAAAGATTCCGCATCGGGTCCGGACAAGATTGTGTCTTTCTCAAAAAATTGAATTCGTTTTCGGTTACCGATCTCCTGGCCTGAATAGATCAATGGAACGCCGGGCCAGGTAGCACTGAACACAGCTAGCGAACGCGCCATATCACCATACTTCTCAAACTCTGTTCCGTTCCAGCTATTTTCATCATGATTCGTGGTGAACCAAGAGCGCATGCGATCATTTTTCAATCCCTCATAGCGATCAAGGACCTCCAGCAATGTATCGAGGTGCCCACGTTGCTGATAAAAATCTTTTGCGCGATGCATCCACGTCCAGGTATAGCTGGCATCGAACACCTCCGCGTACTCAGGCTTCTCCAGCTCGTCGTATTCTCCAAACCAGAATAATGGTTTGACGGCATCGATTTTATCTCTGGCCTCGCGCCAGAACGGCAGCTCTACCCAAAAGGCCAGATCACAACGGAAGCCGTCTATATCACATTCCTCCACCCAGAATCGCATGGCATCGATCATGGCCGTCCGAAGGGCGGGATTGGCAAAATTCAATTCGATGATATCATCCATACCTGAGGCGATCTTAAAATCGCCCGTAGCTGAATCACGCAGATAATAATCTGGATGTTCGGTGGTCCAGCGATGCCCCCAGCCCGTGTGGTTGGCCACCCAGTCGATGATGACCTTCATACCTAATTCATGGGCTTGCTTGACCAACTCCTTGAAGTCTTCCAGTGTCCCAAATTCGGGATTGATGGAGGTATAGTCCGAACAAGCATAATAGCTTCCCAAGGTCCCCTTTCGATTCAGTGCTGCAATGGGAGTAATGGGCATGAACCAGAGCGTTCCGACGCCCATATCTCGTAAGCGAGGCAATTCGCTCATGAAAGCGCGGAACGTACCGGCAGGGGTGTATTGTCTGACATTCACTTCGTAGATCGAGGTTTGTCGGGCCCACTGAGGCGTCTCGAATTTCATGGGGGTATCGTAGTTTTTAGTGGTGTTGTTGGAGGTACTGGGACTGCAAGCGCTCATCCCTGCCAACATACAAAAAATCATTGTGAGCAGACGCATATACAGGTTTCATGCAAAGTACTGAAATGCGGCGTTTCGACCACGTATCTTTGTCTTCATGCGAAGTTTTGAAGTCCCCACATTCTATCGTAGCCCGCTTATCAGCGCCATCAAACAAAAAAGAAAAGCGGGTGATAAACTAAAGAAGGATTTTACGCCCACCTGCTTGGATATGGGTCCGCTTCAGATCTACCTGGCGCGTCATTTCGGTTTTTGCTATGGGGTTGAAAATGCCATTGAAATCGCATTTAGGACCATTGAACAAAATCCTGACAAGCGAATTTTTCTACTGAGTGAGATGATCCACAATCCGCTGGTTAATGCAGATCTGCAGCAGCGAGGCATTCGCTTTCTACAGGACACTAAGGGAAAACAACTCATCCCATTCGAAACATTGACCGCAGCTGATATAGTACTGATTCCTGCTTTCGGCACCACACTCGATATTGAGGAGAAATTACGGTCGATCGGCATTCAACTCGAATCCTATAACACCACCTGCCCCTTCGTAGAAAAAGTATGGAACCGAAGTGAATCCATTGCCCAGAAGGAATACACCATTGTGATACACGGCAAACCCTCACATGAAGAGACCCGAGCCACCTTTTCGCACGCGGCAGCACACGGTCCTGCCGTGGTGATCAAAGACCGGGAACAGGCAGAGCGTTTGGCCCGATATGTCCGGAAGGAAGCTACACAGGGCGAATTTGAAATTGAATTCGCCGGTCAATTTTCAGCGGGATTTCAGATCAACGAGCACCTCAAACGGATCGGCGTCGTGAACCAAACCACCATGTTGGCCTCCGACACACAAGGCATTGCTGATTATCTGAAAGAAGAAGTCCGGAAGACAAATGCCGATCCGGATGCGGTTGCGGACACACGCGATACACTCTGCTATGCCACCAGCGACAATCAATCCGCTGTCATGGGTATGCTGGAAACCAGGGCCGACCTGGCACTGGTCGTTGGCGGATACAATTCATCCAACACCTCGCACTTGTATGAATTACTGACAGAAAAGTTTCCGACCTATTACATCGACGGCCCTGATCGAATGGAGAGCAAAAAACGCATCCATCATTTTGATTTTTTCCAGGGAACTGAAAAAACATCAGGGAACTACTTACCCGAAGATGGACCCGTTCGCATATTGATCACCAGCGGTGCATCCTGCCCGGATGCGATGGTGGAACGCATACTCGAAAAGCTGGCTTCGTACTACAACGTATCACTCCCCTATGGAGAATGGGAGCTGAACGGCTGACCTACTTGTACAAGAGTTCATAATACTCATGCGCCATCCGGTTGCTCTCGAATTGGTAGCGCACATCCCGCATCCCGTTTTTCATGATCTCTCTCCACACACCATAATTCTCATAATAGAGGGGAAGGATCTGATTCTCGAGGATATCATAGAGCTTTTCCAGATCGTAATCATCCTGCTCCTGCACATACATATTATCATAGTCCGCCTTGGGCACTACAAATCCATTATGTCCATGGTTGATGAATTCAGGGATCCATCCGTCATCCGTGGAAAAATTCACCGAACCGTTCATACAAGCCGTCATGCCGCTGGTGCCGGAGGCTTCGCGCGGAACACGCGGATTATTCAGCCAGCAATCAGCCGCTTGCTTCATTCGTTTTGATAAGGTGAGCTCATAACCGATCAGGACGGCCATGTTCTTGTACTGACGGCTGATGTGAACGAGTTCATTGAATTCGCTGATCGCGGGATGATCGACCGGATAAGGCTTACCAGCCCAGATGATCTGTACCGGATATTTTGAATTCCCCAGCAACTGCGCAAAACGCTTTTCATCCCGGGTAAGCAATCCGGCACGCTTGTAGCCGGCGAAGCGGCGTGCCCATACAATGGTGAAAACGTCTGGGTTGAAAAGTTTACCGGTTTGATCGGCCACGATCTCAAAGGCCCGCTTCTTAAGATATTTCTTACGGTCGTCGATACCATAATTGTCGCCGGCCTCCATGAACCGATACAATTGCTTATCCGCCCAATAGCGCCAGTTCTGTGCGTTGGTGATCGATTTGATCTGGCAGATACCTGGGTATTTAGCCCACATGGCCCGGGATACTTCTCCATGCAATCTGGAAACACCGTTTGCCATACGAGCAAAGCGGAGTGCCGCCAGAGAATGATTGAAATCATCACTGTCGTGTTGATACAGCTGCTTGACTTCCTCAATGGTCAGCCCGCAGAAATAACTCATCTTATGACAGAGATAGATATCATGCTTTTCGTTACCGGCTTCCTCTGGCGTATGTGTCGTGAACACCAAGCGCTTGGTGACTTCAGAAAGTTGTCGATTATACTTTTGATAGAGATAAAAAGCAGCCGACAAGCCGTGGGCCTCATTCAGGTGGTAGCGCTCAGGTTGAAAGTTCAACAGATCGACCAACTTTGCGCCACCGACACCCAGCAGAATGAACTGCGCCACCTTCGTTGCCACATTCGCATCATACAGTCGATGCGTGATGGTCTGTGAAACATAATCGTTCTCCGGAAGATCGGTTGATAACAAGAAAAGGGGTGCCGACTTGAAGGTTTCGGGTTTTAGGTACATCGCCTTCACCCAAACCGGATGCTCGTGTATGGTGATTTGGAATTTGATTCCGGTGTCTTCCAGGAAACTATATTGTTTTTCATTCCAAGCAACATTCAGGGTCTGGTCCTGGTTTCGCTCCTGATCGTAATACCCATATTTCCACAGAATGCCGATACCGATCAGGTTCTGCTTCAATTCATAGGCACTGCGCAAATGGGAGCCGGCCAAGAACCCCAACCCGCCACTATAGATCTTCAAGGGCTGATGGATTGCGAACTCCATAGAAAAATAAGCCACCCGTTGAGCATAGCGCGCATCGGATTCGTAGGGGACTGAAAAATCGTGAAAGGACATAATGTGTTTTTTTTACACGAAGTCGCAAGATAGGTGGAATCCGGCAATTAAAAAGTTGCCCCTCGCTGACCTGATGTGAATAAACTCTGAATAAACCAACAACGAAGTTCTTCCCAAGATCGGAAATAGATCATGACGGTGGACGGCATAAGTCATGCTATCTTGCAGTTGATGGAAAAATTATTAGAATTCAGTCAACAGATCGGCCCTATTTGGTCGGCGGTATTAGCCACCACCTTCACTTGGTTTGTCACCGCCTTGGGAGCTTCCATGGTTTTCTTTTTTCGGACCATGCATCGTTCCGTCCTGGACCCGATGCTTGGGTTCACAGGAGGCGTTATGGTTGCAGCTAGCTTCTGGTCGCTGCTGGCCCCTTCCATTGAGATCTCAGAAAGGCTATATCCGGGATGGAGCTGGATGCCGGCTGCCGTCGGGTTCGCCGCCGGATCACTTTTCATTTTTTCGCTGGACCGCTTTATGCCACACCTGCACTTGAATTTCGGCATTGAAGAGAAAGAGGGTGTACAGAGTAATCTACACCGCACCACTTTGCTGATTTTGGCGATCACGCTGCATAATATTCCGGAGGGACTAGCGGTGGGTGTTTTGTTCGGCGCAGCTTACCTGGGCGTTGAGCATGCCACGGTTGCCGGGGCTATTACCTTAGCCATCGGCATCGCCATTCAAAATTTTCCGGAGGGGATCGCCGTATCTATGCCGCTTAGGAGACAGGGCGTGGGCCGTTTCAAAAGTTTCTGGTACGGCCAATTGTCTGCGATCGTCGAACCGGTTGCAGGTTTAGTTGGTGCGGTCGCCGTTATTTACATCGAACCCCTACTCCCCTTCGCACTTGCCTTTGCAGCAGGGGCCATGATCTTCGTCGTAGTGGAAGAAGTAATCCCGGAAACGCAACGGGACAAATACACGGATCGATCTGTATTGGGCTTCATCGCCGGATTCCTGGTCATGATGATCTTGGACGTTTCATTGGGCTGAATCAGTCACTGAAAAATGATACCTTTGCCGACTAATAAAAAGAATTAGTCCATGGCAGAAAAGATCAAAGTAGCTAACCCAGTAGTGGAACTGGATGGCGATGAAATGACACGCATCATCTGGTCATTTATCAAAGAAAAACTGATCCTACCCTATATCGAAGTAGACATCAAATACTACGACCTGGGCATGGAAAATCGTGACCTGACGGATGACCAAGTCACGGTGGATGCTGCCAACGCGATCAAAGAATTTGGTGTCGGGATCAAGTGCGCTACCATCACCCCCGATGAAGCGCGTGTTAAAGAATTCTCCCTCAAACAAATGTGGAAAAGTCCGAATGGCACCATCCGCAACATTCTGGACGGAACCGTTTTTCGGGAGCCCATCGTGATCAGTAATATTCCTCGCCTGGTTACGAATTGGACCGCTCCCATCATCGTGGGCCGTCATGCCTTCGGCGATCAATACCGTGCCACTGACACCGTGATCAAAGGAAAGGGTAAGCTTACCATGACCTTCACCCCGGAGGATGGCAGTGCACCTCAAACCTTTGAAGTTTTCAATTTCAAAGGGGATGGCGTGGCGATGTCCATGTACAATACCGATGAGAGCATCCGTGGATTTGCACGCAGCTGCTTCAATATGGCGCTGAGCAAAAAATGGCCCCTCTACTTATCGACTAAAAACACCATCCTGAAAAAATACGACGGCCGGTTCAAGGATATCTTTCAGGAGATCTTTGAACAAGAGTTCAAAAACGCTTACGAAGCTGCCGGTATCGTTTATGAGCATCGCCTGATCGATGATATGGTCGCCTCTGCCTTGAAGTGGAACGGAAACTTTGTTTGGGCTTGTAAGAACTACGACGGCGATGTACAAAGCGATACTGTAGCGCAAGGGTTTGGCTCACTGGGACTGATGACTTCTGTGCTCATCACCCCCGATGGGAAAACCATGGAAGCAGAAGCTGCCCATGGCACCGTCACCCGCCATTACCGCGACCACCAGGCCGGAAAACCCACCTCAACGAACCCGATCGCCAGCATTTTTGCCTGGACACGCGGACTAGCTTTCCGAGGCAAACTCGACAATAACCAACCATTGATCGATTTTTGCGAAGCCTTGGAAAATGTTTGCATTGAAACCGTTGAGCAAGGAAAAATGACCAAAGACCTGGCTGTCTGCATTCACGGCAACAAAGTAAAACATGGAGAACACTACCTCTATACGCAGGAATTCCTCGATGCCATCGATGAAAACCTGAAAAGCCGATTGAGCAAATAAAAAAAGGCGGGATTGATTCCCGCCTTTTTTATTTTCACGAATTCTTAGAAAAGTTTTTACCCTCTGCCTGTTGTCTTGGCTGGTGGGCTGTATGCACTGAGCAAAAAAAAGCCATCCGATCTGGATGGCTTTATATAAAAAGAATTTACTGTTAGATACGGAAGTGAGCGAAAGCTTTGTTCGCTTCAGCCATACGGTGTGTGTCTTCTTTTTTCTTGAAGGCTGCACCTTCACCCTTACTGGCCGCTACAATCTCATTGGCCAATTTGTCTGCCATGCTACGCCCGTTACGCTCACGGCTGTAACGGATCAACCATTTCATGCTCAAAGAGATCTTACGATCCGGACGAACTTCAGAAGGAATCTGGAAAGTTGCACCACCGATACGACGGCTACGAACTTCTACAGAGGGTGAAACATTGGCTAATGCGCGCTTCCAAACTTCATAACCATCCTCACTGGTTTGCTTGGCTACCTTGTCGAGGGCATCGTAGAAAATAGTGAAGGCTACACTCTTCTTACCCTGCCACATGACGTTGTTCACGAAGCGAGTTACCAACTTGTCGTTGAACTTTGGATCTGGTGCGAGAGGGAGTTTCTTGGCTTGTGCTTTCCGCATGACGAATCAAATATTGAATGGATTATTTCTTAGCTTTTTCACGCTTAGTACCGTATTTGGAGCGGCTCTGTTTACGGTCTTTAACACCGGCGGTGTCCAAAGAACCACGAACAATGTGGTAACGTACTCCTGGCAAGTCTTTTACACGACCACCGCGGATCAATACGATTGAGTGCTCCTGCAGGTTGTGACCCTCTCCAGGGATGTAGGCGATCACCTCCACCTTGTTGGTCAAACGAACCTTTGCCACTTTACGAAGGGCTGAATTCGGTTTTTTAGGAGTAGTTGTATACACACGGGTACATACACCACGACGTTGAGGACATTGATCGAGGGCACGAGACTTGCTCTTGGCCCGGATGATCTCCCTTCCTTTTCTCACCAGTTGTTGAATAGTAGGCATTCGAATCCCTTGTTTTTGGGGAGGCAAAGGTAACGGGGAGAGGGCGAATCACCAAAAAAAGAGAAAAAAAAAGACCAACTATAGCCGCTGATTATTAACGAGTTCTCCCCGCTAGAAGCGTGGGCAGGGCAAAAATCCGGCCTTGGAGGCGATGCGCGGGGCATACCGCAATGAGATTTCCGTGCTCCTACCCCCTGGACCAACCCGGCCCAATACCCCCACTGAAATATCATAACTGGTTGCGAATGACCAGTTTCTCCAGCCAATTCCAAAACCAGGGACGACGGCATCGCCCACCCGGTAGGCCATGGAAGGCATCAGTCGCAAGTCCTCCCCAACGGAATAAGTCCCCACAATAGACAACATTTTTTCAGTTGCGGTGCCCTGTCGCATGTAAAGCAAATGGGGTATCAGTGAGAATCGATCTGACAACGTCCACTGCAAACCTGCCTGCCCCAACATTCGGTACGGCATCCGTTGCTCCACTGAACTGCTGATAAATGGATCCTGTGGCCTACCCAGATGCATCAATGAGGCCCCAGCAAAGGGGCGAACTTTTTTATCCGCCGCACCATCCCAGTAGAAAAGCCCTACCCCAACATCAAATGTAGAAGCCGAGGTGCGGACCAATTGATCGCCGGTTTGTACGTTGGGGTCATAACCGGTGATGGGACTCCATTGGTCGCCAAACTGAAATTTCAGCGGATCGAACCGTCGACTGATCTGTCCGGCAGACAATCCCACCACCAGCTGATTCGTCCCCCATCGCACCCCCCGGTAGGCGATGGACGCATAACCGTTCAGGTAACGATAACCGCCTGTTCCGGCTTCCTGGTTCAAAAAACAGATCCCGAATTGCCAATCGGAACGCGACTTCCATTCAACGGAAACACCTTGGGTAGAATAAGGAACCATCATCGATCCCCACTGTGACCGATGCACGGCCGTGAAACGAAGATCTTCTTCCATCGCACCCGTCATACCGGGATTCATACTCAAGGAAAATGAATAGAATTGGGAGAAATGAGGATCCACCTGTGACTGCGCGCGCAGAAACCATAACAAATGAAAAGAAAGCATCACAACCGAACGTACACTCATCGGATCAAATTGATGGAACCTGTCTTTACTTTAATCGTATTATCCTGCAAAACCACCTTAAGGGTATAGGCATATACGCCGATCGGTTGAGCTTTCCCTTTATGCGTACCATCCCATCCTTTACTGATGTCCGTGTTGAAATAGATCAGCTCCCCCCACTGATTGAAAATGCGGAGTTCGATCGTGGAGATGTAATTTCCATACACTTTCAACAGGTCATTACGGCCATCCCCATTGGGCGTAAACGTATTGGGAACAAAGATCTCTTTTGTACTGAGTGTCGTTCCGCTAACGGGCAGCGACCATTGACTGGTCTGACAAGTGACAACGCCCAAGGCCCGTACCACCAACGTGACTGTGGTATTGCCCGCCAGGCCGGAAACCGTATGCACCGTGCCGGTTGCTCCGCTGCTGGGAGATTGAAAATTAATCCCCCCATCGATACTGACCTGATATCCTGTTGCCCCTGGCACAGCTGCCCATGTGAACGTGGCCGCAACAAACGTGACTGACTGTAAAGTCACAACAGGTGCCGGCAGCGCTGCGTACAAACTAACCGAAACCGATGTTCGTGGCGCAGGTGAAACACATCCAGCCGGAACCGTGATGCCCTCCACAAACCAAGTTGAAGGGGCTTGAACATTGGTCACCACATATGGATTTCCCGTGTAGACCGGCGTGCCGCCAGTAGCCTGACTATACCATCTCCAGGAGATATTTGCTGTTGTAATATTTTGTACGAGTAGGCTGGCATCCGTACCCGGACAAACCATTACGTTGCTCACCTGAGGCGTCGGTGCCAGTGGATTCACCGTCACATCCACAGCCGTGCGGGTCGCTGAAATACATCCTGCCTGGCTAACAGTCTGAACATAGTAGGTTGATGTAGACGTGACGTTGGTCAAATTATAATCCACCCCCGTGAACAGAACCGATCCACCTGTTGACGAACTGAACCATTGGTAGGTTGACCCCGAAACTGGATTTTGAACACTGAGGGTCACATTGCCACCTGAGCAAACTGCTACCGCATTTGCCTGGGGCGCCGTCGGATCTGTCGCCACCGTTAGGGTCACCAGTGTGGTGGCATTGCAACCGGAGGCATGAGAAGCCTGCAGTGTGTAGGTTGTGGTAGTGGCAGGGCTGACACTGACACTGGATCCTGACTGCCCGCTTGGTGTCCAGGTATAAGTAGTAAACTGACCGATGCCCGGTACAGCGGTTAACTGTGCCGATTGTCCGCGGCAGATCGTTGCCGGCGTTGCAGTCGCCGTTACCGTGGCATTGTTGGTAAGTCCGACCGTTCCATTGTAAGTGCTTGTACAACCGCCTGCATCTGTGATTGTACAGGAATAGTTCCCGGGCGCTAATCCGGTCGCAGTAGAAAAAGTCTGTGCAGGCGTTGTATTCCAGCTGTATGCGTAGGGCGCGGAGGAACCGCTTACGGTAAGCGCAATACTTCCATTATTTAAACCATTGCAATTAGCGGGCGTGATTTGAGGTGTAATGGTTTGGGAATATGCTTGCCCGGACGCAGCCAAAAAAATCGCATTCGGAAATAAACTGCCACCAGATGAGGAAACATTTGAAATGCTGATCCGATTCAACAACTTGAAACGATCTGTACAATTCAATGTGATTTCCAGAAAATACATACGGGGATTGGAGGGCAAGCCTTCGACTGTGTAAGGGCCGCTGCTCAGTCGTTTAATACGCCCAAATCCTTGTAATACGATGTTATTCTGTCCGTCGAACCAATCGGATAAAACAGCTCCATTCAGGTAGGTTGTCGTGGTTCCATCGGTGAAACCCAAACTGATGTTGAGTATACTGGACATCTCAGTAGAGAAGGCCAACAACCGAAGCTTGGCATAAGAGGATGGCGCAGTCACGGTCAGATCCGCCGACTGATTTCTACGCACGAATAAAACGTTATTGGCATTGTAAGGAGCCAGTTGATACGTATCGGCACCATTGACGATGGTTCCATTGGCAGGCAATCCGGCAGACAATCCGTTAGCCGAAGCAAATGCAGTGGAAAAGATCACACTGTTCGAAGGGCTGATCGCATCCATCTCTATGGTAGTTGTTGCCAGCGCACTATTTCCTGCTTCTGCCACCACATCCTGATTGAAACCGCTCAAGGGGATCGGCGTGTATTGTGACCACAAACCGAGTGGTGCAAAAAAAAGCATGGCCGTCAGGGCGTATTTAAAAAATCTCATAGAGCAGTATTGAATAAAAAAAAAGGGAGCGATTGGCTCCCTAATGTAGTAATTCTGTTTTATACCGGCATCATCCAGCCATGGAGATCGGGGATCCGCCCCTCGCGTATATCCAAGAGCTTATGCTTGATCGCCGGTGCATATTTCCAACTATCCACATCAAATTGAAGATCTCTACCCCGACAAGCCAATTCTCGGATCAGAGAGATAGTGGCCGCCGTACCCGTCCCAAAAACTTCTTTTAATCCACCTCGGTCATGCGCCTCGAGAATTTCATCTAAACTGAGAGGGCGCTCCTCAACTTTTAATCCGGCTTCCTTTAAAAGAGTGATCACCGACTGACGAGTCACTCCATTCAGGATCGTACCCTGCTCCAAGCTCGGCGTGATAGCTGTATTGTCAATGATAAAGAACACATTCATGGTGCCGCACTCCTGAACATATTTATGCTCCTGCGCATCCATCCACAACACCTGATCATATCCATGCTTACGAGCTTGCGCGGTGGCATACATCGCCGCACCATAGTTGCCGGCCGCTTTTGCATACCCTACCCCACCAGGTGATGCCCGTACATACTGCTCTTCCACATGTATACGCATAGGGGCGCTGTAATAAGGGCCTGATGGGCTGAGAATGATCATGAACTTATACATCTCCGAAGGACGTACACCGATCAATTCATCCGTTGAGAACATGAAGGGCCTGATATAAAGCGAGTGATCCCGCAAACTCGGGATCCAGCTCCGATCCATCGATACCAACGTTCTCATACCCTCCATGAAGATTTCCTCAGGGACTGTGGGCATCTGCATACGCTCAGCAGAGAGATTGAAACGGTAAAAATTATCGAGCGGACGAAAGATCCGTGGATTCCCCTGCTCATCGTTGTAGGCTTTGATCCCTTCGAAGATGGCTTGTCCATAGTGCAAAGCTGCCACAGAAGGGGCCAAAGAAAGGGGCTGGTAGGGTCGGATCTGTGGAGGCTGCCATTTACCGTCTACATAATCAACCTCCAGCATGTGGTCTGTGAAATGTTTGCCGAAGGCAATGTTTTCCAAACTCAACTCTCCCAACCGGCTTTGCTCAGCACGGGTAATCAAAATATCCATCGCAGCAGTCATATTGCACTACATTTGAGACGCAAATAAACAAAAAAAACGAACACCCATTCGTATCTTTTGCAACACCATGTCGATCAATGAAATAACACTAGACCCTGCCCAATTGCCCGACTGGTATGGGAGCCAATTGGTTTCGACAACGCGGGTATCGGTGCCCACTGTTCAAAAGCCAAAACCCACTCTACTGGGGAACTTTGAAAAAAGAATACTCATCCTGGTGGATGCTCCCGGTCATGCTTTTATACCGGATAATGACTTGAATTTACTGACGGGGATTTTATCAGCCTGTAAACTTAGTATGGCGGATATCGGGATCCTAAACCTCCAAACGGATCCGGAATGGTCGGCCGGTTTTTTAGCAGAAACCCTTGAACCATCTGCCTGGTGGTTGTTCGGCACACATAGTTTGATATTGGGACCGGAAAATATCGGGCAGGCCGGACTCATTTCCACCTTGCAGGGCTCACCGGTATTCGCTGCCCCGGCCCTCAATCTGTTAGCCGAGCGTCCTGAGGCAAAACGAAGTTTGTGGGGCGCACTTAAAAATCAATACGGTGTATAGTGATCTATATGGAAGTTCTATTTGCTACAAACAACCAACACAAAGTAGAGGAAATACAGTCTCTTCTGCCCGCCAATATCCACTTGATCACGCTCAAAGAAGCCGGGATCGTAGAAGATATTCCAGAACCGTTTGAGACGCTGGAGGACAATGCCCGTGCGAAGATCCGGTACATTTTAGACCGATGCAGTGTCTCTGCCGGTTTCAGCGAGGACAGTGGCCTTTTCATATCGGCCTTACAAGGCAGACCGGGAGTACACAGTGCACATTATGCCGGCCCTCATCGATCAGACAAGGATAACATCCAAAAAGTACTCACAGAAATGAAGACGACCCCCGATCGGGATGCTTTTTTCCAAACAACGATCTGCCTGATCTGGGATAATAAAGAATATATGTTCACCGGCATTTGCCCCGGACAAATCACAAGCAAACCCTCCGGTGATCAGGGATTTGGCTATGATCCGATCTTTATCCCCCAAGGAAAAGCTATCACTTTTGCTGAAATGAACCTGTCTGAAAAGAACCAGGTCAGTCACCGGAAAAAAGCCGTACTGCAACTGATCGACTTTTTGCATCAAGCAAAAAAATCAGGATGATGGAAAGCAACCCTCCGGTTCCATTAAGCGACTTGTTAGATGGCTGCCTGCATAACGATCGTCGTTCGCAAGAACAACTATATCAATGGCTGTCACCCAGATTGTATGCAGTTTGTCTTCGATATGCAGCTGACCGAGAGGCTGCGGAGGATATTCTGCAAGAGGGGTTCATCAAGCTCTTTCAAAAACTTTCCAGCTTCCGAGGAGAAGGCTCCTTTGAAGGCTGGGCGAGACGGATCATGGTGAACACCGCCATCGAGCATTTTCGTCGGATCAAACCACTACTCTCCCTGGAGGATACTCCGGCTTCGAAAGAACCCAGCCTACAGGAGACCGGTCTAACAAATTTGGAGGCAAAAGAACTGAACGAACTGATCCGACAATTACCGGTCGGGTACCGAACCGTTTTTAATCTTTATGCCGTAGAAGGATATAACCATGCCGAGATCGCCCATCAATTGGGCATCAGTGAGGGAACCAGTAAATCTCAATATGCCCGAGCAAAAAAATGGCTTCAAGAACGATTGAAAACTATTCAATGAGCAACATGAAAAATGACTTCCAGCATACATTATTTTATTGGGAAGAAGTTCCGGACAGTCGTTGCTGGCAAAACATCCGGGAGGAATTGGACCGCCTCCAATTCAGTCAGCGCGTATTGAGCTATGAGGAAAAGCCCGAGGCAACAATCATTCGAAAAATCAATGACAGACCCGGGAAAACTAGAAATATTTTGAAGGCCTCATTGGTGGCAGCCTCCATCCTGCTATTGACAATTTGGCTGGTGGACAGAAACGTGATCGAACCTGCCTCAGACATATCCAGGAGCCATGCATCCATTCCACCGATCGCACAAAGTCCATTAAATCTGAAATCCGAAACCGCTACACCGGAATCAAATTCAATAGAAGTCACTGACCTTGTAAACACACCGCTCGTCTCCCCCCATTTCGCAAAATCAACAGTTGAAAAAAGTGAATATGTATGGGTAGCGGATGAACATGGGTCGCCCATTCGGATGCCCATTCGCTGGGAGTCGCTATCCTGTTGCCTGAGTGGTGAAATGGAAACAACCGATTGTAACCTGCAGCGTGAGCAATGGCATTCAGAGTTGCTGGAAACAGGACTGGGGTTTCAGGCCGATCCATTTCTCGGTCTGGTAGCCCTGCTCGATTTTCCGGAATAATCCCTGAACTTCCCACAAATCTGTAGATATGAACACCTGGAAGCTGACATTTCCGGACACGGCCCTTTTTGAATGCGTCTTACACATCCGGGTGAGCGACCTGAACTATGGAAATCACTTGGGAAATGATCGGATCGTTGGACTCTTGCATGAAGCTCGCATGCAGTTTTTGAGAACATTCGGTTATACGGAAATGAATATCGAGGGCGCAGGTCTGATCCTTCGTGATTTATCGGTCGAGTTGAAAAAAGAGATGTTTTATGGTGATCGGTTACGAATCGAGATCGCCGTACCGGAGTGGTCAGCTACCGGATTTCGTATGGTATACCGTGTTTGGAGAACGGAGGAAACCGAGGAAGTGGTCACCGCACTGGCACACACGACCCTTATCTGTTTTGACTACAATAGTAAAAAGCCGATTCGAGTACCGGAAAATTTATTGGCACATCGATTTCAATCCACTTGATCAGCGGTTCCAGATTTCCCAGGCTGCTTCGGCTTGTAATACCAGCATATCCAATCCGTTCATAACGATCGCCCCACGCGCCTCCCCTTTTTGCAGAAACATCGTTCGGGCCGGATTATAAACCAAATCGTATAATAAGTGATCGGTGCTAATTCCTTCATATGGAATCAGCGGAAACTCTTCCACTTTTGGAAACGTACCCAATGGGGTGGTATTAATGATCAACGAATGATCTGCAATGATCGATGTTGTCAACTCACTGAACAGCAGTTGTTCGGGCCTATTTCGAGTCCTGACAACCGACTTAGAGGAAATCTGCATTTCCTGCAATGCAAACCGAACCGCTTCAGCGGCACCGCCATATCCGAGAATCAGTGCCTGTTTATGATGCGCCTGAAGGAGAGGCTGTAGGCTCTCTCTGAAACCGATCACATCGGTATTGTATCCGACCAACCGGCCAGATTCGATGTGTATGCAATTACAAGCTTGCAACCCGTTCGGTGTTCGCAGTTCATCCAAAAAAGGAATGATGCTCTTCTTGTAGGGAATGGTGACGTTGAGGCCCACCAATCCGTCGATGGAGCGCACCCAAGTCGAAAAATCATTCAGATCAGGTCTGGGGAAGAGTCGATATTCATGATCGGTCAACCCTAATTCATCGAACTTTTTCCCAAAGTAGTTGCCCGAAAATGAATGCGTAAGTGGATAACCGATGAGCCCGAAGACCCGCATCAGGACTCTTTTTTATCTAGGAAGAAATCGAAGGTATCGCCACGAAGACCGATACGCATCGCTTCTAGCGGAATGACTTCAGTTGGAGCAATATTTCCCAGGTTCACATTACAACCGAGCAATTCGATGAAATATAATTGCTGTGCCTTTTGAGGAGCTTCCCAAAGAATCCGTTCGCCAGGAATCTGGGTGAGGATCTCTTGCACCAGTCCCTCCCGCACTTCACCACTACCCCGATAGATGCCGACATTACCTGCCTCTCTGGCTTCCGCGATCACATAAGTAGAACCCGCTGAGAGTTCAGCCCGCATAAGTTCGATCCATTTGTAGGGCGGGATGATATGAGCGGCGTCTTTACTACCAACTTCGCTCAGCACGGTTCCATGTTTGATCAGCTTTTCGATGTAGCCACATTTTTCCGCGTGCGGGATGGTGATCGAACCATCACTTACTTCCATGAAGTTGATATCATAGTCCTTACACACACTGATGTAATCTTCGAATTGATTTCGAATCAGGAAAGCCTCGAACAAAGTACCTCCGAAATAAACAGGTACATCATGGCTACGGTATAGATCCAGTTTTTTGCGGAGATCAGGCGTAACATAGGAAGTTCCGAAACCGAGCTTTACGATATCTACATGAGGAAGTGACACGCTTAGAAAATTACGAGCTTCTTCCAGACTCAGCCCTTTATCCATGACCATGGTGATACCGGACTGACGTGGCTTTACGTGCCTGTCGGGCATCTGTGTTAAATTAAAATTCATTGGTTTCTGTTTGGAGGCCCGAAATTATGAAACATCGGCCATCTTATCAGGAACGACGGCGCTTATACTTCGCTATCAGGTCAACCAATGTGCGATGCTGCAAGGCTTCCGGGTACACTTCCATGAAACGCTTGAGCAGATTTGGAGATGTTGTAATGGCCAACTCCAATAAGGTTAGGCCTTCTGTCTGCTCCGATAATGCAAAGCAGGCTGCCGCCTGATAGTACATAAAAAGAGTCTTGCCTCCGGTAAAACCTAATGCTCTTACGGATTGCTTATACGCCTCTTGATATTCGCCGGCATCGAACAAACATTTGATCAAAGCTTCCCATCCGGCTGCCGTCTTGGGCCGCAAACGAACAACCAATGCCAGGTGGTCGATGGCCTGTTGCCATTGCCGGAGACGGGCATGACAGGCTCCGGCTAGTTTATTATAGTCAGGATGACGAGGAAATCGTTTCAAGGCATTTTCTACCTGTTGAATAGCCTTTTCCCATTGGCCTTCTGCCTGATACGTGACGGCTATTTTGTAGTGCAATAGGCTATCATCTGGTCGCAGGTGAACCGCTTTGCGGTACTGACTTCGGGCCTGTGCAGGTTGTTTCAATCGCTCATAGCAATACCCCATGGCTTCGAAAATGACATCTTCCGGCTTGGTCAGTTCTGTAACTCTTTCCAATGCCTCAAGTGCTTCTCGAAAGCGTCTCAGTCGAATCAGTGCGTCGCCCATGTTCCGGTAGGCATAGTCGAATTTTTCCTCGATCACAATGGCATATTGATAGGCGTCTATGGCCTTCTCATACAGTTTCAGTCCCTGATAGGCAGCCCCCAGATTGAACCAGGCCAATTCACAGTAGGGATGTTCATTGATGATCTCTGTGTGCAGCTGGATGCTTTCTTCGTTATGACCGGTAAAATCCGTCCAAAAGCAAATTTTATAGAGGGCCTCTTCATTCGTGGGTTCCGTGCGCAATACATCCCGAATGCACTCGAATACATGCTCATATTCTTCGTAGTCATCGAACACATCGGCCATTTCAAATAACAGTTCCAACCGCTCTTCACCCTCGAACAAGGAGAGTGCTTCGTCGCGCAAGGCAAGTGCTTGCTTGGGTTTGCCAAGGGCCAAGCAGATCTCCAACTGTAAAATGTAAAGGTTAATGTCTCGCGTATCCAACACAGACGCCTCCTCCAAAACCTTATCCGCCTCTCTGAATTTTCGCAGCTGAATAAGCACATCCGCCAACTTGATCTTCAGCATGGCTGAGTAGGGATGACGATCGACAGCGAATCGGGCAGCTTCCAGGGCTTGAGGAAGCTCTTCTTTGTCCTGGAAATACAGGATGATCCGCTCAAAGGAATCTTCCTCCAAGTAACCCCCGCCCCCACCCCGACGAAGTTGTTCGTACAGCGCGATCAGCTCGTCGAGATTCTCTTTATCCTCTGAAAACTGCTCCCTCATATTCACATTTAAATTGCTGAATTTCAACCGATCGACAGAATAGAAATATCCCCAGCCGGGGAAAACACAGCCTCAATCGGACAAAATTCCCGGTTTTTGGTCAGATCCTTACCTGTTACAGGCTGAAATTTGGAGCGGATTCAATTTTTAGCTATACTTTTGCAACATGCGGACGCGCACGCTGATATATACCATCACCTTGTCACTGACCTTGTTCAGTGGCCTTTATGCCTATGCTACCTTGGGTGAAGGTCGTCGCAAAGCCGCGAAGAAAAAAGGTGTTGTGCGTTTATCCAATCGCACCGATAATGCCCCCGGCACATTCTCTCTCCGTTCAGGATACCTCTATCGTGGAAGTTCTGTATTGCGCGTTGAAGACAAAAGCACCATTCGCATCAATACTGTTGTCTCTTTGCAGAAAGGGAATAACGTGTATTCCATGCCCTTGAAAAAAGAAGTACTGCTTAACAAAGTCAAAGTAAGCATCGGCAATCAGTCACTTCGTCGCAACTAGGATTTTCTCACTGTTTTCCACCCTTACTTTCTTCGTACGTCATTACTCTGTACCCGCTTTCAGGCAAATCAAATATCGTTTGAGGAACTGGGTCAAAATCAATCCGGGTGGCCTGATAGATCAATTCATTTTTACCTACCACTGCATGGTACTCCAATGCCAGACCCGGTAAATTCCTATTGAGGTATTGAAATTCATGATTCACCGGTTGCAGCGCCCGGGTAAAATAAACCACATAAGAATTACCACTCCCCCAAGTTCCGATCGCTTCCTCACAGGTATAACCCAGGATCTTTTTAATGACGCCTGTGTATTGGTATCGTACACTGTCATAGGCACGATTGGACCCTTTCCATTCAGCTGGTGTCATATTGATCAGGTAACGCTGTTCGCCGTATTCTTTGATAACAGTGGCAATTCCCGTCTTGGCATCCACGATTGTAGATTGCCTGCCCAGCGAACTGACGAGATCAGAGCGGCTCATATTCCCCTTGAGATAAACGGTATTGATGGCCCCATCCATCAAATCGGCCGCCTTTGGCTCGGTGTTAGTTGTCCGTATGGCAACAGAGTATATGATCGTGGCTTCCGAAAGTCTACGGGAAGACTGATTCGTAATGGGTTGTGCCAGCGCCCCAGCCGTGAGTACAGAACAACAAATAACCGTAAAGAATTTGCGCATGTGAAGCCATTCAGAGATCAGATGCGGAAACCATTTGACAGGTTGCATGATCACTTGCCAAGTTTGTTTTTACGGTCGCTGAGCTGCTTTTGCTGATCCTGCATCTGCTCCAAACGTTCTTGCCATTTTGTTTTGGTCTTTGGCTTCTTCCGATTCTCTTCGATCTTGGCGAGGATCTTGTCATGATCGATGATGTACTGCTGGATGATGAATTGCAAGCCGAGGGTAACCAAGTTGGAGACCGTGTAGTACCAAGTAAGACCAGCAGGTAATTGATTGAAAAAGAATAGCAGGAATACCGGGAAAATGTAAGGCATGTACTTCAGCATGGGATTATCCTGCTCTGGTGTCATACTCATGCTATACCAGGCGATCAGAAAGCTGGTCAGTGCTGCCAGTACGTTGAATAAACTCAGGTGTCCGCCCAGCAAGGGTATGGAAAACCCAAACTGAATGGGCGCATCGTAGGTCGACAGATCATGTGCCCATAGAAAAGAAGCCCCTCGCAGGGTTACTTCGGAGTTGAAGAAACTGAAAAGCGCAAAGAAGATGGGGATCTGTAGCAAGGCCGGAATACAACCTCCCAGCGGATTAACACCTGCCTCCCGAAAAAGCTTCATCTGCTCCATGCTCATGGCCTGACGGTCTTCCCCGAATTTCTCTTTTAGCTTGGCGATCTCGGGACGAAGTGCTTTCATTTTTGCACCGCTCAGATAACTGGAGTAGGTAAGCGGAGAGATCAACAGGCGGATGAACAG
>CANGZN010000002.1 GCA_947458625.1 Chitinophagaceae bacterium
TGCCGCGTCTGAAGCACACCAAAAAACACGCTTTTTAGGTAAGGGTAAATGCCTATTGGGCAGTTCTGCACTGAATATGCTGAGAATTATCAGCATCTTCGTAGGGTACTCCCTAGCAAATCTTTAACATGTCAACCATCAAGTATGCCTTGGTTTGTGCAGATGACGATCCGATCGTACTGCAAATGCTTGGCTTTCAGTTGGAAAAAATAATCGATCCGAAGGTTACTATTTGTGAGTTTTTCACCACTCCGGAGGACGTGTTGCCCGGGATCGATCAGTTGAAAGAGCAGGGGATTGAGACACTCTTTCTGATCGTTGACTATCAAATGCCCAAGATGTCGGGTGCGGATCTGATCCGTTTGGTCAAGACCAAATATCCGCAGATCAAGTGCCTCATGTTGTCCGGCCAGGCAAACGCCATCCATGTCGACGCCCTGGCCGATGAAAACTATCTGGAATCTTTTTTGCCTAAACCTTGGGAAGAGGGTGATCTGTTCCAATTACTGGAGCCGGTGCTTTCTCTTAAATACGAGCGGAATTTTCTGCTTCCCAATTCTCCAAACGCCTGATTGTATGCGCAAGCTTGCCATATTGTTTTACCTGTTGTTGCCTTTTTTGTTGTGGTCACAAAAACCAACCACCCAGTTCAATGGATTCGGTCACTTGGAATATTCCTTAGACTATAACGATCATGCCGACTCCTATTTTTCCATCGGGGAGCATGATTTTTTTATTTCTTCTAAGCTGAACAACAAGATCTCTTTTCTGGGTGAATTCGTCGTTCGCTATAACGGAGCCTCAAGTACAACCTTCCTTCCCAGCATCGAAAGAGGATTTCTAAAATTCAATTATAAAAACAATCGAAATCTTATTGTTGGAAAAATCCACTCACCGGTCAACTACTGGAATGATGTATACCACCATGGACGATTATTTTTTCCGGTGATCGATCGACCGAACTCCTTCTCTTATCTGGTGCCTCTTCATACGTTGGGGGTACAGTTACAGGGGCAGAACCTTGGGAAAAATAACTTTGGTTATGATATCGTGATCGGTAATGGAATTTCTTCCACCGATGCTTTCAATGACAATGTTGACATGTCTCTAACAGCTGCTTTTCATTTCAAGCCCAAGGAGGGTATGCGCATCGGCGCCTCTTACTATTACGATCTGCTCGAGCAAAATATTTCGGGCGTACACAGCGGCCATTCCTCACCACGTATTCACTATTCCGGTCCGCTCTACAAAGGCCGACTGAGTTACCATTTGATCAGCGCCTCCTATGCTAATTTCAATGAGAGCTGGGAAACGCTGAATGAATTCACTTATAACGCCACACATACGGACTCGCTGGGGCTGGCCAGTAATTTCGCCAACTTCCTGTATATAGGTAGGCGGGTGAAAGAAAAGCACGTGCCCTATGTGCTTTGGGACTTCATGCACATCGCCCATAATGATCTGCACACATACGAGTTACAGACAAATAAGGTTGCGATCGGATACAAATATGAATTCAGTCCGTTCATTAACATAAAGGCCCAGATCGAACGGTTTACGGACGGAAACCATCCGACCACGCAGGCACACCGTGATCGAACCTCATTACGTGTTCAATTTGCCTATGGCTTTTGATGAGTAAGGCATATTACCATATAACAATCGGATTCCTGCTACTGGCAGGAATGTTAGTTAGTGCTGACACATCTGCCCAACAAGCATGGGGTGAATTGACAGTCATTGGAAATAAAACCGGACAAACGCAACTGAAAACATCTGAAGCAAGAAATATTTTTCGTGCCAAAGCCACGACCTGGCCCAACAAAGTTTCGGTAACGATAGCGCTACCCTCTCCCCAAGCCAATGCAGCCGAACCGGTAGCCCGTTTGATCTATGGAACCAAACCAGCTTCCGTTCAGAAATTCTGGTTATTGCAGGTGTTTCAAGGTCGAGCCACTCCGCCTAGCTTCTTTGATACCGATCAGGAGTTGATCCAGTTTGTTCAAAAAACACCTGGCGCGATCGGTGTCATAGCCGGCAGTACACCGGTGCCCCCCACCCTAACCATCATTTCTATTCAGAACTGACGCATGCGCCGTTTTTATCAACAGATCTCGTTCCGAATCTGGTTTCCCTATGCCTTGGTGCTCCTGATCTTGATCGGATTTGTAACGATCAATTATCCCAACCGGCAGGCCAGATTGTTCCGGGAAAACAAAGAGCGCGAATTGAGGGAGCTTGCCAAAACCGTTGCGTTGGGTGTAGAGCTTTCGCTGAGCACCAATGATTTTGAAGGGTTGAAGCGGACAGTTGATTTTGTTTCCGGATCCAATGACTTTGAATTCGTATCCATTTTAGAAAAAGATACGATTACGAAAAAAGAAACTGTATTTGCCACCTTCCCGGAGCTGCCTGAATCACAGGTGCTAGTTCGCGATGAGAATAAATATGTTTATCAGGAATTCGATTTCACTACATCTGAATTTACAGGTTGCATCCTGATCGCTGCCTCTCGGGAGAAGTTCGATGCATTGGTTTGGGAGCTCAATCGTCCCGTTTATATCATTTTGCCCATCGTTTTTGTCGTCGGACTTATCGTGTTCTTTTTCATTGCCCGGCAGATCACACGACCCATTTTTGCCCTGACTGAATCTGCCCAGGAATTGGGAAAAGGAAAATATGACATCTCTATACCCGGCCTAACTAAACAAGATGAAATCGGCGAATTGAGTCATGCTTTTGATTTCCTGCGTCAAGGACTGATCGAACTGCGTCAAAAAAATCAACAACTCACACAGGGACTGGAATCCGAGGTAGAACTCCGCACCAAGGACCTGAATGATGCCCTGGCACGGTTGGAAAATCTGAACAAAATTTCAAAGTTTGGGTATTATACATATTTCATTGAGGAGGATAGATGGACCTGCTCTGATTCCGTCAACGATATCATGGGTTTTACTCCGGCTCGCCCGCACACATTTGCGGGCTGGGTAGAAATGATCGTACCGGAAGATCAGGAAGTCATGGCTGCATATTTTAAAAATCTGATTGAAACACAAGAGCGAAATCCGGTTTTACGCGACTGGCAGATCTTACGTCCGATCGACGGACAACACCGATGGATAACAGCTACCACTGATTTTGTTCTGGATGCTCAAGGCAATGCAGTGAGCTTTTCAGGCATTATTCAGGATATCACGGACAGAAAATTGATCGAGGAGGAGGTAAGTCGCTTGTCGCTCGTGGCTAAGTATACATCCAACTTGGTCGTGATCACCGACGCCAATAGAAAGATCATTTGGGTCAATGATAGTTTTGAAAAACTCACTGGCTATCCAAAGGAGGAAGTCATTGGCATGAGCCCGGCTATGTTCCAGTTTGAAAAAACAGATCCGGAAACCAGAAAATATATCCGCGAATGTCTCGAACAAGAGCTGCCGATCAATAACGTTGAAATTCTCAATCGTGGCAAGTATGGAAATGAATACTGGCTCAACCTCAATATCGTTCCCATACGTGAGGAGAGCGGACTCTTGAGAGGATACATTGCCGTAGAGTCTGATATTTCTGAACGGAAAACCATTGACATCGCCTTGCGCGACAGTGAACTTCGTATGCGACAGACCATGGATGCGTCGCTCGATGCCATCATCATCATGGATCTGGAGGGAGTCATTCGCTTCTGGAACCAACCGGCTACCAATATCTTCGGGTTTACCAAAGAAGATGCTATCGGCGTACGCCTATCGGAATTGATCATCCCTGATCAATACAAACAGGCTCACGAGCGGGGCATGGCCCATTACCGAAACACAGGAGAAGGTCCTGTACTCAATAAAACAATCGAGATCACCGGACTTCGGAAGGGTAATATTGAGTTTCCGATCGATATTTCCATCGTACCCATCGACCAGGATGGTGTTCGTCTTTTCTGCGCCTTTATCCGAGATATTACCGTAAGGAAGCAGCAGGAACAGATCCGTGAGGAGGCGCAGCAGGCCCTACTTCGAAATGAAGAAGAGCTTCGGAAAATGAATGAAACACTGGAGCAGAAAGTGCTGGAGAATACGAAGAAGAACCTTGACTTGTCCCGCATGATCGTAGATCAGGAAAAACTCGCAACGGTCGGAGAGATATCTGCCGGTATTGCGCATGATCTGAATACGCCGCTCAGTTCCATAAAAGCCGGCGCCGAAAGCGTTTCGTATTCGTTGGAAACCCTGATCGGACAGCAGCTGTCGCAGGCCGATCCGGAATTACTCTCAGTGGCAATAGTACTCGCTAAGCCCATTGTGAAGGAAATCTATTTGGGCGGATTGCAGCTTCGTCAGGAATCTCAGCGAATGGAATCGTATCTACGCTCTCTGCAGGAGGCTAGCGGGTTGTCGGATGAATTGCGTTCGCAGATGGCCGATAAATTGGTGCGTTGTAGAATCGCTGAAGAGGATTCGGATTCGATACGCCGTATTCTTACTTCCCGCGATCCCATCGCTGTATTGAATCTTATACAGCAGATACAAACCATTCGAACGCTACTCGACAGCATTCGTATATCCGTCGATCGTGCCAGTAAGGTAATCCGTGATGTGCGATCCTTCATCAAAAAGGATGTTCAGTCTTCTCAGCAACGTATTCTTTTGCGTGATAACATATCTGTTGTACTCAATATTTTCCATTACGAACTGCGAAGAGATGTGACACTTGATTTCAGCGTCGATCCGGATCATATCATCATGGGATACGAGGTGAAATTGTTTCAGCTTTGGTCGAACCTGATCAAGAACGCTCTTGATGCCATGGATGAGGAAACGGATAAACAACTTGTCATACGGTCTGAGAAAACGGCCGCAGGGGTTTCTGTATCTGTTGAGAATACCGGACCTGAGATACCGGCAGCCATCATCAGCCAGATCTTTAGGAAGTTTTTTACTACCAAACATCATAAAAGTGGTACGGGACTTGGGCTCAGCATCGTTAAAAATGTTGCTGATGAGCATGGGGCAACC
This sequence comes from Chitinophagaceae bacterium, assembly GCA_947458625.1. GTDB lineage: Bacteria > Bacteroidota > Bacteroidia > Chitinophagales > Chitinophagaceae > JJ008. The sequence continues at coordinate 5,007 of CANGZN010000002.1, forward strand.
ATATCGGTTCAGTCTGCGAATCGCCGGACCGCCTTCACCATCACCTTCCCTTCGGTTGATGCTTGATTTTTCAGTAGATCACTTGTATCACCAGCATGGTTGCAGCGCCTAGTAGATACCCTGCGATCACCTCCATCGGGTTATGATCAGACACTTGTAAACGAGCAACTCCGATGGATCCTGCCCAAATACAGGCAATGGGCAAATAAATGCCTGCTCCATACGAATGCTGCTGGGCCCAAAGAAATAGAAAGGTGAGAATAAGCCCGGCTCCGATCGTATGCAAGCTGATCTTCATGCGTACGTTTATCATCAGGGCGATCCAGGAGGTCGTCCAAGCCGCCAGTGCGAATCGAACCAATTCGATTGGATGGTCCGGTAAATTTTTCCATACGTACCAGATCCAGAAGTACCAAATACCGATAGCTATCAATGGGATCACGCGATCCCGTTGTGTTTTCAGTTGAACTGATTCCAGGAATCCCAAGGCTTTTAAGAGTCCTACTGTCACCAGCGGGAAAAAGGTATATAAGGTAAATGCTTGTCCGAGGATCATCCAGCGTTGTGCCGGGCGGAATCCCAGAAACAAGGTGGACGTATCACTGAAAAGCAGAAAGGCTACGAGAATTACCGGTTGAAAGACCGGATGAAACACCCACGAAAGTGCATGGGAGAATATTTTAGAAAGATTGCTTTTGTGATCGGCGGTGTTCATCGGCGGCAAGGTAGTAAATTGGACGATTCGGATTTAGAGGTATCTTTATCGCCATGCATTCGATCATGCAATCTTCTTTTCGTTTTACACGATCGGCAGGTTTGGTTTTTATCCTCCTTCCCTGCCTGTTGATGGCGCAAACGGCCCCTCAACGGTTTGTCACGAAATTCCGACCCATGGCCGATTCGCTTTCCGCAGTCTATGGCATTCCGGCCTCTGTGATCCTGGGGATTTCCATGCTCGAGTCCGGATCAGGTACCAGTCGTAATGCCCGTATGCTGAATAATTTTTTCGGCATCGTCGGCAAAAACAATCTCCGCCGCACACACGGCATCAAATCCCGTTACAAACAATATGCCACAGAAATGGAATCATTTGTGGATTTTTGTCGCCTGATGAGTAGAAAGAGATTTTATCCTTCCCTAAAAGGAAATAAAAGCATACAACAATGGGTGCGATCGATCGCTGCCACGGGATATTCTGAAGCGCCCGTCGTTTGGCAACAACGCGTCATGAGTACCATCCGAAAGAATCGCCTCTGAAATTTGATCTGTTCCCATGAATGAGCCTCGTCGTGTTGTCGGATTTGTAGCCTGGAGTACTGTTTTGCTCTTAGGCTTTTCCATCGCCTCATATGGACTTGGTTTTTCCTGGACGCCATTTGACCGAATCAATCTGATCAGTGATGTGGTCAGCACTGATTCCACTCGATCGGTGTCAAAAGATCGGTCGACAGCACCTGGAGTCGTGACTCAATCCACGGAGTCTCCGGAACGTCGTTTCGATCGCTATCGGACACCGGCACGGATCATCCATTTTCAAACCGATACGCTTCGTCATGCGCTTCCTCATTTTATGGAGCGTCTGCATGCTTTGCATCAGACTAAAAAGGGAAAAATCCGAATCGCTTATTTCGGTGACAGTATGATCGAGGGCGATCTGATGACACAGACCCTTCGTCAATTGCTTCAAGCAGAATTCGGCGGAACCGGCGTCGGCTATGTACCGATCACCTCTATTGTATCGGGATTCCGTCAGTCTGTTCGATCGGAATACAGTCGCGGTTGGACGGACAGAAGTTTCAAGGAAAATCCGGGGAATGCTCCACTCTATCTATCCGGTCATGCCTTCAAGAGTCAGTCTGATTGGGCCCGCTTCACCGATCGCACCCGTGGCGACAGCTCCCAGTTGATCCAGAAATATTTGCTTTGTGGTTCCGACAGCAATGCATCGATCCTGTTGAGTCAGCAGGAAACATCGATTGCCGCGGGCGGATCCTTCAATCGGATTCTTTTGTCCTCCGACGCCAGTCGTGTTCTTTCCATTGGCGCCACAGCGAATACGCCCACTCTCTATGGTATTTCATTTGAGTCGCCGGAGGGAATCGTACTAGATAATTTTTCTTTTCGTGGGATCACGGGTATCGAACTGGCAAAACTTTCTGTCACTTGGTTAAGTGCGATCCATCAATCTCAGCCCTATGACCTGATCGTTTTTCAATATGGCGTGAACCTGTTGTTCCGTCCGATGGACAAAGACTTTCGCTGGTATGGTCGTGCGATGCAACCGGTGATCGAGCGATTCAAGCAAGCCTTTCCTAAATCGGATGTATTGGTGGTGAGTACCGCTGATCGGGCTTTTCGTTATCAGGGTAAATATGCTTCTGCCATCGGCATCGATTCACTTGTGAGCGTACAAGCAAAAGCAGCCTTTCAGTCGGGTGTCGCTTTTTACAATCAATTCGCGACCATGGGTGGAACGAACAGCATTGTTGATTGGGCTAATCGCAATCCGGCCTGGGCGGGCAAGGACTATGTACACCCCAATGCTCGTGGAGCAGCCTGGCTGGGAGAGTCGCTTTACAAGGCATTGATGCGCGAGTATCGACTCTATGTTCGTTCATTGAACAAGGGTAAAAAAACGACGCCTTCAACACCTTGAACCGATTTGACATACAGGCATTTGGGGAGCAATTCCTGTACGACCCGAAGAATCCGTTACTCTTCAATAATGGTTTCTTTGTTTTCTTTTTTGCCGCGTTCATCGTTTTGTACTACTGGTTCCGAAATCGACTGACTGCCAGACGATATATATTTTGTTTTTTTTCGCTCTACTTTTTTTACAAAGCGAGTGGTTCGTTTGTAGGCTTGGTGATTCTCTCTGCGATCGTCGATTACATATTGTCGAATGCGATTTACCGTCAAGGCCATCCGCTCCGGAAGAAGGCCTTGTTACTTTTGAGTGTTGTTTTCAATCTGGGCCTACTTTTTTATTTCAAATACACGGATTTTTTCGTTGAGCTTTCCAATACGCTATTTCAAACCGGTTTTCAGCCGTTGAACCTGTTGCTTCCAGTCGGCATCTCTTTTTATACATTTGAAAATCTCAGTTATACGATCGATGTGTATCGAGGACAGTTGGAGCCGGCTCGAAAATTCAGTGACTATCTATTATTTCTCTCTTTCTTTCCCAAACTGGTGATGGGGCCGATCGTGCGGGCGCATGATTTTGTACCACAGATCAATCGACCTTGGCAGTTGCAGGAGTCGGATTTTGCACATGGCTTTTATTTGATCTTTTCGGGACTTTTCAAAAAACTGATCATTTCTGATTACCTCACCTTGAATTTTGTCGACTATGTATTCGATGATCCGTCCCGCTACACCGGATTAGAGAATCTGCTCGCGGTTTATGGCTATGCGATCGTCATCTATTGTGATTTCAGTGGCTATAGTGATGTAGCCTTAGGTATTGCGCGTTGGCTGGGATTTTCCTTACCGGTCAATTTTCTTTCTCCCTATCAGAGTGGAAACATCACGGAATTCTGGCGGCGTTGGCATATTTCCTTGTCGTCTTGGCTTCGTGATTATCTCTATATTCCTCTAGGCGGCAACCGGGGGAGTTCTTTTGCCGGGATATTTTTTCCGGTTTTGTTCTTTGGCGGATTGGCTTGGTCGACACATTCTTTATTCGGATTGAGTCTGCTGACATCGAGTCTTTTGGCCCTCGGACTCTTTTCTTTGTTTTTGATACCAGCTCTGATACAGCGTAACCGGCAAACGGCATTCACGGGAATGAATTTATTCACCACCATGTTGTTGGGCGGATTTTGGCATGGGGCCAGTTTTAATTTTCTGATCTGGGGTGCTCTTCACGGTATCGGCTTGGCTGTTCATAAATTATGGGTGATGGGGCCAGGAGGTTGGATACAACAGCGACAGTCGCCGTCGCGCTGGTATCAGCTATTCATGTTAGTGTTGACTTTTCATTTTGTTTGCCTGGGATGGGTATTCTTCAAAGCTGGAAGTCTGGAGCTTGCGGGATCGATGTTGCATCAGATCACCCACGATTTTTCATTCAGTGTTTGGCCTGCGTTCTTCGGCAATTATAAAACGGTGGTTTTTCTGATGGTTCTTGCTTTTCTATTGCATGCGATACCGGACAATTGGATGACTGACCGGATCGGTCGTTTTTCTCGTTTGCCACTGATCGTATACCTCTTGATCTTTTCCGGATTTGCCTTGCTGTATGGTGTATTCAAATCGGCCGAGCCGGTGATGCCGATCTATCTGCAGTTCTAAAGTTCCTTTCGTAATCTGGCTACTGGTATAGAGAGTTGTTCTCTGTATTTGGCAACCGTACGTCGGGCGATGTTGTATCCGCGTTCGGTGAGGATTTCCGTCAATTGATCATCGCTGAGCGGATTCTTTTTATCTTCTGTTTCGATCAGTTCCGATACGATCTTCTTCACTTCCCGGGTGGAGGCTTCTTCACCGCTTTGGGTTTGTACCGCTTCGCTGAAAAAGAATTTGAGTCGGTATGTGCCAAATTCAGTTTGTACGAATTTGCTGTTGGCGACCCGGCTGATAGTAGAGATATCGAGTCCGGTTCGGGCGGCGATGTCTTTCAGGATCATGGGACGAAGCGCTGTTTCGTCACCTGTCAGAAAAAATTGTTGCTGATATTGTAGGATCTGATCCATCACCAGCGTCAATGTCTGTTGTCTTTGCTGAATGGCATCGATGAACCACTTGGCGGAGTCGATCTTTTGTTTGATGAATAGAACGGCTTCTTTCTCTGATCGATTTTTTTTGCTGCCCGCATCGTAATGCTTGAGCATTTCCTTGTATTCGGAGCTGACTCGAAGTTCCGGTGCATTTCGGCTGTTGAGGGTGAGCTCCAGTCGGCCCTGGTTGTTGATCACGAAAAAGTCCGGAATCACATACTGTTGTTGTTCGGACCCTTCGCTTCGTCCGCCGGGTTTGGGATTCAGTTTGGTGATCTGTTGCAGGACGGCTCGAAGTTCTTCGTCGCTCATTCCAAGATCGCGTTGCAGCTTATCGAAATTCTTGCGGGTGAATTCTTCGAAATATTGCTCGATGAGCAGTTTTGGTTTTTTTACCTCTTTTCCTTCCGCTTCCAGACGTCGGAGTTGTATCAATAAGCACTCTTGAAGATCGCGGGCGGCGATACCGGGCGGGTCGAGTTCTTGCACGCGTTTCAATACGGTACGCACGATCTTCTCATCTACGTAGAGGTTTTGTCGGAAAGCCAGATCATCCACGATGGCTTGAAGGTCGCGGCGCAGGTATCCGTCTTCATCCAGGCTGCCGATGATTTGTTCGGCGATCTGCTGTTCAGTTTCGTTCAATTCAAGCCAGTGCATTTGGTCGAGCATCAATTCATAGAAACTGACCGGGGAGGCATCCTGAAAAGTTCTATCCTCTATGTCGGATGAACCGTTTGCTATTTGCAATTTGTATTCAGGAATTTCATCTTCCCCATCTTGCAGATAATCGCTTACATCGATATCGTTGTAGATATCGGTGACAGGATCTTCTGTTGATTCATCCGGCGAAGCATCGTATTCGTCTGTCGTAGCGGTTGTTTCTTCGGGGGTCGACGGCTCCCATTCGAGTGCGGGGTTTTCTTCCAGCTCCTCCTTGATACGGGTTTCGAGGGTGGCAGTAGGGATCTGCAGCAGTTTCATCAGTTGAATCTGCTGAGGGGAGAGTTTTTGCTGCAGTTTGAGTTGCAGTCGTTGTCCGATGCCCATGTGCGGACAAAATTACGTGAAGCTTTTTGCTCAGATGGCTTTTTCGATCACCTCACGCATGCGGGCACCCTTTTCGCGGATCTGTTCTTCTGTCCATAGCAAACTGATCGAGGTCGAAACACATCGACTCATGATGGCGTCGCTGACGGGGAAGTCTTTATTCGCTTCGGCTTCGATCCGTGTGCGCAGTTCGGGTGAGAGGCTGTTCAGGGTCAACGCGTTTTTAAGATGATCCCACTTGCGGATGTAGTGCCAGTTGTTGTTGTACCAGTAGAAATTGCCGGCCAGTATTCCTGCTTCCCGAAGGGCGTCTACCGCGCGTTGTGTTTGTTGGGCGGTAGGCAGGAACCAGCTGATGAAGCTGTAGCTATCACCGGCAGGATCGGGTACGCGCCGGAAGCTGATTCCCGAGATCTCGGACAGTAGGGACTTCAGCAGGGTGTGATTTTTTTTCTGTGTTTCAAGGAATTCGGGAAGGCGCCGGATCTGTGCGAGTCCGACCGCTGAGTGTAGTTCAGAGATTCGAAAATTATATCCGATGAACGGATGGAGATCGGCCCCGCGGTCGACACCCAAGTGATCATGTCCATGGTCGGTGTACCCATCGCTTTTTACGTAGACTTCCTGGTTGTTGGTCATTACCACACCGCCTTCTCCGCAGGTCATGGTTTTGACGAAGTCGAACGAGAAGGTACCCGCGTCTCCGATGGTGCCGAGTTTTTTGCCTTTGTAGGTACCGCCAATACTCTGACAGGCATCTTCGAGTAGCCAGAGGTTGTGTTCGCGACAGATCTCTTTAAGTGCATCCAGGTCGGCCATGCTGCCACACATGTGAACCGGCATGATGGCGCGGGTGCGGGAGGTGATATTCTTACGTACGGAGGCGGGATCGAGTGTGAGCGTGTCATCGATCTCGGCCAGTACAGGGATAGCTCCAACGCTGATCACCGCTTCGAAGGAGGCAACAAAGGTGAAACTGGGCATGATCACTTCATCACCGTAGCCGACACCCAATGCGCTGAGGGCGGTGGTGAGGGCGGCCGTACCACTGGAGGTGAGTTGTGCGTAGTGGCAACCGAAGGTTTCACAGACGGCTGCTTCCAGCTCTTTGGATTTCCAGTGGCCTTTTCGTGCACCGTCGAAACCGTATCGCATGAGGATGCCGCTATCAATGACATCCATCAATTCTTTTCGCTCGAGGTCGCTCCATTTTTCGTATCCGGGCATGGGGGAGAAGGTTTAGATAGTTGAGTAAGTTGAGGGGGTTGAGATTTATTGAATGGACCAGGTTTGGCCGAGAGAGCGGGTGATTTTTCTTTCTCTGGCGGCACTTTCTTCATTGGTTTGATTGACGGCTGTGATCCAGTAACGAACAGTGCGATCTTTTTCATCGAGTGTGTCGGTCCAACGAAGATTTGTCTGAGCCGGCAATATCGCCGCGATGGTTTTCGATTTATTTACATCCGCTTGTTTATATACTACGTAGTATTTTATGTTGGCATGCTTCTTTGCATCGTGAATGATCTCAAGGGTAGCTTGTTTATTGTTGGCGGCGGCGATGCCTGCTTGTGGGGAAGCGGGTTTGCCTTTGCTTAGCCAGGGAGTGGCGGGGATCAGTGCTGGCTCTTTGTAATAATTGTTTTGGAGACTATCGTTCCATCCGTTGTAGTTTTTCTCAAATGATTTGCTGCTGAAATAGATGCTTCCTTGGATATTCGGATTGTCGCGCAATAATTTTATCTGGTTCGGCAGTTCATTCGGGTTTTTCCATTTGATCGAATTGTTCTCTCCGGCTCGGTAGATACCGTGTCCGATGTAGACATGTTTTCCGTAGCTGTGCTTTCCCCACCAGTCGAGTAGTTTTTCGTAGGCGATCTTATCGTGTCCGATCTCGAGGTAAAGTTGGGGTGTTACGTAATCGATCCAACCTTTTTTCAACCAGAGCAGGATGTCGGCATAGAGATCATCGTAATTGGTGACACCGGCCTTGCTGTCGCTTCCATCCGGATGTTGTGACCGGTTTCGCCAAACGCTGAAAGGAGAAATACCGAACCGGCATTCCGGTCTTTCGCTACGCAGTACGCGGTGGATAGCGGTGATGATCGAATCACAGTTGCTTCGACGCCAGTCATCCTTCGGTAATGCTGAACCTGAATTTTTATAACTGATTTCGTCTGGAAATTCTTTTCCGGCGATGCGATAGGGATAGAAATAGTCGTCCATGTGTATCGCATCTACCGAATATCTTTTTACGATGTCGCGCACCACGTCGGAGACGAAGGCTTGTGCTTGTTTGTTTCCGGGATCGAAATATTTTTTATCGCCATAGGTCAGAAACCATTCCGGATGTTTACGCGTAATGTGATCCGGCGCGATGGAAGAGCCATTGATATTGAATACGGCCCGATAGGGATTGAGCCAAGCGTGGAATTCCATGCCGCGCTTATGTGTTTCTTCGATCATGAACTGAACCGGATCGTAGTACGGGTTGGGGGCCTCTCCTTGTTTACCGGTTAGGAATTCGCTCCAGGGTTCGAGTGAAGAGGGATAGAAAGCATCTGCTGCGGGACGGATCTGTACAACGAGTACGTTCATGCCGTTGCGCTTATGTAGATCGGCCAGTCGAATGAAATCGGCTTTTTGTTTTTCGGGGTCGTTGGTCCGCGTTTGGGGCCAATCGATATTGCTGACGGTGGCGATCCAGACCCCGCGAAATTCGGTCGTAGGTTGTGCTTGGACTAGGTAGGTGGTCAGCAGAAAAACAGCGAGAAAGTTGAGTCGTTTCATCATGACTCAAAATTACGTCATTCTCTTCCTTGGCGGATCTTATCGAGCAGATGATTCAGTTCTTTGGCTTCTGCTTCGTTCAGGCCTTTAACAATCTCATCCATTTCATTTTCTTTGAGATCGAACCGTTCCAATAGTTTTCTGCCTTTGTCGGTGATTTGAACATCTACGAGGCGACGATCGGATTCACAGGTAACTTTTTTTACCAGTCCCTTAACGATTAATCGGTCGACAATGCGACTGGTATCGCTCATTTTTTCAACCATACGATCGCGTATGGCTTGGGTGGAGAGAGGTTTAGGGTGACTTCCTCTCAGGATGCGCAGGATGTTGAATTGTTGGGGTGTGATGTCTTCCGGGTCGAATATCGCTTTTGTCTGTTCTTTCAGCCAGCTGACGGTGAACAGCAGATTTACCACCGCCTTTTGATGTTCGTTTCGAAATTTAGATTGTTGTATGTCTTGCTCGAGCGACATGTCCGGTTGATTTCAGCGTTGGAAGTCTAACGTTGGTTTAAAGAGTAGGATCTAGATACTTCTAAACCCTATTCTCTAAACACTAAACTAACTATTGTAGTAGAATTTTTCTTCTACGATCTTACCGTCTTTCCAACGCTGTACCGCGAGTTGGGTATAGGTGCGGGATCCAAAATCTTTGTGGGTATAATCGAAGAACCACTCGGATACGGATAAGCCCTCGCTTACGATGGTGTTCAGGAGCTTGGCACCTCGGAATTCAGTCAGGCCGGTAACGAAAAGCTCTTCGAACTTCCGATTTTCAGCCTTTCCGACGCGAGCGGGGTAGTCGTTGTCCTGCATCACTACGTTTTCATCATAGAATTTGTCGAATGCCTCCAGGATCTTGCCCTCGAGGATCATCTGGTTCAGTTCATCGACCAGGGATTTAAGGTCTGCCATAGAAATTAAGATTTGATTGAAGCGCAAAATTAATGTTGCAACATTGAAATGCCAAATCTTTATTTAACCCCAGACTTTAGTGCCTTCGGAGCAGTTGGCGCAGATGTCGATGTTTTTGCGGCCTTTCCAGAGTTGTTGGCGGAAAGATTGATAAGCCGGGGAGCGCCAGATCTCTTTGAAGGAGGTGGCTTTTAGGTCGCCCAGTCGGTGCGTGGCGTCTTTATCGAAGCAGCAGGGGGCTACGAGTCCGTCCCAGGTGATCACGGGGTCTTGCCAGAGCCGCCAGCAGTGGTTGGCCATCCGACCTTTGAATCGGGTACCGGTTGTTGTTTTTTTGTAGCGGCTGTATTTATCAATAGTTGGGATCAGTTGGTTCGGATCGTTTTTGTAGTCGTAGACTTGAGCGGTTTTCAGCCAAACGGCATCGACCCCGATCTCTTTGCCCAGTTTTTGCACGTCATCGATTTGATGTTCGTTGGGTTTAACAACGAGGAATTGAAAGATGATAAGGGGGGTTTTGCTTTTCAGTTCTTTTTTCCAGCGAACGATGTTTTGTGCTCCTTCGAGGACTTTCTCCAAGTTGCCGCCGACTCGGTATTGTTGGTAAACATCCTGTGTGGTTCCATCGATGGAAATGATCAGGCGATCCAGTCCGCTTTCTACCGTTCGTTTCGCATTTTCATCGTTCAGGTAGTGAGCATTCGTGGAGGTGGCGGTATAGATTTTTTTATCGGCCGCATATTTCACCATGTCTAAGAAATCCGGATTGAGAAAGGGTTCACCTTGGAAATAGAAGACCAGGTAGGTAAGATCGCGATGTAGTTGGTCGATGGTATTTCGAAAGAAATCGGTTTTGAGCATGCCGGTGGGTCGGGTGAAGGCACGTAGTCCGCTTGGACATTCCGGACATCGAAGGTTGCAGGACGTGGTGGGTTCGATGGAAAGAGAGAACGGGTTTCCCCAATGGATGGGTCGGCCAAGGCGTTTGCTGAGCTGGTAACTGGTCCAGAGAAGAAGAAAATTGCCGATGCGGCGAAGTGTCAATTTGGACAGAAAATTCAGGGCATCCCTTCGGTTCAATCGGCTCATGCATAAAAATAAAGCAGGGATACTGATTCTACATAAAATCAAAAGCCCGATATAGAAATATCGGGCTTTTTGTTTCATCCATCCTTGATGTGTCCAATCAGACGTTTGGTCTTTTGTCTACTATCAATCCGTGCCGGGATCTAGGATGGAATCTTTTGGATTAGACGCTCGTAGGGGTAATTCAGTTTGGATATTGGATTGGTTTCTTGAAGGATATTGGTTGGTTGGTTTTAGATAGGATGTCAATCGCTTGACAACACAAACATATCCCGACCTTTTGGTGCACACCTGAATTGAATCTCAGTTTCTTACTAAATCAGGGGTATTTCCTATATCGATATTTCCATCGATGCGTAGAAATACGAGCGAAATTTCGATGTTAAGGCTGTCGGGGGTAAATGATGGCATGAACTCAGACGCCACGTTGACGAGACAGAAACTCGCTCGAGTATATGCGTAGCAATAAATTGAAGAGGGATATAAGAAGTGGACCGAAGATCAGTCCGATGAATCCGAACAGATTCAATCCGATGATCACACCGAATACGGTGGTAAGTGGATGCACATCCCCTATTTTTCTCAGTAAAGAAAAGCGAAGCACATTATCGACCGTTCCGATAATACCGAATCCATATATCGCCATGGCGATGCCTTGTCCGATGTCGCCGTCTGCCAGAAACATAACGGTGAGCGGAATATAGGCGAGTGCGGCTCCGATCACGGGGATCATGCCAGCGATGCAGGTGACCCCGAACCAGAACAAGGGTTCATCCACGCCGATCAACCAATAGCCGAAGAGTCCAACTACTCCTTGTGCCACAGCCACCACCGGGATGCCGATGGCATTCGATACGACCATGGTATGTATCTCTTTTTCCAGTCGCTCTACGTTTCGGTCTTGCAGGGGAATGTAATCGTACAACACTTTTTCCATTTCACGGCCACTCACAAACATGAAGTAGAGGATGAAATACATGAAGAAGATCGCAGTGAGTCCGTTGAAGGTGGCCCCCAGTATCTGAGGTACGGCGGTGCTGATGGTGTTTCCGATACGAGCGATATTCTCGTCGCTCAGTAACTCTACCTTATAGCGTAATTCAAAATCTGCGATGGTCTCTTTTATGGCAACGATCCATTCATTGGCATGAGACACGGCATAGGTCACTTTATCATACAGCATATCGACCAACATCCATATTGGCAGCAAGATCAGGATCAGGGATACGAACATCAGGAGCAGGGCTGCGGCACCGGGTTTCCATTTTTTCTTTTCGCTGAGGTAAAACATACTCTTGCGAAGCAGGATATAAAGGGTGGCCGCACCTAGGGCGGCGGGCAGGAAGGTGTAGAGTTCGATGAAAAGCAGAACGCCCAATCCGGTTATAAGTAACAGAAATACGATCTGTCGGAGTCGGTTTTGATCGATCGTGTTGTGCATAGGTGTGAATTCCGTTTCAAATTAGTGAATTCGATTCATTGTTGGGGGGCTGACCAACAGCAGGATGATGACAGACGGGGCTCACCGGATAAATAGGTTGTACAGCGGATATTGCTGAATAATTCAAAAACATGAAAACATCATCAAAAGTAGCAGTGGCCCTCGGGGTCGGATTGGCAGTAGGTGGTTTGCTCGGCATTTTATATGCACCGGCTAAGGGAGCAGAAACACGGGAGAAGTTCCAGCGGCAGCGTAAAAAATGGCGTGCACAATTCGATCGAGGGGTGCGTAGCGGGCAGGACTTGCTGGCAAAAGTGGCGGAGCGCATGGACGAGACCGGGGATTAAAATCGTACCTTTCATACATGCTGGATGAAATAAGAAAAATCGAATCGTTGATCGATGAGGGTAAGCGCTATGTGCAGACCCGCATCGATGAAATGAAATTGTCGGCAGCGGATAAGTCTGCTCGCATACTATCATTGACTGTTTCTGTATTTCTGACTGCAGCCGTTTTCTTTCTGTTTTTTGTGCTGATCGCCGTGGCATTGGCCCTGTTTGTGGGCGATTGGCTGGGCAGTCGCGGACTTGGATTTTTGATCGTGGCGGTTTTGTCTTTGTTGGCAGCCTTGTGGATCTGGGCGATGCGGGAGCGATGGATCCGCCGCCCCATCCGAAAAGCTTTGCTGCGCGTATTGTTTGAGGAAGAAAAAAAGCATGACTAACCCGAAACCCTGGGAGGATTTTGAGACTTACCGCTTGCAGCTGAAGCTTCGTCGCCTCGAGCAGGAGAAGCGTATGACCGAGGATTGGCAATCCCTTAGAAATAGCTGGCAGGAGAATGGCGAGTGGATCCGCAAACAGGTGGAGTTGTTTTCGAGCGGAAAGAAAGAGAATTTGATCTGGGGACCGTTGGGAAGGTTTGCGATCGATTTGCTTCGAGATAAATTGTTTCGTTCCAGCGATAAGAAATAAAAAACCCCGACGAGCGTCGGGGTTTTACTTTTTATTGGATCAGCAGTTTTGTTTGTCTGCTTCCAGCGCGTAGCTGATAATTTCCTTTGGGTAGATTGCGTAAGGTAATTGTGTGTTGTCCCACTGGTAATGCCCGTTTGTACACCAATGCCCCTGCATTGCTGAAGAGTTCGATCGTAGCCGCCTCTTCTAGCCGTACCTGAATCATTTGATTTTGTACGGGATTGGGGAAGACCATCAGTTTAAGTGCTGCATCATCTGCACTCACCATCACAATTCGGCTAAAGGAGATCTTGCCTGTAGTCGCTACCTCTCGAATGCGGTAGGTATTTTGTCCTTTGCCCGGTAAGGCATCGAAATAATTATAGTCATTGGTGCTGCCTCCGACTCCTTTTGGCGTAAGGGTGGACAAGCTTTCCCAAGCATTTCCGTTGATACTTCTTTCAACTTGAAAATGTTCTACATCGATCTCGTCTGCTGTTTGGAAGGAGATGTCGACGCCGGTTCCTTTCTTCTTGGCGGCGATGCCGAGAAATTGTACAGGAAGCGGAGCGGCAACTTTTACGGTGTTTTGGTCTTGGTCAAATTCGGTGGTGCCCACAAATCCTTTGGTGGTGGTGGTCAGGTTTCCGGTGGGGCTACATCCGGCCGTTGCAGTGTAAATAAGGTTTACGGTTTGTCCGGCCGGGATATAAAAAGAAGTATTGCCACCAGATTGTATCCCACCCACCCAGGTCAATAAACCAGTGCTGCCGCTTGCAGGCGCTTTTGTACACATGACATTGGTGATGCCGCTGGTGGCGGTGAAGCCCTGGTAGCTGAAAGAGGCTGGAATTTCATCCGTCAAGCTATCGATGCTCACGCCGAAGGTGCCTGGATTGCTGATGGCAACAGTAAAGGTGGCTGTTTCACACTGTTCATAAACGGTCTTGTTGGATGTTTTCGTGATGATCAGTTTATTGGCCGTTGAGCTGATGCTGATGGAGTCGCCGTTTACCCCAAGAGAAGAGTTCAATTGGTACTTGTAGTTGGTGCTTCCACTGGTGGCACCGGAGCAGGGCAAGAAATAATTCTTGAAGTTGAAGCCAACGATCTTGAAGGTCCAACGGATCGTTACTTGGGAACCTGTGCTTCCGTTAGCGCCTAATATATAGTAAAGACTATCTGTTCTTCCGGTGGTAACGGTAGGCAGCGTACTGGAGATGACTTGTGTGGAGAGCAACATGAGTTTTGTTGGGTCGAAAAGCGGTGCCACACTGATCTGAAAATCTACTTCATCGCCATTTCTTGCATTACCTACGGTATAAGTAACATCGTCTGTTACAATCCCGCCCAGCAGGTCTTGGTTGGCAAAGCTCTGTGTAGCCAATCCGCCCGCATTGGCAGAGATGCTGGACCTGTTTCGTATGGGGAAAGAGGCTGCTTTATCGTTCACTGTATTGTCGTTCAAGCGAACGTTGAACGTGCCAATGGGTGTGACGCTGGCGGGGTAGGCCACATAGAAATAACAGACCCTGGATTCTCCGGGGGCCAGCGTTCCAATGGCAAATTGTCCGCTGACCGGCGCTAATACACTGTAATTCTGTCCACTCACTGAACTGCTAATGGACGTGATGGTGAACACTAAATTGGAGTAGCTGGTACCGCTGTTGGAATTATTGATGATCTCGAACCCGACATAGGCCTTGTTGATGGTGGCGGGCTGGTTGCCGTCCACAATGAAATAAGGGGCGGTGATCCGGTTGATGGTAAAGTGATTGCCGTCAAGGGCAAAGGCAGAAAAACTTGCCGCTAACAGGAATGCTGCAGACAACAAGCATCTTTTCAGGAAAATGGTTTGGTTTTGCATAAACAGAGGATTTGGATGATGTCAATATTGAATTGACGCCCCAAAACTCGCCAGACCACATTCCCTGTGGAAGCAATTCGACCATTATTTCAGTTTTCTGACACAGAAATCGGCATTTTACCACGTAAGTGTACTTACGTAAATTTAATAATAAGTGTATATTATTATTTAATTCGCGTAAATGGGCTGAATCGGCAGTTATGGCATAATCCCCTCATTAAATGTGAATTACACGTGGATTCCGCGTTCTATTTTTGGAAGGATCTCCGTTTTTTGTTTAACAGATTTCTTTTTGTTTACCCTAAAATTTTATCAAAATGATCGCAGATATTTTACAGTACAAGGATGGGGCATGGGCCGAAAGTGAACCGTTGAGAGCTACCGTTGACTCGTACTCGTTGGTGATCGTATTTGCCGATCGTGCGCAGATGAAGGATCCATCCTTGGTGAGGGAATTGAAGGAGAAATTTCCGGCGGCCCGAGTGGTGATCGGATCAACTGCCGGGGAGATCATTCGGGACAGTAGGCAATTGGGCTCGGCTGTCGCCGCTGCCTTGCAGTTTGACCATACCGCGGTAAAGACGGTTTGCAGGAACATTTCTGATTCAGCGGATTCATATGAGTTGGGAAAGCAGCTGGCTTCCGATTTGCCTTCGGAGGGACTTAAATATGTTTACGTATTGTCAGATGGGAGTCTGGTGAACGGTTCTCAATTGATTCTGGGGATCAATGAGGGATTGCCGAAAGATGTATTGGTCACCGGCGGCATGGCGGGTGACGGAGATCGGTTTCAGGCAACGCTGACGGGATTGGATGAAGATGTACGGGAAGGGAATGTGATCTTGGTGGGGTTGTATGGCGAGCGCATACTGGTTGGTTATGGCACGCGGGGTGGATGGTTATACTTGGGTCCCGATCGCACCATCACCTCTTCTGCCGGAAACCTCTTATATGAAATTGATGGTCAACCCGCTCTGGATCTCTATAAAAAATATTTAGGGTCCTTCGCCGATGAATTGCCGGGGTCAGCCCTTTTGTTCCCACTTGCACTCTTGAATGACCAGGATGAGGATGCCCCATTGGTGCGCACCATCCTTTCCATCGATGAGGCGAATAAGAGCATGATCTTTGCGGGGGATGTGCCAACGGGTGCGCGCGTGCGGCTGATGCGTGCCGGCTTGGAAGAGTTGGTGAAGGCGGCCGGCGAGGTAGGAGCTGAAGCGATGTCCCCCCAGCTCAAGGATCCTGCATTTGCTCTGGTGATGAATTGCGTAGGCAGACGACTCGTGTTGGGTCATCGTGCCGAGGAAGAATTGGAATCGATTCGAACCGGAATAAAAAAAGAAGTACCCACGATCGGTTTTTATTCATACGGCGAGTTTTCACCCATGCACAAACCCGGGATGGCCTGTAACCTGCACAATCAAACAGTGGTATTGACTATTTTCGAGGAGTATTGATCATGCAACATCCCCGTCTCAAACGCTTGTTGGACAAATGGCAGCAGGAAGGCCGCTCATTGCCGGAGGGGATGGAAGCGCTGTGCGAGGACATCAGCCGAAACTTCTATGATTTTGACCGAGAGAAGAAGATCATGGAGCAATCCATTACCGCCTCTCAGGACGACTATACACAGGCCAATCAGCGGTTAATCCAACTGAATCAGGACCTCGAGCGACAGGTAGAACTCCGCACGAAGGAAAAAGACATGCTGGCAGATTTTCCGCTGGAAAACCCCAACCCCGTATTCCGGATCAAGCCCAATGGCCACGTGGTGTATCAAAACCCACCGGCCTTGACCATCCGGGTGATCGAGTACCAAAACAAAGCATATCTGATCGCTGATTTTCTCGAGTCTGTTTCCTCATTGATCAAATCGGCTGCGGGCAATATGGAGGTGAAATCAGAAGGACGCATTTTTTCCATTACGTATAAAAAACTTTCCGAGGACGACATCAACCTCTATTTGCTCGACGTCACCGATCAAAAACACCTACAGGAAAAAGCGTACGATAATTTCTACCGGCTCAATAATTTTTTGGAGTCTACCGATTCGGTCTATTATATCATTTATAAAAATCATCCGGAGAAAAGCTTTTTCACTTCCCGCTGGCCGCTGTTCTTTGGTTTCAATCCGACTAAAACGTCTCAGCCATTACAGGAGCGACAAAAAAGTATTCTACCGGCTTCTTTGGAAGCGTATCAGGAGGCGATGCGTCAGCTTGATTTCAGCGGGCAGGTAACCTTTAAGTATCAGATCGAAAATACTGTAACACACAAGCAGCTTTGGCTAGAGGAGGAGGTGAAGAAAAAATTCGATCCGTTTTTGAATGATGAGGTGCTAACGGGGCGCATTACGGATGTCAGCGGAGCAGAGTTTTACCGGGAGTACATTCTGGAAAGTGAGAAGCGATTCAAGCGTGTTACGGATTCGTTGCCGGTGATGGTTTGGGTGTCGGATCACAACGACCTGGTCACCTATTCAAATGACAAGACCAAGGAATTCTTCGGCTTTGCCTTAGAAGAATTGAAAGGGCAGAGCGATTTTATTCCGCTGGTTCATCCCGATTACCGAAAACTCGCTATTGACGAATGGGGGCAGAAGGTCAAACGTCGGGAGCCCATCGATGGTGTGTTCAGCATCAAAGGAAAGGATGGTGAATATCACTACATCCACGAGATCGCTGTCCCTCGATTTCTGGAAAGCGGGCAATTCGTAGGATATATCGGAGCCTATTTCGACCTGACCAAAGAGTATCAATATCAAAAGGAGCTGGAGGCGGATAAGCAGCAGTTTGAATTGATCGCCCAAAATTCAAGTGATGTTACCGTGATCACCGATTGGAAGGGGAAGATCTCATATATCTCGCCCGGCGTGAATCGATTACTTGGATATACGCCGGAGGAAATCAAGGGGACGAGCTTGTACGAGCTGTATTGCGAGGAGTGTTGGAAAATGCTAAAACCTAGCTTTTCCAAAAAAGAGTTGCAGGGTACCGGTATCAAAACATTCACGTTAAGACTGGTCAAGAAGGATAAAGAATTGCTTTGGGTGGAAACCGCGGTTCGAACCGTTGACTCGCCTACGGATAAAAATCAAAACCTGCTGTTTCATATCCGTGACGTGCATGAGCAAAAAATGGCGCATCAGGCACTCGAGTCCAGCGAAGAGAAATATCGGACGCTCTTTGAGAATATGGATCTGGGGGTGCTGGAAGTGGACCAGGAAGAGCGGATAATTTATGCTAACAACGCGATGGAGCGCATTACCGGATATGTGATATCCGAAATGAAGGGACAGGTGGCTTCGCGACTGTTTGTAATTAGCGAAGAGGATAAGAAAATATTATCTGAACAGGAAAGAGGTCGAAAAAAAGGTAAGGAGTCGATTTATGAGTTAAATATGACTCGTAAATCCGGCGAAGTAGCCCGACTGGTCATCAGCGGTGCGCCCGTGTTTGATGTGAATGGAAAGGTGCGGGGTTCGGTAGGCATTCACTGGGATGTTACCCGCATCCGTTCGATGGAGCAGCAGTTGCTGGAGGAGCGTATCAATCAGGAAAAATATATTTTGGAAGCCAAGCTTCAAGCAGAAGAAGACCAACGCTCTCAGATTGGAAGAGATCTGCATGACGGGGTAGGACAAATGCTTGCCTACATGTCTCTGTTCCTGAACATGATCAAGTCGAAGGCTGTGTATGATCCGGTTGATATTGCGCAGCTGGAGAAGACGGTAAAACAAACGCTGGAGCAGGTGCGTACCTTATCTCGCACGTTGGCACCACCCGCCATCCGTGACTTGGGATTACGTGATTCTGTGGTAGAGCTCGTGGAGAGTTACGGCATCCTCTCGAAACCCGTATTCAAACTAAAGGTATATCCTCAAGCAGAGGATTCCCGTCTCACACTGGATAAGAAGATCGTTGTCTACCGGGTGTTGCAGGAGTTGCTCAACAACACATTCAAGTACGCGAATGCGGATACGATTTCGATACACCTGTATTTCAAGGGAACCGATCTTCATATGGATTATCTCGATGATGGAAAAGGATTCGATAAAGCCAAGATCCAGAAGGGGGTAGGCTTGGACAGTATGCGTTCTCGTATCGGATTCTACAAGGGGCTGATAGAGATCAAATCCGCGCCTGGGAAAGGAACAAAAACGTTTATACAATTGCCAACCGAATAATTATGTCAACCAAGATTAAAATCGTTATCGCTGATGATCACGTACTCATTGCTGAAACCTGGGCCACCCTCATCAACCTCGATCCGGCCTATGAGGTGGTTAAGGTATATGACAACACACAATCGTTGCTTGATGAGGTGGCAGATCTGCAGCCACAGATCGTCATATTGGATATCAATATTTTGCCGATATCGGGGTTGGATGCGGTCAAGATGATCCGGGAGAAATCACCCAACTCCCGTACCATCGGGGTTTCTATGCACAATCAACCCTCTTTCGCCAAGCGCATGATCTCTAATGGGGCAATGGGCTATGTCACCAAGAATTCTACCAAGGATGAAATGTATAAGGCGATCAATGAAGTGATGGAGGGCAAAACCTATATCTGTGCGGAGATCAAGAACCGGATCACGCAAAATATTCTGATGGAGGATGATGAGTCGGCCCGACTCAATTCACTTACCGACCGGGAGATCGATATCATTAAATTGCTGAAGGAAGGATGTACAACCGAGGAGATCGCGGAAAAATTATTCCTCTCACCACGAACGGTGGATACCCATAGGGCTAAAATTCTCAAAAAACTCCAACTGAAAAACTCTCTTTCACTGATTAAACTCATAAATGAGCGTTTTCCGGACCTGTAGGTTTGCATCATGCACCCTACTATACATGTACTGATTTGTACCAATGACGCAGAGACTGAGTTGACACTCCGCTCCTTTGCCGACAATCATCCCGACATATCGGGTATTCAGATGGCCGAAACGTGGACAGAGGCTCTTTCCGAGGCTGGCCATTTTGATGTCGTCTACCTCGATGCTCGCCTTATTCCCTCACCAGAGGCGTTAGATCTGTTACCGTATGGCGTATCTGTCATTTTGTTGGCGAAGAATTCAAATGAATGTCGCCGTTACCGCAATACACGCGTCCGGAGTTGCTTACTCACACCCGTTTCTTTAGAGTCGTTCCAATGGACGATCCGTTCCGTACAACCCATGTACGCAGCAGAAATGGCATGAAAAAAGGCACCCGAGGGTGCCTTCATTCAGTTGGGCAAAGCGTTGCTTAGCTCAGGTTCTTAGCCAAATGCTTCGCCATGTCAAACATGGATACTTGGCTCTTACCACCGAATACGGCTTTGAGCTTCGCATCAGCGTTGATCATGCGCTTGTTGGTTTTGTCCTGCAGCTTGTTCGTCTTGATATAACCCCAGATCTTCTTCACCACTTCGGTGCGGGGCATAGCCTTGCTTCCGACTACAGCAGCCAAGTTGGCGCTAGGTGTCAGGGGCTTCATGAAGGCAGCAGATGGTTTACGAGCTGACTTCTTCTTAGCTACTTTTTTTACGGCTTTCTTAGCCACTTTCTTAGCAGGCTTCTTCGCTGCTTTCTTCGCTACTTTTTTCGCGGGTTTCTTAGCCACTTTCTTAGCAGGCTTCTTTGCTGCTTTCTTGGCGGCTTTCTTTTTGGTTGCCATGGTTAAAAGTTTTAGAATTTAAATGGGTTTGTGTTGCAAACCGATAACAAATATAGAGTAAATCCATTCCCTTCCAAGAGAGAACAAAATTTTTCTCCGAGGGAAATTATCCTCATTCGGCTCGATTTCCCTTGTGAACGGGAAGGATTTTGTTGTTTTGCACTCCAATCGTTCATCATGACCACCGACCTATCCTGGCTCTCTCGTACGCAACTTCTCATTGGGGAAACTGCATTGAAGCGACTTGCATCATCACATGTATGTGTGGTCGGTTTAGGTGGGGTGGGGTCCTATGCGGCTGAGTTTGTGGCCCGCGCCGGTGTTGGAAAAATGACTATCATCGATGGTGATGTGGTCGATCCCACCAATAGAAATCGACAGCTTCCGGCATTGGCCACCAACCACGGTGAGTCCAAAGCATCCATTATGGCCGAGCGGCTGCGCGCCATCAATCCTGAATTGGAATTGCATGTGATCAATTCTTTTATACGCCCTGAACAAGTGCTTGATTCCATTGCCGAAACGCCCTCCTATCTCATTGATGCGATCGACAGCATTACACCCAAGATCACCTTCATTAAGACGGCCGTCGAACGAAAGATCCCCCTGATTAGCAGTATGGGTGCCGGCGCGAAACTCGATCCGACTCGTTTGCAGGTGGTCGATATTGCAGAAACGTATAATTGCCCCTTCGCCCAGCAGATCCGTAAGCAATTGAAAAAACGATTCGGTATTCGACGCGGACTCAAAGTGGTTTTCTCCCCGGAAGAACCGATCAAAGAGAGCTTAATGCTGACGGACGGAAAAAACTATAAAAAGTCCGCCTACGGAACCATCTCTTACTTGCCCGCCGTTTTCGGTGCTGTGTGTGCCTCCGTCGCGATACGCGACTTGAAGGATGAAAGGTGAAAGATGAAGCCTGCCTGCCGGCAGGCAGGGATGAGAAGTTAAGGGTACGAGGAGTTGAGTGTCCTCTGATCTTGCTCACCGGTTAGATTCCTTTCAAATGGCATTTTGTGTGCATGGAAGAGGCACTCTTCAAAGACCGGGCGGATGCTGCCGCGCAATTGATCCCCAAAATTCCTTTAGCTGATCCGGATAAGATGGTCGTTTTAGGGATACCGCGTGGAGGAGTGCCTATCGCATCACAGATCGCGGTGGCACTGCATGCCCCGATGGACGTGTTACTGATAAAAAAGTTGACCACGCCCAATAATCCGGAGTATGCCATCGGGGCGGTTGGTTTGGAGGAGTCCTGGATAGATGAAAAACAATTATTATCTGACGAAGAGCTTGATCATCAAATCCGAAAAGCACAACAGCTGCTGCGTGAACGCAACAGGATCTACCGCAATGATCGGCCCTTAACCCAACTACGTGGTAAGGTCGTATTACTGGTAGACGATGGTATTGCCACCGGCCGCACCCTACTTCATGCGATAAATATGGTACAGTCCCATAGCCCCCTGGCTATTTGGGTGGCCGTACCCGTCTCCTCTCGCGAGGCGGCCGCCAGAATCATTCCCAAAGTTGATCGTTTCATTTGCCTGCATCAGCCGGAACCCTTTATCGGGGTCGGCAGATTTTATCAGCTCTTCCCCCCTGTCAGCGATCGGGAGGTTGTAAGCACCATTTACCCAAACAATCGTTAGCTATAAAAATGACATAGTATACATATAATATGCATGTAATCAATTATATATACTCAACAATGAGCCCCAATCTTGTCGAATAATCTTCGGAGGGACCTTGTAGAATTTGTTGTACAGTAGAGGCTTGAATTTTGATTCAAAACTGCCTAAAAAATAAATTATATTTAACACTTAGGTAATCACCCCCCAGTTGGCTGTTTCGAGGGAAGTCTTCCGGACCCGTTTTCCATGACTTTTATTTGAATGCAGTTTCGCAAAGGGGCGAGACTACTGATTTGTAAAACCAAAACACCCTTCGTTGTGCATCATGATGTTTTCATGTTTGCATGCGATCTATAGACTACTTCTATCGTCCAATAAAAATTGATTTTATGAGAAGGTTTTTTCCGTTTGTTTCCAGTTTTCTTTTGATGATCGCTTTTTTATCTGTGCCGCAACAAGCACAGGCGCAACTGGACATAAATATTGGTACCGGCACGGTAGGGAATGGAACTACCACCTACCCATGTCCGTTGCAGGATTTTTATGAAGGCTCTCGTATGCAGTATCTCTACCGCGCGTCTGAGTTAACGGCAGCCGGTATGGGACCAGGTCTGATTACAGCTATAAAATACAACGTGGTATCGGTTGGTACAACCGGTGTGATCGAAGCTTATCAGATCCGTATCGGTCATACGACTTCCACTTCATTGGCTACTGCTACCTGGGATGCATTCTCTGGTCCAACCGTTGCAACAGTGGCAACCAACTATCAACCGATTCAGGGTGTGAATACGTTCACTCTCCCTTCTGCATTCAACTGGAACGGAACAGACAACATTCTCGTTGAGGTTTGTAATGGAGATGCGAACACCACTGCTGGAACCCTCTTTACTGAAAATGCCGTTGTTCCTTGGACTACTGGATTGTCCTTCAACGGCTCCCATAATTACCGCGCTGATAACCTGAACAATCTGTGCGGTTCAACCACTACTACTAATACGGGGACACAGACAACTCGTCCCAACATCACTTTTGCCTGGACGCCCGCTACTGCTTGTGCGGGTGCCCCAACCGGAGGTACGGCAGCGGCCAATCCGATCTTTGCTTGTGCCGGACAAACCATCAGCCTGACCCTGAGCGGGCAAACCATTGCTTCCGGCATCACGTATCAATGGCAATCTTCTCCCGATAACACCAACTGGACCAATATCGCCGGTGCTACCACCTCCTTCTATAGTGGAACACAGGTGGCGACCACCTACTATCGTTGTGTGGTTTCTTGTACGAACAGCAGCCAGTCATCTAACAGTTCATCTGTGCTGGTCACTACACCCGGACTTGTTTCCGGCACCTTCACGATCAACAGCGCCCTTCCTACAGGCGGCATCAACTTTGCCAGCTTCAATGATGCTTATAATTATATCAAGTGCGGTATCAACGGTCCGGTTACGTTCAATGTAGATGCTGCCTCCGGCCCCTACACCGAACAACTGATCATCACGCCGGTATTCGGAGCATCCGCCACCAATAAGATCACCTTCAATGGTAACGGACGACAACTCCGTTTCCTCTCTACCAATACCAACGAGCGAGCCGTCATCAAACTGAACGGAGCCGATCATTTTGTGTTCGATAGCTTACAGATCACGGCAACCGGATCCACCACTACAGAGTATGGTTTTACCGTACAACTGATCAATGATGCCGACTCCAACACATTCCGTAAGTGTACTATTGAAGCCAATGCCGTTTCGACCAGCACAAACTTCACTCCCGTGGTGATCAGCTCCAGTGCAACTTCTGCTACTGCAACCGGTAGTGCTAATTGTGACGGAAACACGTTCAGTGACAATACGATCATCGGTGGTTATTATTCGGTTACCAACGTGGGCAGCAGTACACTTGCCAACCAGAATAATCGATTCATAAGAAATAAAGTACAAGAGTTCTACTTGTATGGGTTCTACATGAATGGAACTTTCAATGCGCTGATCGAGTCGAATGATATCACTCGCCCGACCCGTACCAACAGTGGAACAGCTATCTATGGCATTTATTTTACGGGACTTAGTACGAATGCCCGTATCAACGCGAATTACATTCACAGCCTATTTGATGCGGCAACTACTACTACCAATGACGCATATGGTATCTATACTACCGGAGTGGATGCGTTGGCCGGTCTGGAAAATCGTGTCACTAACAACGTGATCTACGACATCAAGAGCAATGGATCGCTCTATGGTATATACAACTTGAGCTCAGATAATATTTTCTACTACCACAATACGATCTCATTTGATGATGCGGCCAGCACGGCTGTAGCTACAGAGCTTACCCGTGGCTTCTATCAGACGACGGTAGCAGCAGGTATTGAATTCAAGAACAACCTGATCTCGTTGAATCGCGGCGGAGCGACTGTGCGTGCCGGTATACATGTGGCATCCACGGCTAGCGTCATAGCTTCCAATAACAACAATATTTATTTTACGCCATCGGCTTCTGTGAATTATGGCGTGTGGGGTACAGCTAATCAGGCTACCTTGGCCAACTGGCAAGCGGCATCTACACAAGATGCGAACTCTGTAACCATCGATCCATCTTATCAGAACTTTGCCATTGGTAATCTAAAGCCAACGGCTCCGGCGCTGAACGATCTCGGCACTCCTGTTGGCATTACAACCGATGTGATCGGTGCGACCCGTAGTGCCACCACACCGGATATCGGTGCCTGGGAATTTGACGTAGCGGGTTGTACCACTCCTCCCACTCCTGGGGATGCAACTTCTAGCGTGTCTGCCCCGATCTGTCCCAACGAACCGGTTTCACTCGGATTGATCAACAACTCATTCGGTACCGGACAGACCTATCAGTGGCAATCGGCTACTACGCTGGCAGGACCCTGGACCAACATCAGTCCCTCACAGAACAATCCGAATTACAACCTGAATCCGACTACCACCTTGTACTATCGTTGTGCGGTGACCTGTTCGGGAAGTACAACTTTCTCTACACCGGTACAGGTACTGGTGAATGCGTTGTTCCCAGCCGGCACGTATACGATTAATCGGAATCAGCCAACTGCGGGTACTAACTACAACAGTTTCAATGCGGCTTATGCAGCCTTGCGTTGCGGTATCGCTGGTCCCATCGTATTTAATGTGGTTTCCGGCACCGGTCCGTATAATGAACAGGTGAACATGTCCTATGTACAGGGAACATCGGCGGTGAATACCGTTACATTCAATGGTAATGGCGAAACCATCACCTTCCTTTCTGCCAACACAGCACAGCGCGCTGTATTCAAATTGAGCGGAACGGATTATTTCATCTTCGACAGTTTGAATGTAGTGCCGCAAGGAAGTACGGCTACTGATTTCGGATATGGGTTCCATCTCACCAATGGCGCCGATTCCAATGTGATCCGGAAATGTACCATCACCCTGAACATAACTTCTACGTCAACCAACTTCGCGGGCATCGTTAATAGTGCGGGTGATACACCTACTACTTCCGGTCTGAACGAAAGTGATGGAAACATCATTGAGAAGAATACGATCATCGGTGGATACTATGGCATCACCATGGTGGGTAGTACCACCAATGCGGTTGGCAATAACAAGATCATCGATAATACGATCCGCGACTTCTATCTATATGGTACATACCACTTGGGTAATTTCAATACGCTGATCGAATCCAACCGCATCACGCGACCTAACCGCGCCACGCCAACCACATTCTATGGTTGTTATATGACCGGACTGAATACGAAAGTCAGTATCAACAAGAATCGGATCTTCAATCCATTCGGTGGGGATCCGGGTAGCACGTCGGCCTTCTACGGTATTTATTTAACGGGTACCGATGCGCTTAGCGGCTTGGAGAATGTGATCAGCAACAATGCCATCTACGATATCCGCTCCGCCGGTGCTATTTATGGTGTGTATAACAGCAGCTCAGATAATGCCTGGTGTTATCATAATACCATCAGTTTTGATGATGCAGCGGCATCTACCACGAGTCTTGCCTATGCATTCTATCAGATCACAGCTGCGGCCGGATTGGAATTCAAGAATAACTTGATCTCCATCGCTCGTGGTGGACAGGGAACTAAAGTCGGTCTGTACTTCGCAACGACTACGACCACGTTCACTTCCAACAACAATAACTTCTATTTGACGGCACCCCAATCCCATGTAGGATTCAATGGCGCCAATCGTACTACACTGGCTGCTTGGCAGGCTGCTTCCACGCAGGACGCCAACTCCGTCACCATCAATCCATTCTATACAAACCCGGTAACAGGCGACTTCAAACCTCGTAGTGTAACGCTTGATAATAAGGCCGCACCCGTGGGCATCACATCGGATATCGTGAATGCTTCTCGTAGTGTAACCACGCCGGATATCGGTGCTTGGGAGTTTGCCGTACCGGATTGTATTGCACCACCGGCCAGTGGTGCTGCTACGGCCACACCGAATGTGGGTATGTGTATCGGTACGCCAATCCTGTTGGATCTGAGCGGCAACTCTGCCGGTGCGGGTCAGACGTTCCAATGGCAGGTAGGTACTTCCGCAACCGGTCCGTGGACCAACCTCGGTGGAACTCGTTTGTTCGCTGACACAACCATTCTCGCCAGCGGTAGCTTCTGGTATCAGTGTGTGATGACTTGTAGCGGACAGTCGGCCACGTCGACACCCGTACAGGTGACCATGAACCCGCCATTCCCTCCGGGTGTTTATACAATCAATAATACACAACCGACTAACTATCCAACCGGCGTGAACTTCAACTCCTTTGTGGAAGCTGTTGCGGTGATGGATTGTGGTATCGGTGGTGCGGTCACGTTCAATGTGGCACCCGGTACCTATACCGAGCAAGTTCGTATTCGTCGCATTACCGGTGCATCGCCTACGAGTCGGGTTACCTTCCAAAGTGCCAACGGGAATGCCACTTCCGTGAATCTCACGTATGATGCTATGCTGGCTACAAGCAATTATACACTTGAGTTTGATAGTGCACAGTACATCACTTTCCGCGGCATTACCATCACAGCCACCAATGCGACGAATGGTCGCGCGGTTGAATTTGCCGGCATTGCCTCCTTTGACAGTTTATTGAACTGTCGAGTTATTGCACCGGTGGGAACCGGAACCGGTACCACGGTTGCCGGTGTTTTCGGAAGCCTGGTGGGTACTAACAACACGATCAAAGGAAACACCGTGATCGGTGGTACGCAGGGTATTTATTATACCGGTACTTCTACCACGCTGGTCACTTCAAACAACGTCATCGATAGCAATTTCGTTTCTGGATTCAACAACAACGGGGTGTATGTAGGCAACAGCAACTTTACGTCTGTCAGCAAAAATGAAGTGACGTTGCTCGATACCCGCTCGGCGATCGGATACGGGGTGTATGCGAATAACCTGGATTCTGCCTACCAGATCAATGGCAACAAGGTGATCGGTGGCACCACCACTCAAACATCCTATGGCATCTATGGTACCGGATGTGGATCGGTTCAAAACACCGGTAGTGTTTCTAACAATAAGGTGATCTTGAAAAGCACACAGACGGCTGCTGTATATGGCATCTATTTGACAACCATGCAAGGTAATTTTACCCGCAACAACGTGATCAACGTTGGATCTACGGGGGCTACTTTGTACGGACTTTACGGAACCGGTGGAAATGGCGGTGTGAAGTATTATAACAATACGGTTGTATCCAGTGGAACTGGCACCGGTGCAACAAACGTGGCCGCTTATTTCAGTCACAGCACCACCACTGCCGGCGTATCTGATATCCGTAATAACATTTTCTATAATTCCGGTGCCGGTCGTGCAGCTTACTATGTGAATGTATCTGCTATCTATTCGGATTATAATATGTTCAAAACGAATGGTACCACCTTGGTCAATTTCGGAACAACCGGATATGCAACCTTGCAGGATTGGCGCAATGCACAGAACTGGGATTTTAATTCCATTTCCTACACGCCTGCTTTTGCAGCAGGAGATGAATTGCAGCCTGATCCGACCAACCCTGACGTGTGGGCTATGCACGGTCGTGGAGAACAGATCGTTGATAATAACGTTGACATCAATGGCGCTGCGCGTCCAACTACATTGACCGCCGGTGTACCTGACCTCGGTGCCTATGAATTCTTGCCGACGGTTACACCACCGGTACTGCCTGCCACACCGGCCGCGCCTGCACCGGGCATCACGCAATATTATATGTTCGGTACCGATACCGTACAGAAGATCACTTGGGGCGCCACTGCTCCTTCTAATGTAGATATACGTCGTTACTCCGGTGTCATTCCGCCCGGACTGGCAGCGGGTCAGGCCTCCATGTATTATTATACGGATGTATCGATTTCCGGAAGCACACCGACCGGATTTACCAACCGCCAGTATTACATCGATCCTTGGATGCGCAATATTCCTCAGGAGAATACAGTAAAGATGGGACGTACGGTTCCAGCCGGCACTTGGTTTGTTTCTTCAAATAGTGCTGTTGATGGTCTGATGAATGTGATCAACGAAAGCAACCTCAGCTTCCTCGGCAAGTTTACCGGTATGACCGACGGTCAGGCTCCGCCACCGCCGGCACCACCATCCAATACACTGGACACCTCGAACCGCGGTCGTCGTTTCTGGGTCGGTTACGGTCACCATTACAGTTTTGACTTCTCGAATTCACAGTCAATGGTATTGTACTTGAGTGCAGAGGACTCAGCGAATGTGACGGTAAAAGTCAATGGCACCAACTGGGTCCGCAATTATGCGATTCCCGCGAATACCGTTCGGGTGAGCGACCTCATGCCGGAGAACGGATTGGTTGATGCACGCCTTACCGATGAAGGTTTGTTCAACCGAGGCATCAGTATTGAAAGTGATAAGCCTATTGTAGCATATGCACATATTCTGGATGGAGCCACATCCGGTGCAGGCTTGTTATTGCCTACTGGTGCATGGGGGTATGAGTACACCACACTCAACTCAAGTCAGTATTACAGTAATAATAGTTACTCGTGGTTCACGGTGGTTGCGGATAGAGATAGTACGTTAGTAGAGATCACGCCAGCAGTAGCTACGAAAGGTGGTCGTCCGGCGGGTGTTCCGTTCCAGGTGTATCTGAACCGTGGACAAGTATATCAGGTGATGGGTACTGTTACCGGGTCTGCCGGAACGGATATGTCCGGTAGCCGCGTGAAGTCTATTCCCAATGCCAGTGGCAAATGCTATCCGATCGGCGTGTTCTCTGGTAGTAGTCGTACAGCGATCTGTTATTTCTCGAACGGAGACAACTTCATTCAACAAGTATTTCCGAATCAGGCCTGGGGAACCAAGTATCTGACATTCGGTACGGCGAATTCAGCATCCAATACACAGTACAATTCGAATAGATGGCGTGTGATGGTGAAAGATCCAACCACAGTGGTTCGTCGTAATGGAGTGATACTTAATCCGGCTACCTTGGTGGTGCCCGGTAATTATTATGAGTTCGGTATCACAACCGGTACGGGTCCGAGTACGGCCAGCTATATCGAGTCAGACAAACCTGTGATGGTAGCGCAGTACATGATCTCTACCAGCGCCGATGAATGTCCGGGTTTGGCTGGTCCAACCGGTAATGGCGACCCTGAGGTGATGTATATCAGTCCCATTGAGCAGGGCATCAAGCGTGCGGTATTCTACTCGACCAACCAGTTCTCGATCAACAATAATTATATCAACGTGGTGTTGCCAACTGCCGGACTCAGCTCTCTTACTATTGACGGCATCAACACCTTCACTGATGTATTCGCACATCCGGCCTTGCCAGGTTACAGTTGTGTGCGTCACAATTTGGGTAGTGCCGCGGCACAGCACATCATTCAGTGCGATAGTGCATTCAATGCGATCACATACGGACTGGGTTCGGTGGAGAGCTATGGTTATAATGCGGGTACGCTGGTCAAGAATTTGAGTGCGTTGCCGACGTTCAACAACGTATTCAATACCGGTGCTGCCAGTTCGTATACGTGTAGGGGAACGCCGTTCCGCATCACGATGCAGATCTCACTCCGACCAACGCAACTGGTTTGGCAGCTGAGTGACATTTCCAGCCTTACACCGAATGCGAACGTGACGCAGGTCAATCCCGTGCCGATCGATTCGGTGGTCGTGAATGGACGGAAATTCTATATCTATACCCTACCACAGCAGTATACGTTTACACAGACAGGTACCTATTCAATTCCCATCAAGGTATATGATCCGAGTTTGGAGGGATGTGACGGATCTGTGGAGATAAATCTCAACATCAACGTGATTGCGGCGCCGCTCACGAACTTTACCGTCAGCGGAAACGGATGTTTGGGTACACCACTTCAGTTCAATGGTACGTCTGTCCCTAGTAACAACGTAGCCGTCAATTCATGGAGCTGGAGTTTCAACGATCCGCCAACGAATGGCACTTCCATCTTGCAAAACCCGCAATACACGTTTGCAACGCCGGGTACTTACAACGTGCGTTTGCGTGCGGTAGCAGCTGACGGTTGTATCGGTGATACGACCAAGCCGGTCACGATCAATCCGTTGCCGACGGTTGCCATCACGCAGGATACCGTATATGTATGTATCGGAGCCAATGCAACCTTTACTATACAGAATCCGGTTGCTGGCGGTGTATATAACTGGTATAATGCGGCTACGGGCGGAACGCTTCTTGGTACGGGTACTACGTTTGTACTGAATAACGTAACAGCACTCACATCTGTCTGGGCTGAAGCGGTGATCAATGGTTGTGCGAGCAGCACCCGAGATCGAGCCTATGCAAATATTCTTCCGAATCTGGTGGCGCCAGTCGCCGTCGTGGATTCTGTAGGCACCAGCATCATTGTATGGCGCTGGAACGCCGTTGCGGGTGCAGCCTCTTATCAAGTATCCATCGATAATGGCACTACCTGGAATACACCATCTTCCGGATCGCTCGGATTAACCCATATAATCACGGGTCTGCCATTGGGTACATCTGTTACGTTGCGTGTTCGCGCCAATGGAGGATGTAATCCGGCGGTATCTGCACCTGTGACCGGACAGACGGTGACTGACCAGATCTATATCCCCAACAGCTTCACGCCGAATAACGACGGATTGAACGACGTGTTGCAGGTGTACAGCAATGTGATCCGCAGTATGCGTTTCTCTGTGTACAACCAGTGGGGCGAGCGAATATTTGAATCAACTAACCAGGCACTGGCTTGGGATGGTAGCCACAAAGGGCAACCACAGCCATCCGGTGTCTATATCTATGTATGTGACATCTTGCTTCGTACCGGAGAACGCGTTCAACGCAAAGGCTCCGTGAACCTGGTGAGATGATGAAATAAAAACGATGAGACTTTCGAATTGGTACCGAGCGGGGAGATTCCTGCTGGCGGTTGGCTTGCTGCTGACCGCCAATGGATCCCTTTTTGCCCAAACGGCAGGTCTTTCCAACAGAGGGAAAGAGTTCCGGGTGGGCTATGGGCATCATCAGTTTATGGAGCCGGGTCAAAGCAACGCGCAGGACATGGTGTTGTACTTCAGCGCTGAACAAACAGCCAATGTGCGTGTCATCGTGAAAGGAAGAACACTGATCTGGGATTCGGTATATGTAGTACCTGCCGGAACAGTGTTGGCTTCACGGCTATTGCCTAAAGGAGTGAACACGCCCACTAATAACTATGGTGCGAGTGTAACCGGATTAGATTGTCGCTTATTCGACTTGCCGGTCAGCTTCGGTGGATTGGGTTCCGAGAACTTATTCAATCGCTCCATTCACATCATCAGCGATGTGCCCATCGTTGCGTATGCACATATTTTCGGTAGCGTCTCCTCCGGGGCAACGATGTTGTTGCCGATCGAATCATGGGGCTATTCATATACCTCGATCAACAGTTATCAGGTCAATGCGGGCGGACCGGGTTATTCCTGGTGTTACACCATTGCTAAGGAAGACAATACACGAATTGAGGTCACTCCTGCTGTCACCACTCTCACCGGTAAGCCCGCCGGCGTTCCGTTTTATGTAAACTTGAATAAAGGCGAGATCTATCAGTTCGTTGCTCCATCTGATGCCGACGGAAACGGACCACAGCTCACCGGATCCAGGATCAAATCGGTTGCCAATGCATCGGGGGATTGCTACCCGATCGCTGTATTCTCCGGAAGCAGCCGTACCCGTGGGGAGCTCGCTTGCGGAACAGGATCGGGTCGTGACAATGACATGCAGCAATGCTTTCCAACTCAAACTTGGGGTAAGCTATACCTTACCGCTCCATTCTCGACGGCAAACTCCGCAACGGTGATCAATGCTTCTGTATTCATGACCTCCGTTTATAAGGTTGCCGTGAAAGAGGCGGGTACCGTGGTGAAGCGAAATGGAGTAATACTCACCGGTGCCGTGAATGGCATCTATCAGTTCACCAGTAATACGGCTGACGTCATCGAGGCCGATAAGCCTATTGCAGTGGCGCAGTTCATGTCCGGATCGTCAACTTGTAACCCGGGCAGTCAGGGTGATCCCGAAATGGTGTATTTGAGTCCGCTGGAACAGTCGATCAAGCGGATCGGATTTTATCGGAACAACCGACAGTCCATTGTTGTGAATTATGTTACCATCATCATACCGACCAATGGTGTTACATCGCTTCGCATCGATGGTTCTTCCACGTTTAATCATGTATATGCCCATCCGAATCGTCCGGGTTATTCGGTGGTGGTAAAAGGATGGCCTTCAGCACAGGCCCAGTGCATTGTGACGAGCGACTCTACGTTCACGGCGGTCACCTACGGGCTGGGTGGTGCGGAGAGCTATGCCTATAACGGTGGTGCGTATCTGAATAATCTTAGTGCGCTTAGTCAACTACAAAACACGCCCGATCCAAACACGCCGGTGCATCTCTTTACTTGTCAGGGGACTCCCGTCAAGCTCTCCGTGCTGATGGCGTACCAACCCACCAAGCTCGATGTGCTGCTGAGTGCTTTGGGCAACAGCATCACACCGAATACCGATGTGATACTGAGTAATCCGGTACCTACCGCAACTACATTAGTGAACGGTGTCCCTTATTTTCAATATGATCTGCCGGGTACCTATGTGTTCAATGGCGTGGACACTTTCATCATTCCGGTAAAAGCCTATAACCCGAACATTGAGAATTGTTACAATCGCGACGATCTTTCGATCGCCATCATTGTAAAGGCCAAGCCGAAAGCCGATTTTACGTATACATACTCAGGTTGTACGTTGGATGCGGTAAACTTTACCGGAAGCTCACCGACACCGAACGGATACAATGTGCAAACGTTCAATTGGACATTCCCCGGTGGTGTGACGGCAAACGGACAAAACCAGGTTCGCCTGCTTTCCCCGGGAATAAATGATGTTCGATTGTCAGTTGTCACGGCCGACGGATGTGCTTCTGATACACTAAAGCAGATCACTGTATATGATAAGCCGCCGGCTGAATTCAGGGTCAACCCCAGTCAACTCTGTGTGGGCACTTCATTTACGCTTGTAGACACCTCCAGCGCTTCGATCGCGGTGAATTCTTGGTATTGGGATTTTGGAAACGGCGTAACACAAACGGTAACTACGGGTCCGACTATTACATACACCTATCCGGTTGCGGGCACCTACACGATCAAGCACGTGACCAAATCCAGCGCAACCTGCGTCTCTGATACCGTCACACGCACCGTAACGGTGTTCCATAAGCCGACCGTGAACTTCACCAACAATGCCTCTGGATGCCTATCGCCCGCCGGCGTGGTTCAATTCACCGGAACAGCCTCTACACCGGATGCACAAACCTTCTTGGGGTACAACTGGAATTTCGGCGACCCCAATGCGAACGGATCCAATCCGAATACATCCACGCTGCAAAACCCTTCTCATAGTTACCAACAAGGAACGTATTCGATCAAGTTCTGGGCTACTACCATCAATGGTTGTGTAGATACCAGTATACAATTGCTGACTTTTAATCTGAAACCGGCCATCACCTATACTGCCTTAAATGCTGTTTGTGAAAACGCACCGGCATTCTCCATCGCCTCTGCAAACGTCACGAATGGAGTGACAGGTACAGGAGTTTACAGCGGACCGGGTACGACAGCAGCCGGACAATTCAATCCAGCTTTGGCGGGATATGGTACGCATACAATTAAATATGTATTCACATCGGCTGCCGGATGTGCTGACTCAGTAACGCAAACAATACTGGTTCATGCACGCCCGCGTACCAACTTCACGATCCCTGCCGGCGGTTGTTTGCCTGTGGGCGGATTGGTTACGTTCACCAATACGACGAATATTCCCGACGGACAGGGTGTAACCTGGCTTTGGAACTTCGGTGATCCGAATGCGAACGGGTCGAATCCGAATACCTCTACACTGCAAAACCCATCTCATAATTATGGCGATGGAACCTATTCGATCAAATTGGAAGCGACAACGGCCAATGGTTGTTATAAAGACACCACTATACAGGCTACTTTACGAGTGAAACCCTCGTTGAGTTATACTACGCTCAATGCTGTTTGTGAGAACGCTCCTGCTTTCTCTATCGCCAGTGCCACAGTAACCAATGGTGTGACCGGAACGGGTGTATATAGCGGACCGGGTACAACCGCTGCCGGGCAGTTCAATCCAGCACTTGCAGGTTACGGTACGCATACGATCAAATATGTTTTTACTTCGGCGGGTGGTTGTGCCGACTCTATCACGCAGACGATTTTAGTGCATGCTCGTCCGCGTACGAATTTCACGTTGCCGTCAGCTGGTTGCTTACCGACAAGTGGAACGGTTTCATTTGTCAACACGACGAATGTTCCGGATGGACAGTCTGCCACCTGGCTTTGGAACTTCGGTGATCCCAATGCGAATGGATCGAATCCCAATACGTCTACCTTACAAAACCCGTCACATAATTACCAAGAAGGAAATTATTCGATCAAGCTGGAAGCGACTACTGCTAATGGATGTTTCAAGGATACCACGATTCAAGCCACATTCAAAGTGACGCCTGCCTTGAGTTATGCAGCCCTCAATCCGGTTTGTGAAAACATCGCACCGTTCTCGATCGCAAATGCTACTGTTACGAATGGAGTAACCGGTACGGGTGTGTACAGTGGTCCGGGTACCTCTGCAACAGGCCAATTCGATCCGGGTGCTGCTGGTCCGGGTACACATACCATCACATATACGCATACCAGTGCAGGTGGATGTTTGGCCACGGCCACATCAACCATCCAGGTTTATCCGAGACCAACATCCACATTCACGCTCTCCGGAAA
>CANGZN010000003.1 GCA_947458625.1 Chitinophagaceae bacterium
AATGCCGGCGGTGCTTGGGACAATGCCAAGAAATCATTCGAAAAAGGAGTTGAGATCAACGGCGAGATGTTCTATAAAAAATCTGAGCCCCATAAGGCCTCTGTAACAGGTGATACCGTAGGTGATCCATTCAAAGACACTTCCGGACCGTCCATGAACATTCTGATCAAGTTGATGTCGATCGTATCGCTCGTGATCGCCCCTACCCTGGCTGATATGAGCAAAGCCCCTACTACTCAAGTACCTGCTCCTAAGCAGATCGAGATGAAAACGTCAGGGCAATCAGTCACTGCTCCTAACACTGTTTCGATCAATTG
Organism: Chitinophagaceae bacterium; assembly: GCA_947458625.1. GTDB lineage: Bacteria > Bacteroidota > Bacteroidia > Chitinophagales > Chitinophagaceae > JJ008. Next base: position 318 of record CANGZN010000003.1, read on the forward strand.
ATCGAAACCAACTCTTTGAATATGAAAAGTCCCGCCTAACGGCGGGACTTTTTTATGAGATCACGAATGAGCTAGATGAATCAGGTCAGTAACAACGAGGACATTTCTCGCTATACTTGTTACCCAAAATGAAACCGAAGACCATTTCATGTGTACCCCTGTTGAAATCACGCAGGATGTTATTGTTCAATGATTTTTCAAACGCGTAACTAATATTAAAGGTGTTACTGACATTGAGGCCTAAGTAAGCTGCATAACCATCTTCAAGCCGATAACTGGCTCCTGTCCACAACTGATCTCGGTATTGCAACTTCAGATTGAACTCCGGTTGGTATTGTCGAAAGGAACTATTCTGGATATACTTCACCATCACCGAGGGCGTAACATTTAAGTCATCCCCAACCAAAAAACGATACCCTGCCGTCAGAAATAAGTGCGGAATAAAACGCCCTTTGGTGAGTACGGCGGTATTGTCGTCAACGAAGTTGAGAGTTTGTGGCAACACGTTTTGAGCAGAGAATCCGACAAAATAATCTCGGGAGTACAACCAGAGACCGGCGGCCATTTGTGGTTTGATCCGCGTCAGCTCCGTCAGAAAACCTGATCCGGTGGCCGGATCGCTTGGATCACCGGATCCACTGAAGTCGTGCATGGTTGCATCGATGCTGATCTTGGTTAGACCTGCACTGAGTCCGCCCGAAAGATTCGTGGTTGGATTCAATCCGATGTGATACGCATAACTGACGGCAGCATTGAAAAAATTGAAACTTCCGGTTCGATCGTTGATCAGATTCAATCCCAACCCGTGGTGCGGTTCAGCCGCGGTATAATTCTCCCAATAGGATTTACCTCTCGGATTTTCCCCCGGAACCCCAAAGGATGTGGAAGAGGTCCTGTAATCACTTTTACCCAATGGGCCGTGAATACTTAGATACGATGTATTGGGTGCCCCTTTCATGCCTACCCATTGATCCCTAACACCCATCTTCAGATCAGTGTAGTTATCGATACCTGCCAAGGCCGGGTTCAGAATGAATGGATTGATGACATACTGTGTATAATGTGGGCGCTGCTGTCCGTGTGAAAGCAGGCTTAATATAACAGATATGGATAAAAAGATCCTGCGCATGATTTAGCGAATGATGTCGACGTAACCGGCGATGCGTTTACGACCATTTTTTGGATCGATGACATAATAATAGGTTCCTACCGGCACAGGATTCCCGTTGACTTTACCATCCCAAGGGGTTGGATAACCAACCGAACGAAATACCAACTGACCATAACGATTCGCGACTTCCACCGTGCATCCCGGATACGTATCCAGATAAGGTATGATCCAGGTGTCGTGAACCCCGTCACCATTGGGACTGAAAATATTCGGCACACTCGGCGTTTTTAGCACTTTGACAAAAACTATATCCTGTGCAGAACAACCCTTATCCGTTGTTATAACATAGGTATAGAAGATATCATCGGTAGGTCGTGCAATAGGAGAAAGTATTGTCGAATCACTCAAGTACGTAGCAGGCCTCCAACGAATGCTTACTGGCATAGAGTTGTTATTCACTGGAGTTAGTTGTGTTTGTCCGCCCTCCAGCATCAATTTATCCGGACCGGCATCGGCTATCGGATAGGGATTGATGGAAACAGTTTTTGTTGCCGTAGTACTTCTGCAGTTAAAACTATTGATGATATAATGACTGACAGTATAGGTTCCAACAGCCGGATAAGTATACGTGAAGGTTGGTTGGGATCTAGTATCTCCATTATCCATATCCCAAACCCACTGAGTGATGGTACCATCAGCGCCATTACTGGTACTGTTGAATTGTAAAGCTCCCCCTACGCAAACATCGATCTTATCCGTTGTGAATGAAGCTACAGGCTCAGGGTGGAGGGTGTTCAGAACAATGGTTGTATCATGGATACATCCCGCTCCAGTTGTTACCTGCAGGTTAACATTGTAAGGGCCTAAAGCAGTGTATACGTGCGTTGGACTAATACCGGTAGATGTATTAACTGGTCCGCTGCCAGGATCTCCAAAATTCCACAGATAGGTAAAGCTGGCCTGCGTTCCATCGGGTATGGAGGAAAGATTCGTAAAAGCGACATTGGCATTTGGCAAACAACTCACAGGCGGGAAGCTGAAATTCGGCCGTGCTATTGGTTTAACATCCACAGTGGTCGTCTTTGCCACACTTATACAAAGATTAGATGTAACAACATTTAATTTGACAACAAACGAACCAAAGGTTGCATATGTATGCTGTACCGGGTTACCATTATTTTGGACAAGCACAGGGGTCCCATCTCCGAAATCCCAACGCCACTGCGTCAGTGTTCCCTCCGTGGAGGTGGACGTGCTGGTGAATGTAACGGCTTGACGCTCACAGATCGGGCTGCTGATCGTAAAATCAGCAACCGGCGGAATCCATACTTTGATCGTTTGGCTAGCGCTGTCGATACAGCCTCCGGCAGTTGAAGTGAAATAATATCGGATCGTATGTGTTCCAGCACCGGCTGTAGTAGGATTGAATAGTCCGGTAGCAGACACACCCGGTCCGGTGAATAATAAACTACCCGGCACCCCTCCTATTTCGCTGGCCTGTGTGATTTGGTAAGGAGGTGCATCCAAGCAGATCGGCGGAATGGCATTGAACTGTACCCGTGGTGCTGCATTAATGGTTATCGGAATTACTTTATCATTCGAACAAACACCTCCTGAATAGGCACGGTAACGAATATTGTAGGTGCGTGTCAAGGGTGACTGAAAATTGGGATACTTGTGCTTATAGATCTTGCCAGGTGTTGGATTTTGATCGGTTTCAAAAATGGTCGGTTGTCCGGCATCATCCCAGAAGATCTCCACTTTCGTGATCACACCGGGTAATACGGTGGCCGCATCCGTAATGGAAATCGAATCATTTGCACAAAGATTATTGGTGTTGTTGATGAAGAAATTCGAAACAGGAAAACTTCCATTCACAAAAAGAGTCTGGTTGACAGTATCCTTACAGCCCTGGTTGGACGTAACGATTAATACAACCGGATAAGAGCCAACTGACAGATAACTATGTTGGGGGTTCTGTACGGCGGATGTATTTGCCGTACCACTTCCCGGATCTCCAAAATTCCAATTCCATGTAGTTATCGTACTGGGACTAGCAACAGCGCTGGTATCGGTGAACTGTGCATAGGTATCATTCAAACACACTTCGGGGTTGATAAAACCAGCCATGGGTTTTGCGTGGACAGTGACAGGTACTGCCGGATTAATACTGACACACCCATTATTTGTTGTAACAGTGAGCGTAACGTTGTAGGTGCCAGCCACAGCAAAGACATGGCTTGGATTTTGTTGGGTAGATGTATTATTGGTTCCGCTTGCGGGGTCACCAAAATTCCAATTCGAAGCGGTGATATTTCCGGCATTTGCAGTGGATTGATCAGTAAACGACACGACACCTGTCTCACATAGAGGTGCCACCGGCATAAAACTGGCTGTTGGCAGTGGATAGACCACTACTGTAGCAGCACCCGTTTGATTTTGAGAGCAAACCGTAGCACTGGCATCGGTCACGCTTAGCAAATTATAAGTAAACGTACCCGCAGTTCCGGTAGGTACCGATACACTAACGGTATTACCGCTGGTAGTGGTAACGGTTTGTGTGGCCCCACCATTTATGTTGTAAGTGAAAGTGTATGGAGCTGTTCCCGTAGCACCGGTGAATGTGATCGTAGGTTGTGTGGCGTTTTGACACACGTTGACTGTACCGGCGATGGTAGCCGTGGGCAATGGATTCACTGTCACGGTCGCAGCTCCGGTTTGATTTTGAGAGCAAACCGTGCTACTCGCATCCGTTACACTGATTAGATTGTAGATGAAGTTTCCGGGAGTATTGGTTGGTACAGAAACTGTAACAGAGTTACCAGATGTGGTGGTCACAGTTTGTATACTTCCGCCATTGATGTTATAGCTGAATATATAGGGGGCTGTTCCACCGGCCCCTGTGAATGTGATGTTGGGTGAAGGGGCGTTTTGACAAACGGCAATAGTACCAGCCACTGAAGCGGTTGGTAAGGGATTGATCACAACAACCACATCACCTGTCTGGTTCTGGTTACATTGAGTGGTAGATCCATCTGTGACCCCCTGTAAACTATAGGTAAAGGATCCGGCGGTGGAAGTCGGTACTGTAACAGTTGCAATCCCATTAGACCCAGACGTCACTTGTTGAGTGGTGCCGGCATTTATTATATAGAAAAATGTATAGGGTGGCGTTCCATTTGAACCGGTAAAAGTTATGGTTGGCGAAGCGGCATTCTGACAGATGGTTGTCGCCCCACTTACCGAAGCAGTAGGCAATGGATTTACCGTTACGGTGGCGGACGAGTTCACATCCGTTCTACATAGCGCGTTGCTTGGATCTTCAACACTAACCAAGTTGTAGGTGAAGCTGCCAGCCGTTCCGGTGGGAACAAGAATTGTGGCCTGTCCGGCTGTTGAATTCAGTGTTTGATTCGCACCACCGTTGATATTGTAGGTAAACATGTAGTTACCTGATCCACCCTGACCGCTGAGGGTAATGGTTGGAAACGTAGCATTCAGACAAACTGCGGTAGAACCGATAATCGTGGCACCTGTTGGTTTCGAAAACACCGTAACAGTGGCTGTACCCGCTTGAGTTTGAGAACAATTTAGCGGACTGGCATCTCTTACGCTGGTCAGCACATAGGAAAAAGCACCCACCGTGCTGGTTGAAACATTGATCGTGACACTGTTTCCGGTGGTCGTAACGATCTGTTGTGGTGCCCCCCCGTTCAAAGTATATGTAAACGTGTATGGGGCCGTACCGTTTGCACCGGTAAAGGTGATCTGCGGCTCCGGTGCACCCTGACAAATACCCGCGTTCCCAGTTAAGGTTGCGGTGGGTTTTGGAAATACTGTAACTGGCTTTGTCACCGTATCTGAAAGACAACCGATGTCTGTAATAATGGAATAGCGCGGATTATACGTCCCGGGGGCTGTATAGGTATGGGAGGGATTGAATGTGTTACCTATCGTATTGTCCCCGAAATCCCAATAGAAATTGGAGATCGGACGACCATTGGTAGATGATAAATCAGTGAATTGCACGTTTGTTCCCTCACACACATTGGCAGCGGTAAAGTCTGCAGTGGGCGTTGGCTGCACCTCCAGGTCAAAATTGATCTCTTGCTGTCCGGTACAGCCATCCGGCGCGGGATTTGTCGCCAACACTTTGATAGGATATGTACCCGATGTACTGATCGTATACGGATTCGGTAATTTGTAAACATAGAGTGTGCGACCATTCACAATGACCGTTCCAGTCGGTACCGGATTGGGCACATTCACATCTGCAATACCCTGCCCGTTCAATGCCGCACCAAAAACCCATTGAATCTGAGTCGGCTGATACGGAAACGTCATCGAAAAATTAAACGGCGCATTTCGACAGGTGGCCGGAAAATTTACCGTTGCAAATTGATTCTGTATCGATATGAATTGATACAGATCCTTCACATTCGCTCCTGCTGAGTATCCGTAGGATTCAGCACTGGCATAACCGTAGGCAAGGGCATTGAATCCGGAATCTGAAGCCAGGGTGTGATACCCTTGCGCGACATTGGATAAGTACAGATAGGAGTATCCAGGAAGGGCCGGATGTGGAACCCAGCTGGCTGTGGCAGGAATAGTTGCACCATCAAAACGAAAAGAGGATATACCTGTTCCACCGGTGGGCATGATCACATGTAAGTGGTGCTGTCTGTTTTGGGTCGCTACGAGATTAGAACTTACCAGTGTTACCCGAGAAATATTTTGCTCAATGGGGTTCAGAATGATCATATCCGGATCATAGGGAGATCCATTGGATGAACAACCTTGTGTGGTAAAATACTGCGCCACACTGATAGGTTCATTCGCAGTGATGTAGTTAGGGGTATTATTTGTAAACTCGTAATACCCATTCACAAATGAAGCACTCGGTACAGCAACGCCATTTACTGATACGGTAGTAGATGAATTGCTTCGAATGATCCGATAGAAATTATTCGGACGATTGAAACTTGGAACCGTGAGGTAATTTTTACCCCAGGTTGCCTGCGGATATAATTGCTGGTATAGATTATCTGAGGAAGTATTAGTACCACAACTCGCTCCTATACGGATCTTCCCGGCACCCGAAAAAACAGCAATACGCTTACAAGCGCTCTGACCGGATGCAACCGATTTGATCTTTGAGCCCGTAAGATCAACCCCGGTAAATAACCCTCCGCTGGAAGTATTGTTATGCGTCCCTAATACTTGATAGATCTGCCCTTTATTGAGGTTGATCGTATAAGTGGTGCCAGCAACCCACCCATTTTTAGTATCTGCCGTTGGGGTGACTTCAACAGTGGTGTTGTCTTCCGCAGCAATAATCGTGAAATAGGAATTGGAATTTGCTTGGTTGGAAACCTGCGTAAAATTGACAGAAAAGTATTCCCTGCCTAAAACGTTGGTCGGCAAACAAACGGTGGCACCACTGACAGCGCTCTGAGTGATATAGGAGTAAACCACAACCCCCTTGTCAGAGGTCACCACAATGGCCTTACCGGAATACAAACCCTCATCGGGTACGAAATAGGTATTTGGAACGATGCAGGTAACCACCTGACCAGCCGTCAGATTTCCGCTCTGTAAGGTGACCCCTCCATGAATAGCAACCTGATAACTGGTGTTAACATCCGAAGTGATATATAAAGTCATTACCAAGCTAGCACCACCAGCCCCTACATGGTAGCTGTACGGAATCCAGAACTCTTTGCCCTTATTAGAAAAATCCTGAGCTGATACCGAAGAAAGCACCAAACTCAAGAACAAAGGAAACAAGCAAAATCTTAGCAGGTGCATGACATTAAAAGATTGAATTGGAGGGTCGGTAAAATTAAGCTAGTCAGACCATAAAAGAAAGAGGCGGTTTAACGGTAATCGATTAAAAATCAATCGACTCTAAATGAAGGTTCTTAACCCTAAAAAAAACGGTTTGAAGCTTTTTATATCAAACTATTTTAAAGAATGATAAAATACATTGTATTTAAAAGCAATTACCATTCGCAATCAATTATATATCTACATATTAGATATAATTTATCGATAAATAAAATACCCGAAAAAACTCCTGATTTCCATATCAAACCAGATGGATATTGTTTTTATTTTATATTACAATAAAGCTTATAATTAATTGAATGTCTGTATTATGTGTTTTTATAGAAATGATGATTAAATTAGTAAATTGTAAAAAGATTATTCTCTAATTTCTTTAGTTGGAAGTTGGGGTGGATTTGGGAGCTGGGTGCCCTCCCCCATCGATTTTCTTTTTACAGGTTTTTGGTAGGCGCTGATACGCTTCCGGGGAGGCAGTGACATCGTCGGCATCAAAACCACAATTGGCGATAGCTGTTTTGAGTTGTTCAATATCGGTTCGGTCTGACAGGAACTTAACTCGGGTCTCCCCTTTTCGGTAATTGATCATTGTTTCCAACAGGCCATCGTGGCGTTTTAGGTAGGTTTCTACTCTAGCCTTACAGGCTTCGCAACGAATTTCTGGCGTATTAATAACCACCGTTTGAACCGATTTGGTCTGAGCCTCGGTATCAAATGCCCCAAAGAGGAAAAGAGCCAGTGCTACAAATATGTGTTTCATGTAATTAAAATTTTAGCCCCAGGTGGCCGGATTTTGACGCCAGTTAAGGAGTATTTCTTCCTGCTCGGAAGTAACGAGTCCTTTCCCGATCGCTCGCTCGATCAGGGCCGGATAGTTGGATAGGGTGACCAATTTCACACCCGCTTGTTCAAAAGCAGCATCTGCTTGAGGGAATCCGTAGGTAAATATAGCCACCATTCCAGCCACCCGTACGCCGGCCTTTACCAACACATCCACAACTTGCAGAGAGCTTTTGCCGGTTGAAATCAGGTCTTCAACGATCAGTACGGATTGTCCGGCTTGCAGGTCACCCTCTATTTGATTGCCCAAACCATGCTCCTTGGGTTTGGGTCGTACGTAACAAAAAGGGAGTTTCAACTGATCTGCCGCCATAGCCCCCCAGGGAATTCCGGCAGTAGCCACTCCGGCAATAACGTCCGCGTCCGGAAACTGCTCAAAAATCACATTGGCTAACTCACTTTTAATGAAGTCTCGCTCATGCGGATGGGCCAATACTTTTCGGTTGTCGCAGTAAATGGGACTTTTCCAGCCACTGGCCCATGTGAAAGGCTGGTCTGGACTTAATTTTACGGCGCGGACCTGAAGTAGTTTATCCGCGATCACAGATGCATTTTTCATACTCAAATGTATCGGAATTCAAATCTCATTATGCCAATCTTTATCCACCATGGACAAACCTGCCTCTCAATCACCGTTTGTAAGGAATGGAGAGATGAGTCCAACGAAACAGACATTCTTGAAGCCATCAAAAATCTAAAGCAACATGGTAGCCCATCGATGGAGTTGAAGGCTATGGATGAAGGCATACTGCTCGAAAAAATCCGTACCATGTTCCATTGGATCGAGGCTGCGGGAGGTGTGTTGCGTGACCAACAAGGACGATTTTTACTTATTCACCGACGCGGTTATTGGGATCTTCCCAAGGGCAAGATCGATGCCGGAGAGAACCCACTACAGGCCGCAGGCAGAGAAATTGAGGAGGAAACCGGAATAGGAGCTCTGCAACTAGAGGCTCAACTGACTCCAACCTATCATATTTATAAGATTGATCAAAACTGGTTCCTAAAAAAAACGCATTGGTTTCTCTTTGAGGCAGATGCTGCCCAACCTATCACTCTGCAAAGGGAAGAAGATATTGAAGACGCCCAATGGATGACAACCAGTAACATCAGAACGATTGAAGAGCAAATTTACCCTTCGCTCCTACCCCTCTTAAAAAGCGTTATAGTTTGATCGAATGGGCAACCCGTTCCGGTAAAAACGGTGAAGCATCTCCGCCGTTACGAAGAATGTCCCTTACAATGGTTGATGCCACAGATGTGTATTTGGGCTCCCCGGTAAGAAAGATGGTCTCAATGGTGCGATCCAAGGTTCGATTCGCGTCGGCGATTGTCTTTTCATACTCGAAATCGCTTACATATCGAATGCCCCGGAGGATGAATTTAGCCCCTATCAACTTACAATACTCAACGGTGAGTCCTTCATAAACTGCACCTTCTACCCGTCCATCATGTGCATATAATTCATTGATCCAGTTCAAGCGCTGCTCGGGTGTGAACATGGGTGCCTTGGATGCATTCAAGCCGATACCCACAATAATCTTATCGAATAAGGGAAGGGCGCGATCGATGATATCTACGTGACCCAGTGTTACGGGGTCGAATGTTCCGGGGAATAAACAGATACGGCTCATTAGTTAAAACTACGCATTATTGCGATTGGACAGCAGATAAAGGGCCGCCATACGGACAGCAACCCCATTTTCCACTTGTTGCAATATGATGGATTGGTGTGAATCAGCTACATCACTGTCAAGTTCGACCCCTCTGTTAATAGGCCCTGGATGCATCACTGTGATCGGCTTCGACAAACTATCCAGTAGCTGACGATTGATACCATAATTCAATCGATACTCGCGTAAAGAAGAGAACAACACCTGATTTTGGCGCTCAAGCTGTATCCGTAATACATTGGCCACTTCACACCACTCCAGGGTTTCTTTCAGATCATAGCTTACCGTAACGTTCAATGCAGCCTGAATGTGTTTTGGGATAAGCGTGGGCGGGCCGCAAACCACCACCTCCGCACCCATCTTATTTAAGAGGTGAATATTACTTTGTGCCACCCGGCTGTGTAGAATATCTCCAATAATAGCCACCTTTCGGCCCTTCAACGAGCCGAATTTTTCTGTGATCGAGAATGCATCCAGTAAGGCTTGAGTGGGATGTTCATTTATGCCATCTCCAGCATTGATGATAGCTGCCGGAATATGCTTTGCCAAAAAATGAGGAGCACCCGTAGCACTGTGTCGGATAACGACCATATCAACCTTCATCGACAAAATGTTGTTGACTGTATCCAACAAGGTTTCTCCTTTAGCTGCCGAAGAACTGGAGGCGGCAAAATTCAAGGTGTCAGCACTTAACCTCTTTTGAGCTAACTCAAAAGAGAATCGAGTACGAGTTGAATTTTCGTAAAAGAGGTTGACAATGGTAACGTCGCGTAAGGAGGGCACTTTCTTGACCGGCCGTTGCAGAACTTCTTTGAATTGTTCGGCAGTCGACAGAATAAGGGAAATATCGTCGGGGGTCAGTTCTTTGATGCCCAGGAGGTGGCGGGTGGATAGTTGCATCAAAGGACAAAATTAGAATAATTTCAGGAATCGCGTAAAATCAGATTATGTCCTCCCCCTTCCGCTGCGACCAACTTAAGTTTTTGCCCCTTTTCAGTAGGCACGGTAAGTCCCACATAATCAGCCTGTATCGGGAATTGTCGATGTTCTTTTCGATCAGCCAGAACAAGCAATTCTACTCGGCCGGGACGGCCATAATCGAGCAAAACATCCAATGCCGCCTTGATCGTACGTCCGGTATAAAGCACATCATCGATAAGAATCACATTTTTATCCTCAATAGAGAAAGGAATATTCATCCTGTCAGGGGCGAGCACCGACGTTCGGAAGTCATCCCGATAAAAGGTGATATCCAATAGCCCAAGTTCCAATTCTTTCAAGCCCGCTTGCTTTTTGATCTCTCTGACAAGATCCCAACCCAACACAACCCCACCCTGTTGTACCCCCACTAAGACGGTATTCTCTAAATCAGGATGTTTCCTCAACAGTGTACCCGCCAGAGAAACAACTGCCTCGAGATAGTCCGTGTTATGGAGGATGGTATTCATGCAGGTTCGCGCAATTTACTGCTCGTTCAGGAAAGTGTAACGATAATCCGTTGGTGGATTGAATGTTTCCTTTAGGGTACGGGGACTCAACCACCGAAGCAGATTCAGCATAGATCCTGCCTTGTCATTCGTGCCGCTGGCCCGGGCCCCGCCGAAAGGCTGCTGCCCAACCACGGCCCCTGTCGGTTTGTCGTTTATATAGAAATTACCGGCTGCATTACGCAGACGGGTGGTAGCTCGTTCGATCGCGTCTCGGTCTTGAGCTAGAATAGAACCTGTCAACGCATAGGGGGATGTAGAATCAACGAGATCCATTGCTTTTTCGAATTGTCCGGCCGGATACACATAGATGGTCAGCACCGGTCCAAATATCTCCTCACACATGGCCTGTGATTTAGGATTCTTTGTCACTATCACCGTAGGTTGTATGAAAAAGCCTGTCTTCTTGTCGCACTTACCACCTACCAAGATCTCTGAGCGCGGATCTTTTTTTGCGGAATCGATATATCGCTTGATGTTGTCAAAACTTTTCTCATCGATCACGGCGTTGATGAAGTTTCTGAAATCCTCCACTGAACCCATACTGAAACTCTTAATCCCGGCGATCAACTTTTTCTTTACCTCTTCCGCGATATTCGACGGAATATAAGCTCTTGACGCGGCTGAACATTTTTGTCCTTGGTATTCAAAAGCACCACGCAATAAAGCAGTAGCCACCACATCTGCATCAGCTGATGAATGGGCTAGTACAAAATCCTTACCACCGGTTTCTCCCACGATTCGAGGATAGGACTTGTACTTTGGTATATTCTTACCGACGGTTTCCCACATCTGATTGAAAACACCTGTAGATCCTGTAAAATGTACCCCTGCAAAATCAGGATGAGAGAAACAAACGTTACCTACAGTCGGACCACTGACATAGATGAGATTAATGACCCCATCCGGCAACCCTGCTTCTTTCAGGATCCGCATGAACAACTGCGCTGAGTAAACTTGAGTATAAGCGCATTTCCACACAACAACATTCCCGCAAAGAGCTGCTGAGGTTGGCAGGTTTCCGCCGATAGCTGTAAAATTGAAAGGCGTAACCGCCAACACAAATCCCTCCAGCGGGCGATATTCCATTCGGTTGTGTATACCCGGACTACTGATGGGTTGTTGAGTATAGATCTGAGATAAAAAATGAACATTAAAGCGAAGGAAGTCGATCAATTCACAAGCAGCATCGATCTCTGCTTGAAAGGCGTTTTTACTTTGACCCAGCATGGTCGCCGCATTGATGTATGGACGATATTTTGTAGCCAATAAATCAGCAGCTTTCAAAAAAATATGTGCCCGTTGCTCCCAAGGCATAGCTGACCAGGATGTACGAGCCTCCAAAGCAGCATCGACGGCTAGCTTAACATGTTTTTCCTCGCCCATGTGAAATTGTCCAAGCAAATGCCCATGTTCATGTGGAGGGCGTATGTCCGATAACTTACCTGTTCTTACTTCCTTACCACCGATGTACATAGGAACATCCACTCGCTCGGACTTCAGTTCCTTGAGCGCCTTTTTTAAATTCAATTTTTCGATTGAACCGGGTGCATAATTCAATACAGGCTCATTGGCAGGAAGTGGGTATGAAAAGGTTCCGTACATATGCTTGAAATTGTAGGATTAGTTTGTTTCAGATTCTTTTTCGGTCATCAAGTAGGCTTTAATAAAACCATCCAGTTCACCATCCATCACAGGCTGAACGTTTCCGGTTTCAAAGTCAGTACGATGATCCTTGATCATTTTATAGGGATGAAAAACGTAAGAACGGATCTGACTCCCCCACTCGATCTTCTTTTTCTTGGAATTCGCCGCATCTTTCATCTCATTGCGTTTCCGCAGTTCTTCCTCATACAAACGACTTTTCAGCATTTGCATGGCTTTTTCCCGGTTTCCTAATTGGGTGCGCTCGGTTTGACATACGACCACCATGCCCGTTGGTAAGTGGGTCAACATAACTTTTGTCTCCACCTTGTTGACGTTCTGGCCACCGGCACCTCCACTTCGAGCGGTTTCCATCTTCACATCGGCATCTTTGATCTCGATGTTGATCGTATCATCCACGAGGGGATAAACAAATATGGAACTGAAAGAGGTATGTCTGCGGGCATTGCTATCGAAGGGGGATATTCGAACCAAACGGTGTACACCGCTCTCCGATTTCAGGAAACCATAAGCAAACGGTCCTTCGAATTGTAGCGTGGCAGTTTTGATTCCAGCGCCATCACCCCAGACCCAGTCCAACTCAGTCACTTTCCAGCCTTGACGTTCTCCGTACATACGGTACATACGGGCTAGGATCTCTGACCAATCCTGGCTCTCGGTTCCACCGGCACCCGAATTGATCTGAAGTACGGCGGGAAGCTCGTCCTCCGGTTCATTGAGCGTTGCCTTGAATTCAGCATCCTCGATCTGGTTCAAGGCTTTGTCATAAGCTTCCTGCGTTTCAGCTTCGGTAGCATCACCAGATTTCCAGAATTCAAAAAGCACGGCAAAGTCTTCCACGGTTGTTTCCGTGGTCTCAAAGAGACTGACCCAAAATTCGTTGAGCTTGGTATTCTTGAGGATCTCTGTAGCACGCTTGTTATCGTCCCAGAAACCCGGGCTTAGAGAAAGCTGCTTATCCTGTGCGATTTTATATAGTCGGTTCTCGACGTCAAAGAAACCTCCTTATCCCGGTAACGCGGGACCGCATATCCTGTAATTTTTCGATTGTCATGACGCAAAGATAACCGCAAAAGAGAGAAAAATGCTACAAGCCGATAAGCCGGATTCTGTCGAGGGTCATCATTGATCTGTCCCGATAGTTACCCAACGGGCTCAAGCTGCCTACCCTGTACCTCGGACGAGCCGCCCTCGAACGGTACTATACATGGCATTTCAGCATGCAAGGTTTACCCGAAGATTTGGTCACCCAAACCCTCCGTGGGCTCTTACCCCACGTTTTCACCTTTGCCGAACGGTTTCCCGAACGGTAGTCATTTTCTGTGGCACTGTCTGTTTCCGCTTTCACGGAACCCGGCTCTTCACCGGTGCATAGCTCTGTGCTGTCCGGACTTTCCTACCCCACTGGAAGCGCGGGATCGATGACCTGGCTTGTAGCCCTGCAAATTTACGGAAGAATCAGTCCCCCCCCTCACTTTACAGCTAACCGGCTATGTCGATACCCGTATAGAAAATAGATCAAGAGTCCGCCTGCCATCCAACACAAAAACCAGATCCAGCTGATCGCCGGAATCTCGATCATCAGATACATGCAGGATAGCACACCCATGATGGGGATTAATGAATATCGACGCACGAAAGTGAGAATAGTAAGAAGGGTGCCGATGGCTACATAAATCAGGAATAAATACTGAACCAGCGTTACGGAAGACCCTTGGCCACCCAAGATCAATTCTAAAATAGTTGCCAATCGTTCCTTAAATAAGAAGATCAACAAACCAAATAGTACTGGGATGATCCACTTACCATTTATATACGGCAAGGAGAACTTACCAGGCTCAGGCTTTACCCTCGGAAGAAGTAGCACACCTGCTGAAACCAGCACGAAAGCAAACAATGTGCCGATACTGGTGAGATCCGTTACTAAGCCGCTGCGAATGAGCATAGCACCCAAACCAATAAAAATCCCTGTCACGATCGTTGCAAAGGCTGGCGTTTGATAACGGGGATGTACTTGTTGAAACTTTTTTGGCAATAACCCATCCCGGCTCATACTCATCCAGATGCGTGGCTGACCGATCTGAAAGACAAGTAACACAGACGTAGTGGCAATGATCGCACTCACCGAAATGATCTTCTCGATCCAGGGTGCACGTTTCTCGAAGACAAATGCCAAGGGATCATTAACTCCCTCGAATCGATCATATCGTTCCATACCGGTCAATACCAAGGTGATTAGAATGTAAAGCACCGTACAGATCAGTAGCGAATAGATCATGCCACGCGGCATATCACGCTTTGGATTTTTACACTCTTCCGCCGTTGTTGAAATGGCGTCAAAGCCGATATAGGCATAGAAAACAGCAGATACCCCTTTCAAAACCCCCTCGAATCCATTGGGTAAAAACGGCTGCCAGTTATTGGTATCGACAAAAAAGGCGCCTGCAATGATGACAAAAAGAATAACCCCGATCTTGAATATGACCATGGCATTCGCTGATTGCTTACTCTCCTTGATACCGATATAAGAAAGCCAAGTCACCAATAAAACAATACAGAGTGCCGGTAAATTGAAGAAAATTTTATAGCCCATGAGTGAAGGAGCTTGCTCATAAGAGGCCACCGCATATTTATAAGACTCCCATTTTGATGGATCGACGGCAGCAGACGCTGTATCCGTTAGTGCTTTAGATGATTCCAGATAGGCGGCCGTGGCAGTTTCCGGGTCGATTAAAAGCCACCCGGGTAGGTGAATATTAAAGATGTGAACCAGTAAGTTATTGAAGTACCCACTCCACGAAATGGCCACCACCATATTTCCGATGGCATACTCAAGTATCAACGCCCAACCGATGATCCAGGCAACAAGCTCCCCAAATGTTACATAAGAGTACGTATACGCACTACCCGCAACCGGTACACGGCTGGCAAACTCCGCATAGCATAGCGCTGAAAAGCCACAGGTGATTGCGGTTAATATGAATAGGATCGTGATACCCGGCCCCCCGTTGTAAGCAGCACCCCCGATGGTAGAGAAAATCCCGGCACCGATGACTGCGGCTATTCCAAGAAACGTTAGATCTCTCACGCCTAAGATCCGATGCAATCCCTGACCACTTTTTTGTTGTTCGTCGTATTGTGACTGAATGGATTCGATCGATTTTTTTCGAAAAAGATTAGATAACATCAGAGATAATTTATTGCTCTCGCTGGATCAGGTATTGAGCCAGTTCGATCAGTGGTTGTTTGCGGTTGGTTAACACAGCTATATCATCCAAGGCCTGTAGAGACTCTTGCAAAAAACGCTGCTTCAATGATATGGCCCAGGCATCTACGCCGGTTTGCTTGTACAAATTCAAGACCTGTTGCACTTTATCGGTTGGATTACTGTTCAACAATTCTTCTAATTGGTTTCGTTGCTGACTATTGGCTGACTCAAGCGCATGAATAAGCAGGAAGGTTTTCTTATTTGCCAAGATGTCGCCCCCTACTTGTTTGCCAAATTTTTCAGGATCACCAAAGGCATCCAAATAGTCATCTTGTACCTGAAAAGCCAGGCCAAGTTTTCTTCCGAATTCATAGATCTTTTCTTGGTTGCGTTGGGTAGCGCCTCCTAACATGGCGCCCGTTTGCAAACTGGCGGCTAGAAGAACGGATGTCTTCAATTCGATCATGCGTAGATACTGATCGAGGCTAACTTGATCCTGCGACTCAAAATCCATATCAAGTTGTTGCCCCTCACAAACCTCTCTGGCCGTCTGATTGAAAAGATGCAACACCGAAGACAAGCGAGGGGATCCGATCTTATTCAGGTATTCGTATGCACGGATCAGCATAACATCCCCGGCCAGGATGGCGGTATTTACGCCATGTTGTGAATGAACGGTCGGGAGACCCCGTCGAAGAGGGGCCTGATCCATAATGTCGTCGTGAATGAGTGTGAAATTGTGAAACAGTTCAACGGCAATGGCGAGTTGCCAGGTCTCCTCCGTGATTTCCTCAAAGAGTTCATTTCCCATCAGACATAGGACAGGACGGATCCGTTTACCGCCCAATTGAAGAAATGAACGATTCGGATCGTACAATGACCGGGGTTCCGCGGGAAAGTGATCGGCAGAAAATCGTTGCGCGAACAACTTAGATAAGTCCTCAAATGAGTGCATGCGACAAAATAAACATCATTTGCGGGTTTTCGGCTTTCGGACATTCGTTTTTTTCGAAGAGGTATCCAGATCTGATACCCATTCATAGTTGAGTTGACGTTTAGCCAAATTAGCAGCCACAACCCGGATCTTCACTTTATCGCCCATACTGAAACGAATGCCGGTACGCATACCCAATAAGCAATAATCCGATTCTACATGTCTGAAATCATCCCATTCGAAAAGTGACTGAGCCGACACCAGCCCTTCACATTTATGCTCCACTGTTTCTACCCAGAAACCAAAACTTGCCACCCCACTGATCACACCATCAAATTCCTGACCTAAAAACTGCTGCATGTAACGCACTTGCAAATACTTGTTGGATGCCCGCTCCGCCTCCATGGCACCCCGTTCCCGTTCACTGCAGTGTAAACATTTATCAGCCATTTTCTTATCAATCTGTACTGTCTGCTGCAAGGCTGAAAACAACTGCCGATGCACCAGTACATCCGGATATCGACGGATTGGAGAGGTAAAATGGCAATAATGTTCAAAACCCAGTCCGTAATGCCCGATATTTTCAGTGGTGTACTTAGCCTTAGCCATCGTACGTATGCCCAATTGCTCCAGCACATGCTGCTCGGGCCTACCCTGCACATCTTGTAGCAATTGATTGAAGGAGTCGGTAATAGATTCAGGTGAAGTAATATCGAAACGATGACCGAATTTTTTTGCGAATGCGACGAAGGGCAACAACTTCTCCCGATCCGGGTCATCGTGTGTTCTGTATGGGAACAAGAGGGGCGATTCCTTTACGCGTATTTTACCGAGGTATTCAGCTACTGCCCGGTTGGCCAGTAGCATATATTCTTCGATCAACTGATGTGCCTCTTTACTCTCTTTGATGGTGATCCCCAAAGGCGCCCCCTGCTCGTCCAGCTGAAACCGCACCTCTTGTGATGAAAAATTTATAGCCCCATTTGCAAACCGTTGCGCCCGTAATTGTCTGGCCATTCGGTTCAGCAATAGAATCTCCTTGGAATGATCTCCCTCGCCCGTTTCAATGATCTGTTGAGCTTCTTCGTAAGTAAACCGTCGATCTGAATGAATAACCGTTTTCCCGAACCAGGTTTTTCGGCAGGCGCCCGTGTCAGTATGCATTTCAAATACGGCCGAAAAAGTAAGTTTATCTTCTTTGGGGCGAAGTGAGCACAAGACATTGGAAAGATGTTCAGGCAACATCGGCAATACACGATCTGGGAGGTATACGGAGGTTGCCCGCGCATAGGCATCCTCATCAAGAGCGGTCCCTGCCTCTAGGTAATGACTAACGTCCGCAATATGTACCCCAACCTCCACCCACACGTCGTCAAGGTAGCGAAGCGATAAGGCATCATCAAAGTCCCTGGCATTAAAGGGGTCGATGGTAATAGTCCAAGTGTCCCTAAAATCATTTCTGCTGTCGATTTCGGCCGCTGTGATGGTTTCCGAAATGCGGGCCGCTTCTTCCAAGGCTTCGTCTGAAAATTCCAAGGGGAACCCGGCATCTAGCAGCATGTTCTTCATGGCAATTTCCTGTGGCTCTTCATTTGTAAGCACCGTCATCACTTCCCCGGTTGGCCGGCCGGTTGCCTCTTTATCCCATTCAAGTAAACGCACCAGCACACGGTCACCCGAAACGGCACCGTTTAATTTGGAGGCAGGAATGAAAAGATCCGGCATGGGTTTATCATACTCGGGGAGAAAAAACATTCCTTTTTTACCGGCTTCCAGTTCACCGATGAACTCGGTTCGTCTACGTTTCAGGATTCGACGTATCGTTCCTTGCATTCGTCTTCCGGTTGAACGCATCTGCTTAACCCCCACTTCCACTTGATCACCATGCAAAGCTGTATTAAAGTCCCCCGGACGAATCAAAATATCCAAGTCCATGCCCATTACCCGCACATAGCCAACTCCGGAGCGTGTGATCTCTAAAGATCCCTTTAAAATATTGGGAAGCGATCGAACCTGCTTTGCTTGTTTGACACGCTTATTGTTTTTCCGGCCCATGTAGCATTGTTGTTTGTTCCTGAATAGAACGATGCAGGAGTCGTTGAAATACACGCTCCTCATCAAAAAGAAAACGATGTTGATAGTCGGTTACATACACGGGGAGGTCCTGCATCTCCCGGGCAAAAGACTGTAAACGAACGGCATCTTTTGCCGTGGTCAAGATCCACGCATCCGGATTATTCATTCGTCGGTACTGGTCTCTGATCTCGCGTATATCCTCTATATTGAAAAGATGATGATCCGGGAATGGTATGAATTGATAACTCGAAGCCTCGCGCTCCATCCACTCTTTGAGAGGGGCCGGATTGGCGATACCTGTTATCAGCAACACCTCTTGTTTTTCCGGTGATCTGGAATATTGAGGCCTATGCCATTGGCATGGCAGCTCCATCTCCATAGTTGTAAAGAAAATTTCCTGACCGGGTTGAGGCTTGATCTCCTTTTTAATACTCGCCGCTTCTGATTCAGATAACTGCGAGGGGCATTTGGTTACCACGATCACATCGGCTCTATTATAGCTACGCCTTTCATCTCGAAGATCCCCGGTCGGGAGAAAAAAATCGCGCGTGAATAAATTGGTATAATCCGTGAGCAGCACTTGAAAACCCGGTCGTACAGATCGGTGTTGGTGCGCATCATCCAACAGAATACAACGAGTATTGGGCCGATCCTGTAAAATCTGTGGAATGGCTAATAAACGTTTCTCGCCTACAGCAACAGTCAGGGTTGGAAAACGCTGGTATAGCAACAATGCTTCATCTCCGATCTCAGAGACGTTTGAATCCGGCTTGGCCAATCGATAGCCACGGGACCGACGCTTATATCCCCGGCTGAGAACAGCGAGCGAATCGGCTTCGCCTAAACTGGATACCAAGTATTGGATAAAAGGTGATTTGCCGGTACCTCCCACAGCCAAATTACCTACACTGATCAGTGGCAATCCGAAAGAAACAGAAGTCAAGATTTTTTTGTCGAAGAGCCAGTTTCGAAACCGGATAACCACACCGTATAGTACTGCGACCGGAAAGAGCAGCACACGAAAGGAACGTAAAAAAATACGGGGGAATAGCATACGCGTATTCCAAAGTTACTGATTCGGCTCGTCGTTGGGTGCATCCTTCAATTTCGTATCTGATTCGGATGCCAAAAAGGTGGTGAAAAGCGTCGTTCCATAGTGCCTGACAGCGCTGTAACCGGGAAAGTTCTCGTATTGGTTGCGGGGGGTATGTTCCAAAATAAAGCGCCCGCCGGGTAGTAAAAGATTGCGCTCCCAAATAAGTCTGGGAAGATCATCGATCTGTGTCAGGGCATAGGGAGGCCCGGCAAAAATCAGATCATACCGATCCGTACATTGCTGAAGGAATTTGAATACATCTATACGAATTGCCTGAAGTCCCTGTACGCCCAGTTGTTCAGCTGTTTTTTTGATGAAGGCGAACATGGTCGGATCTTTCTCAACGATCGTAAGGTCTGTCACCCCACGGGAAGCCAGCTCATAGCTGATACTCCCCGTTCCGCCGAAGAGATCCAACGTTTTCAACTCCTCGAAGTCAAGTTGGTGTTGCAGACTATTGAACAAACCCTCTTTTGCCAGGTCGGTCGTTGGACGGGTGTGTGGCATGTGCGGAGGCGGCTGAAAACGTCGCCCACCGAATTGTCCGCTGATTATACGCATGTAAAAATATCTTCAAGCGGGGTGAACCAATGCGGTGGAAGTCCGGCTTCAATATCCGTCCAATGGATATCCCTGCCCTGAATCGTTGGAAAGTGTTTCTGCAGCAAGTCCATCCATTCACTATCGAGTGGCCATTGTCCGGAAAGGTCTAATCCCATCTGATCCAGCTGCAAGGAATACTTTTCCCGCAATAAGGATAAAACAAAAGTCAGATCATCAGTAGATTCAATCGTGTGGGGTTGACCATATAAAAAACGGCCTTCCTTCCAAACAGAAAAACAGCAAGTAGAGGCAATTCGAACGATCGATAATTGACAAGTTGAAGAAGACGGCAGGGGATTGAAAAAGGAGGCATGCTTGAACGTCAGATCCGAAGAAATCTTTTTTAGTTGATCAAGCAGATGAATGGGTACCCGTACCCAAGCCGTTGCATCAGCCGTTGCATTTGAATCGGCTATCCAAGCATGGCCGATCCGCTCCGGCCAAAGAGGATCTATCCATTGCAATGCTTGATTTTTATCCTTGGTCAGTGAAGCGGGAGTCCAACACCAGTCATTGAGCATAAAAGCTACCCGAAGCCTTTTTATTGAATTTGGATCCACTAATCCTTCTTGGAACAGATCAGAAAGCAAATCAGAATTATAAAGATCGAAAGGCCTGTATCCGATCTGCTGTATTTTCTTCCCATTCAAATCGATCGCCGCGATACCCAATTGATCATTGCTGATACAGAGAATCAAGTTGTTTGGATGACAGGATGGGTCGTAAGAAAAGTTGTCGTTGCTCATAATCGAAGTCTGTTGCAATAATAGACAAATTTAATTTGCCTAGGTTTGTCAACCTATAATGAATACGCCCGCCCCCTCCTCTTTGCATTTATCAAATTCCTATCGTCAGATCTGGAAGATGGCATTGCCCATCAGTTTTGCCATTTTCATTCCTCAGATCAATTTCTTTATCAATACCATTTTCCTGGGCCATTACAGCCAAGATCCGCTGGCGATCGCTGCAGGCGGTATAACGGGTGTATACTACCTGATCTTTGCAGCCATCGGCTATGGGTTGAATAATGGTCTCCAAACCTTGATCGCACGACGCGCGGGGCAGGATCAGCCGGAAGATATTGGTAAACTTTTCACCCAGGCGATGTGGATCGGAATCGGCCTTTCTGTACTTGGAATAACGGTCACTTATACTCTCACCCCTTCCATTTTTCGATGGATCCTGCATGATGAAGAACTTTTTCAAAAATCGATCGCTTTTTTAAAGATCCGAATCTGGGGGCTCCCCCTGCTTTACATTTATCAGTTACGAAATGCCTTGCTTGTCGGCATCAACCAAAGCAAATGGCTGGCTATTGGCACCTTCGCTGAGGCAGCCACCAACGTACTTTTCGATTATCTGTTGATCTTCGGTATGGCCGGTTTTCCGGAGTGGGGTTTCAATGGAGCAGCCGTGGCATCGATTTTGGCAGAGGCGGTGGGACTGATCACTATTTATTTTGTTATACATAACCGAGGGATCGGCGATCAGTTTTCCCTATTTCGCCAATCGAAAATCAACCGCCAATATATTGGACATATTCTAGAGGTGTCTGCCCCGCTCATGTTTCAAACTGCGATCAGCATCATCAGCTGGCAGTATTTTTTTCTACTTATCGAGCACCATGGTAAAACGGCACTTGCCGTATCCAATGTCATGCGCCACTTGTTTGGATTACCGGGTTGCCTGACTTGGGCATTTGCCACAACTACCAGTACGATGGTCAGCAACCTGATCGGTCAGGGACGAACGGAGGAAGTACCCTTGCTGATCAAAAGGATTTTGACGCTCAGTACCGGTATCACGTTTGTCGTTTGCATCTGCCTGAATATTTGGCCTGAACAGTTTCTGATGCCATTCGGACAAAGCGAATCATTTATTGCAGAATCCATACCGGTCATGCGCGTGGTCACCGGTGCGATGATGTTAATGTCTTTCGGCACAATCTTTCTAAACGCTGTTACCGGTTCCGGCAACACTCGAATCACTTTCCTGATTGAAGCTGGCGCCATCATCGGGTATTGTGTTTACGTATACCTGACTGCAGAGTACTATTTTTTACCGATCCAATATGTTTGGATGAGTGAATGGCTATACTGGTTTGGCATGTTCCTACCAGCTTGGTGGTATATGCGATCAGGCCGATGGAAAAATAAGCAGATCTAATACTGACGGGACAGTTGAACACCCAGTCGACCATCCAGGTCCGAAACAGGGGCCGATTCTTTTTGTATATGAATGCGGATTTCGGTTATCGGAGGAAATAGCTCCTTTAACTCAGAAAGAATGGATTGAGCCAGATCTTCCAACAGTAGACGGGGATTCGCCATCTGTTCTTTCAATTTGCTAAAAACGACTACATAATCGAGTGTTTGATCTAACTGATGAACCGTTATATCCAACTCCGGATAGGTGATCCACAGATCAACGAGAAAATGCTGCCCCTCCTGCTGCTCTTTTTCATACAGGCCATGATAGGCAAAGAACCTTAGTTCCAATAAGGTTAGGGTGATCTGTCCTTGCATCTGATCAATGATAACCCGCAGCACTTAAATAACGCTCGGCATCCAAGGCAGCCATACAACCACTACCAGCGGCTGTCACAGCCTGTCGATATGTTTTATCCTGCACATCTCCAGAGGCGAAAACACCAGCAATGTTAGTTTTTGAACTACCCGGAACCGTAGTGATGTAACCAGCCTCGTCCATAGTAAGCCAAGGCTTGAAAATGGATGAATTGGGCTCATGACCAATGGCAACGAAGAAGGCACTGACCGGGATCTCAACGGTCTTTCCGGATTCCGTATTCTTGATTCGGACACCGGAAACGGTTTTATCGCCTATTACTTCTTCTGTGATAGAGTGCCAATGAACAACGATATTTTCGGTTTTCAATACACGGTCTTGCATGACTTTGCTGGCGCGCATTTCACCGCGACGGACAATCATGTTCACTTTAGAGCAAATCTTGGATAAGTAAAGTGCTTCCTCGGCGGCTGTGTCTCCAGCACCAACGATCGCAACTTCTTTCCCTTTAAAAAAGAACCCATCACATACGGCACAAGCACTGACTCCATGACCATTGAGTCGTTGTTCACTTTCCAGCCCGAGCCACTTGGCACTCGCGCCCGTGCTGATGATCACCGATGTCGCTTCGATCCACTTCTCCTCATCGATCTGTACCCGGTGGATGGGTCCGGTAAAATCAACAGCCGTAGCGAGACCGTAGCGTATGTCTGTCCCCATCCGAGCAGCTTGTTTCTCGAAATGCACCATCATATCCGGGCCTTGGATCCCATCCGGGTAACCTGGATAGTTCTCCACTTCGGTCGTGATGGTCAATTGTCCACCAGGCTGTATCCCCTGATACAAAACAGGCTTCAAGCCGGCTCTACTGGCATAAATCGCCGCTGTGTATCCGGCCGGACCGGAACCGATGATCAAACAGGAAACGCGTTCAGATGCTGACATGTACAATGGAATTTGTGGCGAAAATACACGATTCGATAAAACTAGCAGCGTGCCCTACCTTGGAATGATCATTGTCCGGTATTGAGCTGCATATCCACCAAAATAGCCCAAGGCATTACCTTGAATATTCGAAATCACCCGGGTCGGCGAGGAAAATGGATTACCGATACTGGCATAGGAGAATTCCATCGTTCGCCAGAAGTCGAAGGTTGACTTATCGATGTTGCAAAGTTTGAAGACAACCGTGTCGCCGCGGTTGAAATATGAATACCCTTCTTCCAATGGAGCCCCTCTGGGTACGCCTCTTTCAATCTGCACATCGAAGGAACTGCCATCGATGAACTGGTCATCAAAAACGGAGTTGAGCCCCGGATAAAATGGATCCCTATTCTGTTTGGTGAAATAACGGATATAGTCACCCAGACCCGGGCGATCTGTTCCTCTGAACATCAGCGAAACTTTGGTAGGATCATTCAAAACGGCGGGAGCGGGTTTCCAATAGAAGGAATCGATCCTTCGAGTTGTATCAGGTATGCGTGTCTTTGCCGTGTATCGTTCACCATTGACCTGAATGGTCAGGGTGTAGTCTGTTTTTAGTTTTCCGATAAACGCCGTGGAAAGTTGGGTGGAATCGATACCGTAATAAAAAAGAGAGATCCCCGGGAAAGGCTCCAACCGATATTCTTTCAAACGATGGGTGGTCTGACCGTTCGACATCTCAACAACCGCGCCCCGTACAAAGGAGCTGGTCAGATCAGTCAGATTGATAGTAGAAAAATACTGGAAGCTTCGGGTGAGGATCACCTGAGGAGGCTGATCATTCTCTATCGTGGCTTCAACAACCAACTTAGGTGCCACCGTATCGAGTTTCAAGTCGACAGCTTTTTCACAGGAGACTAGTCCTGCCAAAAGAATAAAAAATAAAACCCTGTTACGGTACATAAAATTGTCTTACAAAAAATCCGGAGCCAGGGCTCCGGATCGATATCCACTTACTAACCCATATATCCTTATCCTAGATATGCCTTTAGCGCACTGCTGTATCGAGCTTTCTGCAAGCGCTTGATGGCACGTTCCTTGATCTGACGGATGCGTTCCTTGGTCAGATCGTATTTAACACCGATCTGTTCGATGGTTACGCCGTTCTCCCCATCCAGACCGAAATAGGCATTTACGATCTCCGCCTCACGAGGAGACAGTGATTTCAATACCCGACGGATCTCATTGCGCAACGAATCCTTCATCACTTCGTCGTCCGTATCATCTCCACCTTCCAACAGGTCACCCATGGCAACATCTTCAGCTTCATGCACAGGTGCATCCAAAGATGTATGACGGGTATTGCTCTGGAAAATATTATTGATCTCCGTTTCGCTCATTTCTAAGAGCTCGGCCAGCTCCTCAGTCGACGGTTCACGTTCATGCTCCTGCTCAAAAGCCATGTAAGCCTTATTGGCCTTGTTGTACGTACCGATCTTGTTTTGGGGAAGACGTACCAAACGACCCTGCTCTGCCAACGCCTGAAGGATTGACTGACGGATCCACCAGACGGCGTATGAAATGAATTTGAATCCCTTGGTTTCATCAAAACGCTGAGCCGCCTTGATCAAACCGAGATTTCCCTCATTGATCAGATCACTGAGGGATAGACCTTGGTGCTGGTATTGCTTGGCAACCGATACGACGAAACGAAGGTTCGCCTGTACCAGCTTATCGAGTGCACGCTGTGAATCAACGGGATTGTGATGAGCCATTTTGATCCGCTGAGCAAGAGTTGTCTCTTCCTCGGGCGTGATCATGGAGATCTTTGAAATCTCTTGTAAATACTTCTCAACCGCTTGTGAATCGCGGTTGGTAATCTGGGTAGCAATTTTTAACTGGCGCATGGATCGATGTGGGGTTAGACTCTCAACGTAAACTGACCCTAAAAGTTGTCAGAACGTTGCATGAGCTTCAAAAAATAAACAATTGAGGCTCAGGTGCAAAATTAACAAAAAAAAGCATCACTGTTTGCGGCGTCCTAACCAAAACCAAAGCAGGGCACCCGACAAGAAAAGTGAGGTGGAGATTACCTCCGCCTGAGTCGGATGAAAACCGAATAGATCAAGTCTACTATTCACCCGTATCTTTTCCACAAAAAACCGCTCTAAACCATTAAATATCAAGTATAAAGCAAATATTCGCCCGGGTATCCGGATCTTCTTCCGAAGTAGCCAAAGGATACCGAAAAGTAACATACAGGTAATCGCCTCATATAGTGGGGTTGGATAAGCCGCCTGCCCCAACTGATAGCAATAATCTCCCCATTGGTCGGCCTCACACCCATTGATAGGTGTATCCATTTTTAGGACGTTATGAGGATAAGAGTATGACCATGCCCAATCCGGCAGAAAAGCGGGTTTCTTACTCAGATCACTGGGTATGCCCCAGTCGCCATCGCCGGCAAAATGGCAACCCAATCGACCTACCCCATATGCCAACATCAGTCCAGGGGCTGTGGCATCATTCAGGTGGTGAAAGGAAATCTGATTTTTTTTGGCATAGAACCAGATCGCCAGTGCCGCACAGATCAACCCGCCGTACATGGTTAGTCCGGCCGGAGAGAAGAAGGTCCCAAGTGGATCTTGAGTAAAACTCTCCCACTCCTCAAAAATGGAGAAGATCTTAGCTCCCAGCAATCCAAAGATCAAAGCCAGCATAGTGATCTCTCCCACCCTGTCCTGCGGCCAGATACGGATGGTTCGGCGCTCCGGTTTATCCAGCTTCCGTTGATTTTTTTCGCGCCATTTCAGGTAAACAAACAGGAATCCAACTACAAGCCCAAGTAACGGGTTACCATCTGTTGAGAATAGAAAGGCTTGTGGGTCGGCAGTCAGTTCATCCGGCAAGAAGAACAATGCCAACAGCTTATATCCAAATAAAAAGCCAAGACCGAAATTGCTAAGCAATTCCACCCAAGAGGCCGGCTCGCCGATCACGATCTCCGTTTCGGTTGGGACAAATAACCCTCCTTTGCTTTTTCGGGCTAATTCTCTCGACAAAACCCAAGCAGCAGATAAGAAAGCTAAGGCCACAAAAAAACCGAACGTATTGACGAACCGTAAGAACGGAACCTCCAGACCGAAAAGGTCTTTGAATGCGTAGTATAAGTTTGGATACATGAGTCGGTAAGGTACGAAAGCGGTTTCGATCAGCAGTAGGCTTCAAAGGCACCCCGCAGGTTTTCGGAGATCATAGCTGCCGATCGGCCTTCGATCTGATGACGCTCAATGTAGTGCACCAATTGTCCGTTCTTGAACAGGGCAATGGCCGGTGAAGATGGCGGGTAAGGTTTGATGTGTTCCCTGACCGCTTTGACAGCATCGATATCAAAACCGGCAAATGAAGTGGTGAGAAAATCCGGTTTTTTACCCATACCACTTACGGCATCGAGTACTCCCGGACGAGCCGTACCGGCAGAACAACCGCAAACGGAATTAACCATCACAAGTGTGGTGCCCTCTTTGGACAACTGGGCGTCTACTTCGGCAGGTGTCAGCAATTCGGCAAAGCCCCTTTCGGTCAGCTCTTCTTTCATGGGTATGACGATCTCAGGAGGATACATAGTCTTTAATTTTTGCAAAGGTAATTCAAAAACAGGCCATGAAAAGGATGAAAATTGATCGGCTAAAATGCCTTTCACAAATCTTTTAGAAAAACGTTGCCACCGTATTGCAACCTCATTCATTAAGAAACCATCTGATTAAAAGAAACAAACGATCTCTTTCTCATATAGCAGTTGGTTTTGGTTAAAGCCCGCCGTATCCACGGAGGGCTTTTTTTATTGAAACTTCTTCCGTTGTGCGCCCACCTCCGGCGCTTTAACAACAGATGCCTTAGGCCCAAAACTGGCTCGTATATAGCTTAGAACATCAGCGATCTGCTGGTCAGTCAAATGCTTGAAAGAAGCCATTGGGCTATAATACTCCTCCTCTTGTACCACGATTCGCTCATTCAATCCTTCCAGCAGGATACGGATCAGCCTAGACTTGTCCCCGCTTACAAAATCGGTACCGGTGAGTGGCGGTATGAGCCGGGGCACACCATTGCCATCTAGCTGATGACAAGAAGCGCAGTGCTTTTCATAAAGTATCCGACCCCTTTTGGCGGTAGCACTGTTCAGCCCCTGGGAGCTTACACTCGAGGAAAGAAGGAAAAATCCGGTCAAAACGGCGATATGTAAGCTGGTCATGTTCATTTTCCCTTGTAATCGATCTTCCAGACCATCCCCTTGGCATCGTCGGAGACATAGATCGACCCATCCGGCCCCATAGCGAGTCCGCACGGACGATGCATGGCATCTCGAGGATTAGCTACCTTTCCTTTTCCGGTGAAACCATCTGCAAACACTTCCCAATCGCCCACCGGTTTTCCGTCTTTCAAGGGTATAAAGACTACGTAAAAACCTTCCTGTACTTCCGGACTTCTGTTCCAGCTTCCGTGAAAGGCAACAAAAGCACCTTCCCGATATTTTTTAGGGAACCGATCGCCCCGATAAAAAAGTAGCGCATTAGGAGCCAAATGCCCAGGAAAGCCCATCAACGGTTCGATCGCCCCCGGAGCGCCCTGTTTTTTCCCATCACCACCATATTCCGGAGAGAGTATTTTCTTTTTTTGTAGATGATCCCAGTACACATATGGCCAACCACCATCAGCTCCTTTCGGAATTCGATAAAACGTTTCAGCGGGCATCTCAGCACCCAGTTTGGCATCATAGATTTCGGGATAATGTTGATGAAGCATATCCCGACCATGCACCGTTACAAATAGATCATTTACGAACGGATTCCAGTCCAACCCAACCACATTGCGTAATCCGGTAGCGTATCGCATGCCCTCTCTATAAGATTGATCCGTCTTATCGGTCCTGAATCGCCAGATTCCGCCGGCAGAATCGAGTAAGGGACAAGGCATCATACCGGGAGAGCCTAGCATTCGATCTTTTACCTGACATACATTGGAGGGGGCCCCGATGTTCACGTATACATAACCCTGATTGTCTAGGGTGATGGATTTTGAACCGTGTTGGCCTTTATCGATCAGTCCGTGTACGATCCGCTCCGGTTTCGTCGGATCAACCAGATCCATGTCTTTATCCAATGCATACCGGAAAACAGCCTTATTAGATGAAGCATAGAGAAATCCATTCCCAAGTGCGATGCCCGTACCTGTGTAGTCCCCGAAAAGCAAGGTGTCGTCATACAAACCATCCCGATCCTTGTCACGCAACCGTACGATCCCATAACCTTGTTTGAGACGGTCAAGTTTCATGTAGAGATCACCGTTTTGATTCACGGCAATGTGCCTGACTCGTCCCCAATCGGCCGCCACTTGCTTGGCACCAAAACCTTCGGGCAATTGTAAGGTGACGGAAGTTTGTGCGGATATGAGTGTGGTAAATAAGAAACAGACAGCCAGAAGTACAATAGATCTCATGTCAATAAGATTTTGAGCTACTTGCAATTTTTACGCCGGGTATCGATCAGGTACTGGATCATCCACTTACCGTTCAAACGAACCAATTGAAAGGAATTCACGCCGCAGTGACTATAGCGACCGTTATAATAAAATTCATAGGGCGTCCAAACAATGGCCAGCGGACCATCCACTTTTACTACCTCAAATCGAATGCGCTCATCCAACATCCCGGCCGGCGTGCGGGCAACCGAGACGAAAAAAGTTGATATTGATTCCTGCACCAATGTAGGCTCCGAATCCGGACGTGGCTGTGTGCCTTCGAAGTGTACAGAGGGACTAAGCGCTGCACGCATACGAGCTGTATCAGCCGTCTTCATCCCCAAAAAGAAATCCGTTATAACCTGCTGAACGGAGTCGGCTGGTGTCTGAGCGCACAAGGAAACAGAATAAAAGAATGTGATAAACAATAGGGAGATACGCATGAATATATTATTGATAACCCAAAATTTTCAGCATGCTTTGAGCCGTTTGTTGCTTAGCATAAACCCAATCGACCAATTTTCCGTTTCGATCATAACCGACGATCACGTGTTTGGGAGACGGGATCAAGCAATGTTTGATCCCTCCATATCCACTGATCTGATCTTGGTAGGCTCCGGTATGAAAGAACCCCACATAGAGCGGCTCCACACCGTCATTAGTCTTTGGAAGAAATACCTCATTGATATGTTCCTCCGAATCGTAATAGTCATGACTGTCGCAGGTGATGCCGCCCAGAACAACACGCTGATATTCTGAATTCCACTTATTCACCGGCAACATGAGAAACTTTTCACCGATCCCCCAGGTATCAGGCAAGGTGGTTATGAAAGATGAATCAATCATGTACCAGGTTTCGCGGTCATTTTGCACTTTCTCTGCGATCACACTGTAGATATGCGCCATACTCTCCCCTACGGTGTAACTGCCGAACTCGGTAAAAATATTCGGCATTGGCACCTTTGCCTTCTTACAAGCTACTTTTATGTTTCGAGTAATCTCATTGATCATGAATTGATAATCGTATTCAAAACCAAGGTTATGCTTGATCGGAAATCCGCCACCGATATTGATCGAATCCAGTTCCGGACAGATCTTTTTGAGTTGGCAATAGAGATTGACAACTTTATTCAATTCGCTCCAGTAATAGATATCGTCCTTGATTCCTTTATTCAGAAAGATGTGAAGCATCTTTAGCTGAAACTTGGACTCATACCCTTCAATTCGATCTACATAAAACTCCAAAATGTCCTTTGCCCGAAAACCCAGCCGTGAGGTATA
This sequence comes from Chitinophagaceae bacterium, assembly GCA_947458625.1. Classification (GTDB taxonomy): domain Bacteria; phylum Bacteroidota; class Bacteroidia; order Chitinophagales; family Chitinophagaceae; genus JJ008. The sequence goes on from CANGZN010000003.1 coordinate 31,103, forward strand.
AAAAGGAAAGTTCGGCTCTTCCTCTGCGGCCACGCGAATACCCAACTTAAAAGGAACTTTGACGGATTGAGCATAGTCTTTCAACTCTTCCTTGTTGTCAAGCACCGGAATAACATTGTGAAAACCACTGTTGAGCAGGTTGGCGATCCGTCGGGTATAGCCTTTTTGTTTGAACCCGTTGCAAATGATATGAATGTCTTTATTGATCTTCTTTTTTGAATAGAGTTTTTTGATGATCTCAATATCGTAGGCGTAGGATGTCTCCAGGTGTACCTCATTTTTAAGTGCCTCCTCCACTACGAAACTGAAATGAGAGCTTTTGGTGCAATAGCAATAGAAGTACTTGCCCTCGTATTTATGTCGCTTGAATGCGGCCGCAAACATTTGTTTCGCCTTTTTTATCTGCATACCGATCTTGGGCAGGTAGGTTAGCTTCAAGGGCGTGCCATGCTTGGCGATCAGTTCTTTCAGGTCTAGGCCGTTGAAGATCAGATTCCCATCTTCCACTTCGATTCCCTCTTGGGGGAAATTGAAAGTTTGTTTGACCAGGTCGAAATAAGAGTTCGTCATGTATGCGAATTTTAGGAGAGAGAAGGTGCAAAAATATCTTTTTTGCAAGCATGAGGGCATAAAAAAGTCCCCGTGCTTTTAGCAGGGGGACTCTCAACTCGATCCGATCGGTTATTTAACCTCTTCGTACGGGACATCTGTGACGTCATCCGTAGCCGCTGATCCACCAGCTGCACCATCGGCATGTGCTTCAGGTCCACCAGCGCCTTGAGTGGCTTTATACATATCCTCGCTGGCAGCTGTCCAGGCCGTGTTCAGCGTGGCCATGGCCGCATCGATGGCCGCGATATCTTTTGATTCATGAGCGGCCTTCAACTGAGCTGCGGCAGTTTCAATGGCAGCTTTTTTATCGGCCGGGATCTTGTCGCCGTATTCCTTGAGCTGTTTTTCTGTTTGGAATACCAGACTATCTGCCTGATTGAGCTTTTCAATCTTTTCCTTTTCTGCTTTGTCGAAGGACTCGTTGGCTTTCGCTTCAGCCTTCATGCGCTCCACTTCTTCTTTGCTGAGGCCTGAACCCGCTTCGATGTGGATCTTTTGCTCCTTGCCGGTGCCTTTGTCTTTAGCCGTGACATGCAAAATGCCATTTGCATCGATATCGAAAATAACCTCGATCTGGGGCACTCCTCTTGGTGCGGGCGGAATGCCATCAAGATTGAAAATTCCCAAGCTCTTATTGTCCTTAGACATAGTGCGCTCGCCTTGCAACACATGGATCTGTACCCCGGGTTGATTGTCGCTAGCGGTCGAAAAGACTTCCGACTTTTTGGTTGGAATTGTGGTATTTGAAGGGATCAGCGTTGTCATCACACCGCCCATGGTCTCAATTCCGAGAGAAAGCGGTGTTACATCCAAGAGCAATACATCTTTCACTTCACCTGAGAGTACTGCGCCCTGAATACCGGCGCCAATAGCAACCACCTCATCGGGATTCACACCCCGGTTGGGTTTTTTACCAAAGAACTTCTCAACGATCTCCTGCACCTTGGGGATACGGGTAGATCCTCCAACCAGAATGATCTCATCGATCTGCGAGGCGGGGAGTCCGGCATCCTTCAAAGCGGCCTCACAAGGTTTCAGGCAGCGGGCGAACAGTGTGTCTGCCAGTTGCTCAAACTTGGCACGGCTGAGTTTTTTCACCAGGTGTTTGGGAACACCGTCAACTGCCGTTATGTAAGGAAGATTGATCTCCGTTTCTGAGGAAGAGGACAATTCGATCTTGGCTTTTTCAGCGGCTTCTTTCAGACGTTGTAGGGCCATAGGGTCCTTGCGCAAATCGATCGACTCATCACTTTTGAATTCCTCCGCAAGCCAATCCATCACTACTTTATCGAAATCATCCCCACCGAGGTGGGTATCACCGTTGGTCGACTTCACTTCAAACACACCGTCACCCAGCTCGAGTACAGAGATGTCGAAGGTTCCGCCACCCAAGTCAAAAACAGCGATCTTTTGATCGTTTTTGGCTTTATCCAGGCCATAGGCCAACGCAGCAGCTGTCGGCTCATTTACGATCCGACGAACGGTTAGTCCCGCGATCTCGCCGGCTTCTTTGGTTGCCTGACGCTGTGCATCGTTAAAATAGGCAGGTACGGTGATCACCGCTTCGGTCACTTCCTGACCCAGATAATCTTCAGCGGTTTTCTTCATTTTTTGTAACACCATAGCAGAAATCTCCTGCGGCGTATAGAGGCGTCCGTCGATATCGATGCGAACTGTGTTGTTATCACCCTGAGCAACCTTGTAGCTCCAGTGGCTGATCTCCTCGGTTACTTCATCAAAGCGACGACCCATGAAACGCTTTACGGAAGCGATCGTATTCTGCGGATTGGTAATGGCCTGACGTTTAGCCGGATCACCCACTTTTCGTTCACCATTCTTCAGAAAGGCAACCACTGAGGGGGTAGTACGACGACCTTCATCGTTGGCGATGACCACCGGCTCGTTTCCTTCCATGACAGAAACACAGCTATTGGTGGTACCCAGGTCAATTCCGATAATTTTTCCCATGATTTTGAATTTTTACAGGCTGAATCAGGCAATCGCCATGCCGGGAGTCGGGCGGATGAAAAAATGTCAGTAATGGGCCAAATCAAGCACAAAAGCCCGACAAGTTGTTCCTCATGCGGTTAAAACCGGGCAATTTGTCAACCTGCCCAACGGTCCGTATGAACGAACTAGCTTTGAGGGATGTTATCAAAGTGGATCCCTCTTTTGGTTTTACTGCAACTGATCGGTTACCGGACATGGTCACAAGCTGCTGACCAGCACGATTCTGAAATCAACCTGCCCATGCGGATCGGTCTGCGGCCCCTTTTCAATTTAGCTGAGCGATCTGTTGACACCACTTTTACTTCTACCGGTTATCCGGATGGGTGGGAACAGCCCAACTGTGGTGTCCGATATCGATATAAGTTTACTCGTGGCCCCTTAAGGCTTCGAGCCCAAGGGCAGACACTGGAACTTGGTTTTACCGGTAATTATCAAATTGAGGGATCAACAAGGGCTTGTGTGAGTGGTGTGGTTATCAGCCCGTGGACACCTCCCTGTCGCTGTGGTTTCGGAGAAACCCCCAGAAAAGTAGAAGTGAACTTTATGAGTTCCCTATCAATCCAACCCAACTATCTGATCAAGCTGCAAATCAACCCTCAAAAACCTAAACCGACAGATGCCTGCAAAGTGTGTTTTTGGGAGCAAGACATCACGGATAATGTCATGCAGGGTCTAGAGGCGGAAATGCTCTCCTCCAAACAATCCATAGAAAAGCAATACGGTCGGATCGATCTGAGATCGCATATTATTTCCTATTGGTCACGCATGAATCAACCCATTTCGTTGGGGCTGTACGGATGGCTTATGATCCGTCCGCTTGGGTTTCGTGTAAACCGGCTGGTGGCGCAGGGCGACAGCATCGATCTTTCAGTTGGACTTCGCGCTCGGCCCGTGGTAGTCAGCCGTGTTCCACAGGCGTATCTGACCCAAGTTCCCGCAGACTGGGATAGCCCTCACAAAACAGATGGATTTCAAATCCGGTTGGGCGTTGAACTGGATTTTGACTCCTTGAGTCAAATACTTAACCGAAGTTTCCTGCCGGTTGATATAAAACCGCAAAAGGGTCCGTTTCGAAAAAATATCAAGATCGACTCCTTGCAGCTGACCGGTACTGATGCTCAAGGATTGCAATGCCGGCTATTCCTTTCTGGGAAATACGCCGGCAAACTGGACCTGTCTGGTGTACCAACCTGGGATTCAACCGCCGGGAAGATCCAGCTGCGAGAAATTGATTTTGACCTATCTACACGTCACCGAATACTCGGTAAGGCAGCAGATTGGTTCGATAAGCCGATCCGCAAATGGCTGGAGCAAAAAATTAATTTTGACGTAGCCAGCATGCTGGAGGATAAACGCCAATCCATCGAACAGCACTTGAACAATATCGAAAACGGTCCGATCTCCTGCCGGGGCGAATTGAATCATATTGGTTGGCAAGGCCTGGAAGTCCGTCGTGATGGACTTAACATGAGATTCAATTTGCAAGGAAAAATGGAATGTAAAGCCGACCTGTCAAAGTTCAGTCTTTGATCGGAACAGAACGGAACGAAAAGTAGCGTTGAGCGAGGTAACTCACCATAACCACGATCACGATCGTCAATAATTGGGCAGGCAAGGCATGAATACCAAGCGACTCCACTCCTATTTTCAACAATATCCAGTTCAAAAAGAGGTTGAACTGACAGATTAAAAAATAACGAAACAGTTGTACGCGTCCTTTTAACCTAGAGTCGGAAAAGACAACGTATTTGGACATGAAAAATCCGATGGGAAAGGTTACGCAAAAGGAAAGAAACAGGGCGGCTGAATGGGGTTTGATTGCATTACTACCCAATTCCCACAGCTTTCCATTGAAGAGATACTCGAAGCTCAGCGAGTAGACCAAGAAGCCTAACACAACATTGCCACCACCGCTCGCGGCGTAACGAAACATTTGCCGTGAAAATATCTTACGGAAGGGTGGATAGAAAAAATCTATCACCGGAAGGATCCAGTCCCGAATATGATGCATCCGCTTTCGCATGCTGGCAAAGTAATTGAATGAGCCAACAAATGCCAAATCGCTTCGTAAATTCGCGCTCATGCACCTTAACCCGATCACCCAGGAAGTAAAGCAAGCTATTAGCACCGTTTTGGCAAGTGAATTCGCCTGGAACGGGGAATCGGACTCATTGGTCATCAACCAAACCAAACCGGAGTTCGAAGGTGACCTTACCCTGGTACTTTTTGGCCTGGCAAAGTCCCTGGGTAAATCACCAGACCAGATCGGGCAATCACTCGGATCAGTATTGATCGAACGATTTCCAGGTCTATTCTCCGGTTTTCAAGTAGTAAAGGGTTTTCTGAACCTTTCCATACAAGACAGTAAATGGGCCGAGCGTTTCAACCTTCAGTGTAAAGCAATGAACACCGTTCCCAGTGTGGAACGAGCTGAACGGATCATGGTTGAATATTCCTCACCGAACACGAACAAACCCCTTCACCTAGGTCATCTGCGAAATATTTTTCTGGGTTGGAGTATTGCCGCCATCCTGAAAAAAACCGGAAATGAATTGGTCAAGAGTTGCGTGGTGAATGACAGGGGTATCCATATATGCAAGAGCATGATCGCCTGGCAACGCTTCGGCAATGGCGAGACGCCAACCAGCACCGGCATGAAAGGCGATCATTTCGTTGGCCACTACTACGTTCGTTTCAACGATGCCTATAAAAAAGAGGTGGATGATCTGATATCTACCGGCTTATCGAAAGAAAAAGCGGAACAAGAAGCCCCTATCATGAAAGCTACCCAACAGATGTTATTGGATTGGGAGAAAGGCGACCCGGATATTCTTTCCTTATGGCGCACCATGAATGAATGGGTATACGATGGATTCGATCAAACGTACAACCGCATCGGTGCCGATTTTCAGAAAACCTATTACGAAAGCGAAACCTATTTATTAGGAAAGAAATTTGTTGAAGAGGGACTCACCTCCGGTGTTTTCTTTCGAAAACCGGATGGTAGTGTCTGGATCGATCTGACCGAAGATGGACTGGATGAAAAATTGGTATTGCGCAAAGACGGAACATCTGTCTACATCACCCAAGACCTGGGATTAGCTCAACAAAAATTTGACGAATTCAACTACGATCAAAGTATCTACGTGATCGCCGATGAGCAGAATTATCACATGAAAGTGCTTCGCCTCATCTTGAAAAAGCTGGGCAAATCATATGCAGATGGGATACATCATTTGAGCTACGGGATGGTGGAACT
>CANGZN010000004.1 GCA_947458625.1 Chitinophagaceae bacterium
ATACCCATGCGGAAGATCGCGTTGTCGAGACGAGCCTCGAGCAATTTGATCAGGTTCTCACCAGTGGCACCCTTACGACGGGCAGCCTCTTCAAATGTTTTACGGAATTGACGCTCCAGTACCCCGTAGGTATACTTGGCTTTTTGCTTCTCGCGCAATTGCAGCGCGAATTCGCCCAGGGTTTTACGCTTGCGCTTTTCCCCGTGCTGACCGGGAGGATTGCTGTTCTTTCCCAGCCATTTTCCATTTCCCAGAATGGGCTCCCCGAAAATGCGGGAGATCTTGGTCTTTGGACCGTTGTACCTTGCCATGTTAGTTGTTCATTTAAGCTTTTTTAGAAACCGGCACCACGATCCGTAAAAAGCTTTGAAAAAATCAATCGGATGCCCTTTGTTGAAATGAAACCAGACAGGCTATGTCAATGAGTGGCCGAAGCCACTCGGTTTACACACGACGTTTCTTAGGCGGACGGCAGCCGTTGTGCGGCATGGGCGTCACGTCCTTGATCATAACGATCTCGATTCCGTTCTGTGACAGTGAGCGGATCGCTCCTTCACGGCCGGAACCAGGACCTTTTACATATACATCCACCCGCTTCAATCCAGCATCAGTAGCTGTCTTGGCAGCATCTGCTGCAGCCATTTGAGCGGCATAGGGTGTATTTTTCTTAGAACCGCGGAAGCCCATTTTACCGGCGCTGCTCCAAGAAATGACCTGACCTGTTTTGTTGGTCAAGCTAACGATGATGTTGTTGAAGGTGGCTGAGATGTGGGCATCGCCATAGGCGTCCACTTTTACCACCCGCTTCTTTGCAGCGGCTTTGGCGCTGGGCTGTTGTTGTGCTTTTGCCATTTTTTCTGTTTAGGTAGTCAACTGGTTTGGTTTCACCGGCTGGGCCGGGACTGTTTCCTTTCCTCCCGCCGACTTACGAGGCGATCCGGATCAAAAACAGATTCAGGGGGTAAGTCCGATTCCCGGTCATGGACCGGGAATCGTCAAGCTTATTTCTTAGCTGCCTTCTTTTTACCGGCAACTGTCTTACGCTTTCCTTTACGGGTACGGCTGTTGGTCTTGGTACGCTGACCACGAACCGGCAGTCCCTTACGGTGACGAAGTCCACGGTAGCAAGCGATATCAAGCAAACGCTTGATGCTCATCTGCACCTCCGAACGCAACTGACCTTCCACCTTGAATTCCTCCGTAATGGTATTACGGATAGCGTTCAGGTCCTCATCGTTCCACTGGTTCACTTTCTTACTGCGGTCAATGTTGTTCTTGTCCAGGATGTACTTAGCGGTAGAGGGACCGATACCATAGATATAGGTCAGTCCGATCTCACCTCTTTTGTTCTTCGGTAAATCAACGCCGGCGATACGAGCCATAATTTATACTTGATGATGTTTAATGAATGTTAGATCAACCCTGACGCTGCTTGAAGCGAGGATTCTTCTTGTTGATGATGTACAGTTTTCCTTTGCGACGGACGATCTTACAATCGACACTGCGCTTTTTGATGGAGGCTCTTACTTTCATAATCTGTTTTTGTGCGCCTTCGTTTAAAATTATTTATATCGGAAATTGATCCGGCCGCGGGTTAAGTCGTACGGAGACAATTCCACCCCCACTTTGTCACCTGGCAAGATCCGGATGTAGTGCATGCGCATTTTACCGGAGATCGTTGCCAAGATCTCATGTCCATTTTCCAGCCTTACACGAAACATGGCGTTGGAGAGGGCCTCCAGAATGATGCCATCTTGCTTGATCAGGGGTTGTTTGGACATATGAAATTGGGGGTGCAAAGATACAGGGGCAACCCCAAAAAAAGAAGGGAGGCGTGAAAAAAAATAATCAGGGGGTAAATTCCTGATTATCAGTCCGAAAGACAACGATGGTCTGGGTGGTTGGCTATTCCGCCCAACTCATCACATAGTCTTGATTCTCAATTGCTAAAGCCTGCTTGGTGAGTTTCAAGGGCCGGAAAGTGTCGACCATAACCGCCAATTCCTTGGTCTCCTTGGCGCCGATGCTCTTTTCAACGGCACCCGGATGGGGGCCATGCGGAATACCTGCGGGATGCAAGGTGATCATCCCCTTTGTGACATGTTTGCGGCTCATGAATTCACCATCCACATAGTACAATACTTCATCACTATCGATATTGCTGTGGTTGTAAGGAGCCGGTATACCCTGCGGATGGTAATCATACATCCGTGGAACGAATGAACAAACCACGAACGCCTCGGCTTCAAATGTTTGGTGGATCGGCGGCGGCATGTGTACGCGTCCGGTGATCGGCTCGAAGTCGTGGATAGAGAAAATATACGGATAGCAACAACCATCCCACCCGATCACATCGAAAGGATGCGTACCGTAGTGAAGTCCGTACAACATACCCTGCTTTTTGGCACGGATCAAAAAATCACCTGCCTGGTCGAAGGTCTCGAGGTCTTGCGGGGGACGGATATCCCGCTCACAATAGGGCGAATGCTCCATCAACTGCCCATACTTACTCAAATACCGCTTTGGAAAGCGCAACGGAGAAAAGGATTCCACGATGAATAACCGATTATCGGGGGTATCGAAATGGATCTGGTAAATCGTGCCGCGAGGTAAGACAATATAATCGCCATAAGAGAATGGCAGTTGTCCATACGGCGTACAAACTTTACCACTTCCTTCGTGCACGAATATCATTTCATCTGCATCGGTATTCTTGAAAAAATAATCGGTGGTGCTTTTGCGAGGAGCCGCCAATACAATGTGACAATCATTATTGACTAGAACCGGTATCCGACTCTCCAAATAATCATCAGCCGGCGGCACCTTGAATCCTTCCAGACTCCGGTGTTTCAGCATTTTTTCCTCTGCCACCTGAGGTGATACATCCACCTGCGGCTCTGTCTTGATGATCTGCGTGGGTGGATGGCAATGGTATAGAAGTGAATAATCGTTGCTGAATCCCTCCGTGGAGAACAATTGCTCGCTGTACAATCCGCCGTCAGGCTTACGAAACTGCGTGTGACGCTTGTGTGGGATCTGGCCGAGTGTATGGTAATGAGGCATGTGGGAACGTTGGACGATGAAAGATGAAGGATGAAATGGTAGAATGTAGAAAGTGTAAGGTTTAAACGTTCTACTTTCTACCTTCTACATTCCGGGGAACCAAGGTCTGGCGATCGCAGCATCGCGGAAAGGCCAGGGAACGGCTGCAAGGATAAGCACCAGAGCGATCAGTAATAAGGTTTTGACGGACCGGTAATTCAGATCTTTTGCCTTCCGACGTGCTAGGGTGATCAACACCACGCTAGTGATCATCATCACCGGATGCTCCACGAGGTAGAATCGATAAAATCCGTCCTTCATCACCGAAGTTCCTTCAGGCACATTCATCCATCCATAGCGACCGGCGATGGTCTGATACAAGCCGATCAACAGCATGACATGTGACGTGATCATCAACCAGAGTCCGGTTGATTTGATCTTCTCGCTTTTTACTAACGAATAGTAAATGCTAACCAGTAGCAATATTAAAATAACCCAACGCAGTAGGCTGTGTAAATGTATAAGTCCGGTAGTCATATGGCGTGATTTTGGTGTATCACAAATATACAACTACAGCCTACAGACCCAATTAACTAGAAGGACATGTTCATGTTCCGCATGTCGCCCTCAAAACGGGGATTCACGAAATTATTCAACCTGGACCCAAACCGATAATTGATCCCAAAACTGGTGAAAAAATTATAGCCGGAGGCCAACTGTCGCTGCCTGGCCAAAACTTCTTGCGGAGAGGCACTCCCCTTGGGCAGAAAGATCTGGTCGCGGGTAACTCCTCCAAAAGCAGACACAAAAAAGGAAAGTCCGCCCGTGATCCGAACATTGGTAAAGGCATTGATGCCCAAATTGAAAAAATCCCAATCATTCAAAAAATGTTCACCGAATAGGCCGATTGACAGATTGCCCCATTTCTGATTTTTGGTCATATTCACCCGAACCCCCTGTGTGTATACCCGCTCTTGCAGCTTGTCATAGATCGTAGAATCGTAATAACGTTGATCCTTTGCTGCCAGTACATAGGATATAGTGAACAGATTATTGTTCACCTCTTTGTACGGGTAAATATTATATTCTATGCCCAAACTGACCTCTGATCGTAACTTATAGTTGGAAAAAGTACTTTGACTGAACCGAGCATCATAAGCCCAACTCCAACGATCATTGATGCTTCCGACTAAGTAGTGATACAACGAGAGGTCATGATTGTTAACCGTAAATTCCACTTCCCCGGTCCCATCGTCATAGGTGAAAGAGGACTGGTTACGGGATGCGTTCAGGAATAACCCATACTTCCACTTCTCTGTCGTTCGATTCGCTGAAAGATTGGAGCTGTACCGATTACTCCGATACACAGCATCCGCATTGATGTTCCCGTTCGCACCTACCCGAAATATCCAATAATCCCAGGGGTCTTTGGTTTCTTTCGTTGTATCCGGCCTCCCGGATGAATCTGTTCGCTCTTTGAATTCAATAGAAAGATTCCCCGGATCCTTCGTGCGAACGACATAAGCAACCAGGCCCGACTTCAGATAAAACAGTAACGATTCGCGAATTTCTACATCCGTGGCATTTCTGTCTACATCAAACGACAATGTATCCATCATACCCGCAAAGGCATGCTGCCCGTAATAAATAAGTTGATAATGACTGCCTCCACTACCGGTAGGCAAACTCGTGATTAACACGTGTACATCCGCTGCCTGATTGTCCAATGTAAAATCGACACCCTTTATCTCCGTGCGGATATAAGTCATATCGCACCAGGTATTCGAACAATCAACAAAAATGGAAAGCCTGCCAGGCAAGTTTCTACCGGACTGTGAATTTGCAGAATAACCTAAGAACAAAGGAATAAAAGCGAAAAGCAGGAAGGTCTTGGACATTGGTTTGGTTTGAGTCGCGCAAAGATTGTCAAACATATCGACCCGAGCATTCCCAATTTGTTAAACACTTCCCAATCTAAACTCTCATCCCTCATCTCTAAACTCCCACCCTTCACCCTTCACCCTTCATCTCCCCCTACTCCACCCAATCCGCTACAAACACATTCGTATCCCGCGTGCCGCCGTTATTTCGGTTACTGCAGAATACGATTTTCTTACCGTTGGGTGAAAACATTGGAAACGCATCGAAGCCTTTATCACGAGAAACCTTTGTGAGATTCGATCCGTCACCATTCATCGTGTATAAATTGAACGGGAAACCGCGCTTGTACTCGTGATTGCTGGCAAAAATGATCCGCTTACTGTCGGGCATAAACGATGGAGCCCAATTGGCCTGACCCAGTGTCGTGATCTGTTTGGCATTGGATCCGTCGGCATTGGCTACCCAAACCTCCATATTGGTTGGCGCCACCAAATGCTCGGCCAGTAGGTCTTTGTACTCTTTTACTTCGGCCTCCGATTTCGGACGGGAAGCCCTCCAAATGATCTTCTTGCCATCCGGCGAAAACCAGGCACCTCCATCATATCCTAAATCATAGGTGATCCGCTTCTCCGAACCTGTTTCCAGATTCATGATGTACAATTCGATATCACCGTCTTTATCACTGGTATAAAGCATCAACTTGCCATCGGGAGAAAGCGTAGCCTCGGCATCATATCCGGGTGCATTCGTCAGTTGCTTGACAATATTTCCTTTCAGGTCGGACATGAAAATATCGAAAGACGGATACAAAGGCCAGATATACTTGTTGCCGTATTTGGCACGGTCTGGTACCGGCGGGCAATCCCCCGAACCCAAATGCGTGGAAGCGTAGATGATATGCTTGTCGTCTTTCGTAAAAAAAGCGCAAGTGGTTCGACCCTTACCGGTGCTTACCAACTGATAAGAAAAGGGACGATTCTTCTTCTTGGGCAATTTGCCATAATAGATCTGATCACAAGGGATGCCATCCTTCATGCTGGTACGTTGAAATACCAGGGATTTTCCATCATAACTCCAATAAGCTTCCGCATTATCACCCCCGAAGGTGAGCTGACGCATGTTCCGAAAATGCTTCTCCTCAGGAAGTCGAAGTGTATCGTCGGACTGAGCCGATACCATTAAAGTGGCGCTTACCAGTAAGCAGGTGGCAATGAAAACAGCTGATTGTCGTTTAAACATATATATGTCTTGTTCCGCAAAATTAATCATCCACAACCGTATCGCCCCCCTCAAAGGGTAAACGGGAAGCAAACAGTATTTTTACAGCATGCAGCGAATCGGCTTTTTGTTTATCCTCATTTGTGCGGCATTGGCCTGTAATAGTCCCCAGGCAGACTCCACCACTACCGAACTACTCGAACAGCCGCCTTTTCTTGAATGGACAGACCGAATTGAAAATGACCCCGAAAACGATTCCCTGTACTTCATACGCGGCAGACTACTGATGCAAGGCGGACATACAGCTGCCGCACGTACCGATTTTGAAAAAGCCTGGTCGATCAAGCCCGCCGCCCTTTTGGCAGAATATCTCGCCAACACACTTGAATCACCACAAGCGCAATGCTCCTTCTTAAAACAAGCGACGAATCAATTCCCCGGTGATTTCCCATTAGAATATATGTTGGCCGAGTCTTTTCAATCGATGGACTCAACGGATGCAGCCCTCTACATCACACAGAAATGGCTACAATCAGGCATTGAGATCCCGGAATTCATCTTACTACACGCATCCCTATTGGAAAAAAAAGGGAACAAAACCGAATCGCTCTACCTACTCGAAACACTTTACGAAAATGAGCCGAACTATCGCCCCGTAAAGGAGATACTTGCCTTACGATATGCCGGCAGCGGTAATAAAAAAGCGATCCTTCTGTGCGAGGAAATATCCCAACTTGATAGCACTGGGCACGACCCATTACCCAATTATTACCTCGGGATCTACTACGGTACACAAAAAAATTACACGTCGGCGATCCAAGCTTTCGATAAAGCCATCCAATCAGATTATAATTTCATCGAGGCCTATATTGAAAAAGCCTCCCTGCTCTATGAACAAAAAGTATACAAAGGATCGCTGGAGGTGTTGAGTAAAGCCCTTGCCGTGGCCCCCGATCATGCATCCGTTTATTACTGGACGGCTAAATGTCAACAGGCACTGGGGGACAAGGAATCGGCCCGATTCAATTACCTGAAGGCATACGGACTGGATAAAAGTTTCATTGAGGCGAAAGCCGCTGCCGATCAACTGAAATAAAACTATCTTGCAACAAATTCCAAAGCGATGGCGCTGATCGCTCCCTCCCTGCTCTCCGCAAATTTTCTGCACCTCGAGGCTGACTGTCGTATGCTCAATGAGAGCCAGGCCGACTGGTACCATTTGGATGTGATGGATGGTCGTTTCGTTCCCAACATCAGCTTCGGACCGATGCTGATCGACTTCTTCAGAAAAGCTACGACCAAATACCTGGATGTTCACTTGATGATCGAAGAGCCTGAAAAATATGTAGAGGCCTTTCATCGCGCTGGTGCGAACGGTATTACCGTTCACCTCGAAGCCTGTCGTCACCTGCACCGCAACCTGCAACAGATCCGCTCATTAGGCATCAAAGCCGGTGTAGCGATCAATCCACATACCCCTGTAGACAGTTTGAACGACATCCTTCAGGAAGCAGACCTGGTTTGCATCATGAGTGTCAATCCCGGTTTCGGCGGACAACAATTCATTCCACATACCCTGGAAAAAGTACGTCAATTGCGTAAACGCATCGATGCCCTTCAACTTTCCACACTGATCGAAATTGATGGTGGGGTAACGCTTGATAATGCATCCACACTCATCGAAGCCGGTGCACATGTGCTCGTTGCCGGCAATACGGTTTTTAAATCTGCTGACCCGAAAGCAACCATTTCTGCCCTGAAAGCTTGCTGAGTGCAGGTCAATTCCGTTCAGTAAATTGTGCAACGAAGAATCATACCTTGCGGCGCATACTTTTAATAATCCTTTTTCACGTTTGCGGATCATACGCATTCACCCAGTCGCGAAACGCACAGATCACCGGCCACGTCGTAGATGAGGAAGAAAGGCCCCTTTCCGGCGTGTCGGTGCAACTACTGGGAAGAAATCTCAGCGCCACAACCAACGACAGTGGTGCATTCAAGATCACGGTGCCCGCCGATCGCGCCATCGCCCTTCGCTTTTCATTTGTGGGCTATAAGTCCGAACAACGAAATTTTTTGCTGCAACCAAATGAAGCTGAATTCGTCCGAATCCGACTCCTAGTCAACAAAGACACGCTTCGTGAAGTGATCATCGAAGATGATCGGGACCGACGAGAAACCGGACTCATCAAACCCAATCCCAAATCTGTTCTCAACCTGCCGAGTGTAGTTACCGGTGTGGAAAGCCTGATCAAGATCTTTGTCGGATCCAACAATGAACTCACGTCCAACTATTCCGTACGCGGGGGCAGTTACGAGGAGAATCTGATCTATGTAAATGACTTTGAAATCTTCCGCCCCTACTTGGTTCGCAGCGGACAACAAGAGGGACTCAGCTTCATACATCCCGAAATGGTGCGCAACCTCAGCTTCTACAACGGAGGATTCAGTGCTCGGTACGGAGACAAACTAAGCAGTGTATTAGATATCCAATACAGAACGCCGAAGCCGGATCTGCGAAAAAATAAGCGTACCGGTGGATCAGCGTATATCAGCCTGTTGGAACAAGGATTGATGCTGGAAGGCGTTGACCGAAAAAATAAATTCGCATATCTGATCGGTGCCCGAAACCGAAACAATCAAAATGTTCTCAGTCGACAAGACACGCGCGGTAATTATGTTCCTAGTTCGCGAGATGTACAAGGACTTATCTCCTACACATTCAACTCAAAATGGAGAACTGAATTGCTTGGCAACTTTTCCTCCTCTCGTTTTCAACTGACACCGCAATCCAGTCAACTGACGGCCTCTGTATTTTCACCTCTCTTCTCTGCCAACATTGGGGTAGATATTGCGTTCGCCGGACGGGAGAATGATTCGTATCGAACCAATATGCTCGGATGGTCATTGATCCACCAGCCATCTCGCAAACTTCAATTGAAATGGATGTTATCTCAATTTGCAAACCAAGAGGCTGAACGCATCGACATCCAGGGCGCCTATCTGTTCGGAGAGCGCGATTTTGACAGACGTAACAGCACCTACGGGCTGATCATCAATCCGCTGGGCGCCGGAATTTTCCATACTTGGGCACGCAACGAACTCGATCTTACCAACCTAAATGCCGGACATAAAGGCTCCTTGGAACTGAATCGACACCGGATCCTCTGGGGTGCGAACGTAGAACGTACGAAGATCGATGACAAGCTATTTGAGTGGGAGTTCCAGGACTCCGCCGGCTATTCAGTCCCCTATCAACCGAATCTCCTTCAATTAAATAAACTACTGATCGGAGATGCTAAACTTCGAGTGAACCGATTTTACGGGTACATACAGGATCAACTGGCCTGGAACAGTAAAAAGGGGAATACCACCCTACAAGTAGGAGTTCGATGGAATTACAACAACCTGAATAAACAACTGATCCTGTCTCCTCGTATGCAGGCGAGTCACAAACCGGCAGGAAAAAAAGACCTGCTATACCGGTTGGCAGTAGGCGCCTACCATCAACCTCCATTCTACCGGGAACTTCGTCGTTACGATGGTACCGTGAATACCGAACTGAAAGCACAACAGAGCTGGCAAGCCGTGGCGGGTGTCGACTACCAGTTTGTCGGACTAGCCGGCAGACCTATGCGCCTAACCACGGAAGCATATTACAAACAACTCCGAGATGTAGTGCCGTATGATGTAGACAATGTCCGACTGCGATATTTCGGTGAAAACATGGCCAACGCCTACGCGACGGGATTGGAGATGAGGTTGCATGGAGAATTGGTACCTGACGCAGAAAGCTGGTTCAGCCTGGGCGTCATGCAAACCAAAGAGGACCTGCTCAACGATCATTATTACCGCTACAAAAATGCAGCAGGCGAATTCATTAATGCAACTAGTTTGGACCCCGTTGTGACGGACAGTATGCGATTCGATGTTGGATGGGTCCGCAGGCCGAACGATCGACGTATTACGATGGGATTATTCTTTCAAGACTATCTATCCACCAACCGTAACATCCAAGTATTTCTCAACCTGTTGTATGGAAGCAATATGCCCTATAATATTCCAGGATCGGTGCGCTTCCGAAATGCCGCTGTGATCGACCCCTACATCCGTTGCGACCTGGGGTTCAGCGCGATCTTGTGGGATGAAGCTACCTCAACCAAAAGAAGCCATTCTCCACTGCGGAACTTTTCACAAGTACGCTTAAGTCTGGAACTTTTTAATGTTGTTGACCGGGCCAATACCATCTCCTATTTGTTGGTCAAAGATTTTTCGAATACTACGTACCTATTGCCGAACCGACTTACCCCTCGATTGATCAACCTGAAATTGATGGCCCGCTGGTGATCAGCGCCAGCGATTTCGGAATCGATCCCAACTCGTCAGCCCGATCTTGAATTGAACAGGGTTCTTAAACTGATTGGCAACAGAACCCACCACGTACACACCCAACTTGAATCGAGTCAGCGGATTGAACGGCCACTTGAAAATCCGCTCGATTCCAGCGAACAACTCCGCATATTGCAAGTCTCTTTCGGGAGCAATTAAAAAACCGCCCCCTGCAACCTCCTGAATTCGAAGCTTCTTCAGAAAAGGGATCTTATTGACCAATGCGCCATTGAATTCATGTAATAGATTGCCTTGATAATACCGGTCAAATACCGGAAAAGTGGAATCGAGCGCCTGAAACATCCGCTGTGGATTGAGAAAGAACAACGGATCTCCCTGACGCATGAATCGGTAATCGATTACCTGCAGGTTTCGTTTGTTGGTGAATTCGCCGGACTTAATGGTATACGAAGTATTCCCGGGCGTACCCCACTGAATGGTTTGCAGCAATCCGAATTCCCAATAATCAAAATCAATTGCGCTGTTGATGAATCCCGGAACCCCCTTCCTCCAATGCAAATAAAAAGTTGGGTATTTCGAACCTAGATAGATCTTTTCCCTGGGCTCACGCAAATAACGAAGCTTGGGTGTATAGAACAACTTGACCTCATTGTACAAGGCATTGTAAGGCTGAAAATCAACGGCCGGTTCATTGGGAATACCAAAAATAGAATCCGCATTGTTACTAACCTTGTAATTCGAAACCGATCTTCTCCAGGCATATTCTACCTGATTCATCAGGGTCAGTCCATTGAATATCTCTATCTCATGATTCACCTCTAACCCGGTATTGAGATAAATGTTACTACGCTTGAGCACATTCACCCAGGCATCTCCCGCATAAATGAATTCAAAATTGCGACCGGCTTTTATACCAAATTGCCCTTTCCGAAACGGATCATATTTGCGCTGCAGGGAGAGCGCACCATTTACATCCTGGTTGCGAAATCCGTAGCTCAGATCTGCTTCGAGATTTAAATTTTTTCGGCTGGGATAGGTCTTACGATAGGCACCGGCAAAACGAATCCGAGTGCCCCCGAAGGAAATGGGCTGAATCAAGGACGTGATCGGTGGCAGGATCCAACTACGCTCCTTTCGGTGGTCATTGAAGATCTGTCCGAAGATCAGCATCTTAGACCACGTGATCCGGTTCAATACACGATCGACAGAATCCAAATACGCATCGCTTTGGCGAATTTTCAGCAGACTGTCTTGGTACCATTGATAACGCTGTTGCTGTACCGAAAGCGGTTCGCTTCGCACGGCTGACCAAAACGCACTGTCTTTCTCATAGGCCTGCTGATCGGTTCGACTGACCTCGTCTCCAAAATATTTTCGAGAATAAATCTGACCAGGTTTTTGATCGGAGTACATGGCCAGCGTCTCCCCATATCTTTTTCCACCCTTTACCTTGGTCTCATATCGAAAGGTTTGCTTACTGAGTATTGGCAATGTGTCACCTAACCGATCGTATTGCTGCTCTACCTCGAACCGATCGTACTCCGGAACATGCGCTTTGGGCAATTCAAAACGGGCACTGATGAGTTCAAAGGTACTGTCGCGAATGACAAGCTCCCCTTCGATGGTAGCGTTACTGAGTGCACGGGGGCGAACGGATATCGTAAAGACCCTGGGCCGCTGCGATCGATCGATGCGAAGGGTCTTGAACCGATAGGCTAACAATCCGCTGTGGCTGATAGGCGATACAAATGGGATCTGTGAAAGAGCCGGCGCCTGAATGAGATTCTCAAACAAATTGAAGCGACCATCGGTAGTAGTCAGGTAAAACAGACCTTCTCGGCTTCCCTGTTGCTTAACCGCCAACCTTTCTTCCTTGATCCTGGCTCCTTCCCCCTGATCCACTTTGAGAAATACCTCCGTGAGTGATAAACCTGCAAAGGGATCCGGCTTCGCAATGGAATCGGATTTTTTTTGCAGGATCTTAGACGAGTCGATTTCCTGCGCACGGATGTAGACTTGCTGAGAGAAATTAAACAGGGGGAGGGCTCGCATTTCTTTTTCGCGGATCAGGTGTCGGACCAACTCCTCTGCGCGGTCGCGGGGTTTGACTCGAACCACCACTTCTCCCAAATTATCCGGCTCACTCAACGTTAGTGGAACCGTGATTTGCACCGGTTTATCGTGAACAAAAAAGGGGATCAACGCCGTCTTGTAACCGATCAAACTCACCACCAGATCATAGCGCCCCCGCTCCAGCATGAACTCAAAACTTCCATCGTCCTTTGCGAGGCGACCGATCTGCAGGGATTTGATCTTGACACTGGCCAGCGGCAGTCCCTCCCCACGGGCATCTACCACTTTTCCACTCACCCGATAATTCTGCGCCAGTATCGGCCCCATTAGAAATAACAGCGATATGAGTAGATGAATTCTTGATGTCATGGTGAAGGTTCCGAATGGGATAGACACAAAAAAAAGCAAACTGCATGTGGCCGGTGGAAAAGAATTGTAGTTTTCGAGATTCTTTAACAGGACGTATACATAATTCACAAGCTGTGCATAAGTAAAAGCTGGAAATTGCGGCTTCTTTTCAGTAATATTGAGAAGGACATTCGAAAACATCCACTCATCCTAAATCCATTCGAATTGACTGACACCATCATCAACCTCGAATCCGTCAACCCCATCGAATTTCTGGGTGTCAATAACGGAAAACTCGACTTGCTCAAAAAACGATTCCCGCTGCTCAAGATCCTTTCTCGCGGCTCTCAACTCAAACTCAGTGGCTCGCCTGACCAGATCGAACTGGCAAAAGAAAAGATCAATACGATCGTCAGTTTCCTGGAACGAAACGGCCACATGCCTGCCAATTATTTTGAGCAGGTCTTGGGGGGAGATGACACAGAAACAATCGACCACTTTCAGGAAAAGAATCCCAATGAAGTGTTGGTTTTCGGTCCGAATGGCAAGTCGGTTCGCGCCCGTACAGCCAACCAGAAGAAGTTAGTTCAGGAGGCGGAGCGCAATGATATTGTATTTGCGATCGGTCCGGCAGGTACCGGTAAAACCTATACCGCAGTAGCGCTGGCCGTGCGTGCCTTGAAAAACAAACAAGTCAAGAAGATCATTCTCACGCGTCCGGCTGTAGAGGCGGGCGAGAGTTTAGGATTTCTGCCCGGCGATCTGAAAGAAAAGATCGATCCATATCTGCGTCCACTCTACGATGCGCTGGATGATATGATCCCTGCTGACAAGTTGGGATATTACATGACCACGCGTACCATCGAGATCGCCCCCTTGGCTTATATGCGTGGGCGCACACTGGACAATGCCTTTATCATTCTTGACGAATCTCAGAATGCCACCGAACTGCAATTGAAAATGTTTCTGACCCGCATCGGTGCCAATGCCAAAGCGATCATCACGGGCGATATGACGCAGGTAGACTTACCTCGGAATCAACGCAGTGGTCTGACTACCGCCGCGCGCATTCTCCGAAACATTGATGGGATCGGCCATATAGAACTGGATGAAGAGGATGTAGTACGCCACCGTTTGGTCAAACAGATATTGCGTGCATACAACCAGGAACATGAAAGAGATTCTTCCCGCCATCCGGATGAACGTCCGGCAAAATACTGATGTGATGAAAATGATCGTACGATGCCTTCCCCTCCTGACACTGCTCGCCTGCTCAGAAAAAAAGACTGGATCACAGTCTGAAAACGACCTCGATGCGGCCCGTAATTTTATTCAGGCGGCACTGTCCAATGACTTCAAGAAAGCATCTCAATACATGCTCGATGATTCTGTGAACCGGAACTACCTGGAGGTTACAGCCAGGTCCTTCGACCACCTCGATCCGCTTGCCAAGGAGAAATACCGAGGGGCCAGCATCCGTATACACCAGCCGGTCACCTACCTCAATGATTCTACTACGATCGTCATCTACTCAAACTCCTACAAAAATGACCCGGACACCTTACGAGTTTGCCGGGTCGACAATAATTGGGTAGTCGATCTTAAATACCTGTTCGAGCAGGCTCCCGATTCAACGACAAACAACCAATGACGGCTTTCTTCTGGGTCATGATCGGTGGGGCACTGGGCGCCGCATTGCGCTTTGGCATGGGCAGACTACTCCCCTTCCAGGGACAGCATTTCCCCTGGGCCACATTCTGGGTGAATGGCATCGGTTGTCTGATGATCGGATTGCTGATCGGATACCTTGAAAAAAAATCGATCCGGGGAGACGTCATACGCTGGCTCTGGATCAGTGGTTTCTGTGGAGGCTTCACTACGTTTTCGGCATTTTCGTTGGAAACAATTACACTATTTCAAAATGATCGCGGAGCTGTCGCCATAATCTATGCGCTGACAAGTGTAGGAGCCGGCTTGCTTCTCACCTGGATTGGCTGGTGGATGATGCGACCCGGTTCGATCACCATCTAACATGAAAAAAAATATGGACATACAGATCATATGGATCGCCCTAGCGATCGGATTGGGAGCCGGGATCATGAGTGGCCTTATTGGCATCGGAGGGGGCATCATCATGGTACCCGCCCTTGTGATTTTTCTGCAATACAACCAACACCAGGCACAAGGAACATCGCTCGCTGTGCTGACCATGCCGGTGGTGATCCTTGCCTCCTTTTATTATTACACCCAGTGCAAAGCACAAGGAACACCGATCGACTTGCGAGTGGTAGGACTCCTGGCTCTTGGATTTATTGCAGGCGCCTATGTAGGTGGCCGTTGGGCGCTGACACTCTCACAAGCCCAATTGAAACAGATCTTCGCAATCGTACTGATCTACACAGCCATCCGGATGTTGGAATGGGATCAATGGCTTATTCAGTTAGTCAAAAAAAGTTGACGCCGACGTGTTGAATTTACGCGCCTGATGCATCCTGACTCAAAGGTCCTATTTTATGCCCCTGGAGCGATATCGACACTTGTCTGACGAGGAACTGCTGGAACGGTTCCATTCCGGAAAGGACACGGACAGTCTGGGCCATCTGATGCAACGCTATACGCTGATGCTTTTAGCCGTTTCGATGAAATACCTGAAGGATGAGGAAGCCGCACGCGATACGGTTCAACAGGTTTTTTTGAAAGCGATCACTGAGCTGGGAAAGTATAAAGTCACCTATTTCAAGTCCTGGATCTATCAGATCGCCAAGAACCAATGCCTGATGCAACTTCGAGATCAGAAAAAATGGGGCACTCCGTTAGAAGCTGAATCCTTACCCATCGAAGGGGATGCGGCCATCGATCTGGAACAATGGACTGAAAAAGAACAACAGTTCGACCACCTGAATATTGCCTTGCAATCGCTGAGTGAGGAGCAACGGCGTTGCGTAACTTTATTTTATCTGGAGAAAATGAGTTACCGACAAATAGCAGAAAAAACAGGACACGGCATTGCAACGGTCAAAAGTCATATCCAGAACGGAAAAAGAAATTTGCGGATCGCCCTGGCGAGCCATAAAACAGCGGCAAGAAATGAACGATAGTCCTACACATAAACAAGATCAAGGCAACGGAGTAGACCCGCAGGAGATCCTTCGCTACACCTCCGGCCAAATGAGTGACGAAGAAGCTCGTCGACTGGAAGCTCGTTCACTCGAAGATCCATTTCTCGCAGACGCGCTGGAGGGCATGGAACAAACTGCAGACACCAAGCGTTTGGAACAACTCGCGTACTCCCTGAATCAGGACTTGAAAAGAAGACTGAAAAAAAAGAGGTCAAAAAATAAATGGATCGGTTTTGAGACTCCAATCTGGTGGCCTTGGACCATCCTGATCCTGCTGTTGCTAATTACCATCGCCTACCTGTTCATCCGAAAACTAGGCGGGTAAGCGTTTAAAGAGCATTCCATACCTGCTGGGCAAATTGCTCCAATGAAGGATCCCGCGCGCCCATTAACAAAAGAACCGTATCTGCATTGAGGTGTGATCGAACGGCATCCATGAAATGATTTCGGTCTTCAATAAAATATGCAGACACGCCCAGTTGACGCAGATCTTCAACGAGGTCGTTGGCTGAAATATCACGCTGAGCCGTACCTCCTGCAAAATAAATCTCACTCATCCAGATCTCATCTCCCGGACGTAAAGCAGCGGAGATCTCTTGCACATAATCGGGTCGCAAAAAACGCGTGGGCTTGAACCCATGGGGTTGAAACCAGGCGATCAATTTGGGCGCAATGGGCTGACAGGCGCGAATCGACGCAGCACATTTGGCCGGGTTATGCGCAAAATCATCGATCACCCATACCCCATTTTTATTACCCAATACCTGATGTCTTCTATAGATGCCCTCATACTGTCGTAATGCTTCCGCAGCCACTTCCAACGATACGCCGAGCGTGCGAGCAACTGCAACAGCTGCCAAGGCATTCTCCATATTATGCCGACCGACCTGATTCAACTCAAACCATACATCACCCACTCGAAAACGGATCTCCATACCGGATTGCTGAAAGTCCATCGCCACGGAACCTGCTTCTGATGAAGGGTCTGCAGAAAAATCCAGCTGCTGATCAGTAGAAAGTCCTGCACTCAACGAATGACTTCGATTCACGATGAAAACATCGCTCTGCTCCCGAAACACCTTGAATAAACGAACCAGCTCATCCAGTTCCTGATGGTCTTTATCGATGTTCAATAATACGCCTATGGCCGGATGATATTGGATGATGGAACCATCACTTTCGTCGGCCTCAATGATCAGCCACTCTCCGCCACCCACAGCTGCATTGCCGATGAGTCCCTTGCGGATCAATTTGGTCAGCCCGGCACCACTAATGATTCCGGGTTCAAGACCGGCATGTTCCAAGATACTGTATAGCATGGCACTGGTCGTACTCTTGCCGCTAGTGCCCGCTACCGCAATCGTTTTTCGGCTAGCAGCGATCAAGGCCAACAGATCTGAACGGTGAAGGACCGGAATCCCTCGCTCTTTTGCCATCCGGTACTCTTCCACTGTATCCTCTACGGCCGTGGAAACGATCACCACATCGATGTCCTTGGAAAATCCTGAACCATCCTGCGCATAGCAACGAATGCCGGCAGCCTCCAGTTTCTCACGCACTTCACTGGGAGATGCAAACAATCGATCACTGCCGCTCACCTGTTTTCCGATTCCTTGTAGATATTGGGCCAGCGCACTCATGCCACTACCTCCTATTCCCAGGAAAAACGGATGACGTATTTCGGATATCGATATCGACATGCCGCAATTTATTGAATATGGATGCTGGCAGGCAAAAAAAATCCCGGCTCGAGGCCGGGATCCTAATTAAGCTCGTTGTTTTTGTCGAGGTGCAGCTTTTTTAGCAGGCGCCTTCGCCTTGGGCTTCGATTTCTTCAAGGCCTCATTGATCGCAGCAGCCAAGTTCGCATAAGTGGGCTTGCCCGCCACTAGCTGATCATTGATAAAAAATGTGGGGAGCTCTTTCACTCCTCTATTGATCCCTTCTTTGAGATCATCCTGCACTTGCCAGCCATAGACACCATTCACCAGGTCATCTAGAAATTTCTTGTTCTTGACACCGGCTTCTTTACTGTGTAATTTGAGACTGGTTGTTCCTAGGTTACGACGATTTTGAAAAAGCACGTTGTGCATTTCCCAGAACTTCCCTTCTTGCGCTGCGGCAACGGCCGATTCACTGGCCTTCAGGCTACGCTGATGTATCAAAGTCAATGGAAAATGTCGAAACTGAAAACGAATTTTCCCATCGAACTCTTCCAGCAGTTGTTTTACGATCTCGTTCACTTTGGCACATTCCTCACTCTCGTACTCGCCGAATTCCATTAAGGTTACAGTTGCATCTTTATTACCCACGAAAATTTCTCGGGGCTCAATGATTATAATATCGTCTTTTTTGAATGCCATATTTTTTGTTTACCCTTTTTAGATAAAAAGGGATTTTTTGTAAAACACGAAGCCGTAAAAAAAGTTCACTACAAACAGCTGTTTGTCGGTTTCGCGCTGAAGGTAATCTTTTTTGAAAGCCCTCCAAATGTGGATGGCACTGATTTTCGTCTTTTGTTGTATCCTATTGATTAACAATTGTTTAATTAATTATAATAAAAAGTGAAAATCAGATTTCCCCTTTCACCAGGGGTTCATTGCGAAAGACCACCATCTCGTCAAAAACATCCACTAATACGGGCTGTGAGCGATCGATCGTTCCGGCCAGGATCTTTTTACTGAGCGGATTGATGATCTCCTTTTGGATGAGTCGTTTGAGGGGTCGGGCTCCAAACTGCGGGTCGAATCCCTGTTCGCTCAAAAAGGCCAACGCATAGTCGCTGAAGTGCAGGTCGATGCCTGAAGTGGCCAATAGCTCAGACAGGCCTTTCAACTGGATCCGAACGATGCCCTGTATTTCCGACTTAAGCAATGGCTGAAACAGTATGATCTCATCCACACGATTCAAAAATTCCGGTCGAACTGTCTGCCGTAACAAATGCATCACCTCTCCTTTTGTTCGCTGCATTACTTCCTGCACCGTGCGTTCTCCGATCTGTTCAAACGCCTCCATGATGAGGTGGCTGCCCAGGTTACTGGTCATGATGATGATCGTGTTCTTAAAATTTACGACTCGACCTTTATTGTCGGTCAGTCTTCCATCATCCAGTACTTGCAGAAGCACATTCCAAACATCCGGGTGTGCTTTTTCGATCTCATCCAGCAATACAACACTATAGGGCTTACGTCGTACAGCTTCAGTAAGCTGCCCCCCTTCTTCATACCCTACATAACCCGGAGGTGCTCCTACGAGTCTGGATACGGTATGCTTTTCCTGGTATTCACTCATATCGATACGGGTCATCAAACTTTCATCATCGAACAAGTAGGAAGCCAATGCTTTTGCCAGTTCTGTTTTACCGACACCGGTGGTTCCCAAAAAAATAAAGGAACCGATGGGACGCTTCGGATCTTGCAATCCGGCTCTGCTTCTTCGAATGGCATCGGCCACGGCTGTGATCGCTTCTTCTTGTCCGACCACGCGCTCATGCAAATGTTCCTCCAAGTGAAGAAGTTTCTCCCGCTCACTCTGCAACATTTTAGCAACCGGAATACCGGTTGATTTAGCTACGCTTTCCGCAATATCCTCCGCATCGACCTCTTCTTTGAGCAATCGCTTATCAGCAGACTGAGCCAGTTGACTGGTCAACACCTCGATCTGTGTTTCTTGCTCCTTTATCTTGCCGTATCGGATCTCTGCCACTTTACCGTAATCGCCTTCCCGCTCAGCTCGGTCGGCTTGCTGACGAAGGGATTCAATGGATTGCTTCGCTTGCTGAATATTATCTACCTGCTCCTTTTCCATTTTCCATTTGGCACGAAGGGTATCACGCAGCACGATGAGGTTGGCGATCTCTGTCTGTAATTCTTTTAGTTTCGACTCGTCGTTCTCGCGCTTGATCGCCTCCCGCTCGATTTCCAACTGACGTATCTGTCTCTCCAGTGTATCTAACTCTTCCGGCATGGAATTCATCTCCAATCGCAACTTGGCGGCACTTTCATCGATCAGGTCGATCGCCTTATCGGGTAGGAATCGATCGGTGATGTAGCGTGACGACAACTCCACGGCTGCAATGATCGCTTCGTCCTTGATCCGAACATGGTGATGGGTCTCATACCGATCCTTCAACCCGCGCAGGATCGAGATCGCATCTTCCACTGTAGGCTCGTCCACCATCACCTTCTGAAAGCGACGTTCGAGGGCCTTATCTTTTTCAAAATATTTTTGATACTCATTGAGTGTAGTTGCCCCTACGGCACGAAGTTCCCCACGTGCGAGTGCCGGCTTCAAAATATTCGCAGCATCCATTGCGCCTTCTCCTCCTCCGGCTCCAACCAATGTATGTATCTCGTCAATGAACAGGATGATACTTCCGTCACTTTCGCCAACCTCCTTAACAACACCCTTCAAACGTTCCTCAAACTCGCCTTTATACTTAGCCCCAGCAATGAGTTGCCCCATGTCGAGGGCATAAATGATTTTGCTCTTTAGATTTTCCGGCACATCGCCACTGATGATCCGGTGTGCAATTCCCTCTGCAATAGCTGTTTTTCCCACACCCGGCTCGCCTACCAAAATGGGATTATTCTTGGTCCGTCGAGAGAGAATATGAAGGGTGCGACGGATTTCCTCATCTCTTCCGATCACCGGATCCAACTTGCCCTGCCGGGCCAATTCATTCAAATTCTTCGCATACTTATTCAATGCGTTGAACTCCGTTTGTTGGGTAGCGGAAGTCACTTTCTCCCCCTTACGAAAATCTTTGATCGACTTGATCAGATCTGATTCATTCAAGCCTGCATCCTTCAGCAAACCTGCGGTAGTATCCTTGCCCTGTAAGATGGCCAGCAACAGATGTTCCGGAGTTACAAACTCATCGCCGAAGGTAGCAAGTACGGCACCTGCCCGAAGAACGGCCTGGTTGGCATCCCGACCGATCTGCTGGGCCGCCTCGCCAGAGGTCTTTGGGAGTTTCTGAATCAATTCATCCAATTTGGATGTTACCACACCCAATGTCACATTGTTCTTTTTCATCAGGTACCCTACCGTTGTATCCTCTTGCTGAAGCAAGGCTTTGAGGAAGTGGGCCGTTTCAATTGTCGGACATCCAGCATTAAAGGCCAGCTGTTGTGCTTGTTGCACGGCTTCCGCTGCTTTTATCGTAAAGTTTCCTAAGTTCATAACAGACTATTTTTGTAGCTAGTAGGCCTCAAACACCAATCCAATCGTTCAAACTCAGCAACTATGTCAGTATTCCGATCATTCATCTGTCCGCTCGTCATATTTCTCTGCGTGGGACTGCTAGATTTTCAGACTCTTCATGCCCAGCCCAACTGGGATGATCTATCTGCCAAGCTCGACAACTCACAAAAAAAACTAGGTACCGATATCGTAGTACTGATCTGGAACAAGGATTCACTGATCTTCAAAAGGGAATTGGGTGATTTCAATACAAAAACACAAGTTCCGATTGCCAGCTGCAGCAAATGGCTGACGGCAGCCTTGGTGATGAAGATCGTTGAAGAAGGCAAGATCAGTCTGGATGATCCGGTCGTGAATTACATCCCTGAATTCGGAAAGTATTTCAAAAGCTACATCACACTTCGTCATTGCCTGAGTCATACTACCGGCATCACCGATGAGGACCGGATCCTCAAAAACATGGCTGAGAGAAGAAAAATGGAATCACTGGAAGAAGAAGTCAATAGTATAGCTGCTCGAAAGATCCGTGCAAATCCGGGCACTGATTTCTGGTATGGCGGGGTTGGACTGAATATCGCCGGCCGCGTATTGGAAGTGGTGACAAAAAAACGATTTGACGTCTTGATCAAAACCAAACTGCTTAATCCGCTTGGCATGAGACGAACTTCATTCACCAACCTCAACGGTGGACCGGTAAATCCCTCCGGCGGAGCGCTCTCAAATGCGGATGACTACATGCGCTTCCAGACTATGTTGTTGAATAATGGAAAGATCAACGGTGTTCAATTCCTCAGTATGGAATCCATCGAAGAACTGAGAAAGATCCGGACCGAAGGCCTGCCTGTCCGATATGCACCCAAGAACGCGCAGGGATTTCAATACGCATCCGGTGCTTGGGTGATTGAAGGAAAAAATGGTCTGGCCGATGCACTCGCCAGTCCGGGATTGTTTGGCACTTGGCCTGTTGTTGATTATTGCAACGGTTACTCCAGCCTGGTGTTGGTTAAGAATCTAATCACGGAGGATAGAGCCGATATTCATCAGGAAATCCGTCAGCTGATCATGCAACAATTGACCAATCGCTGTCAATAAGCGAACGACCTGCATGCAGCTGACCGCTCCAACACCGAACCAGTTAACCGAACGAAACCGATCGATCAAGTCGATGGCGCAACGACTGGGCTTCGATGCCTGCGGCATTGCACAAGCCATGCCACTCGATGAAGATGCCCGCAGATTGGAACAATGGTTGCTGGCCGGACACCAAGGCAGCATGCAGTACATGGAGCGACATTTCGATCTGCGCACCGATCCGACCAAATTGGTACCCGGCGCCCGTTCCGTGATCACCCTTCTTTATAATTATTACCCGGAGCAGCACACTACTCCATCCGAAGTGAAAATCTCCAAATATGCTTATGGCGTAGATTATCACCACGTCATCCGCAACAAACTCAACGCATTTATGCATGAGATCGAAACGGAGATCGGTGCTATCAATGGAAGAGGCTTTGTGGATTCCGCCCCGGTGTTGGAACGCACCTGGGCTCAACGCAGCGGCTTGGGGTGGGTAGGAAAAAATGGAAATCTGATCAATAAGCAAAAGGGTTCTTTTTTCTTCCTTGCCACTTTGATCACAGATCTGGCAATTGAACCAGATCAACCGTTTGCCACTGATCACTGTGGCACTTGTACGCGTTGTATCGATGCTTGTCCTACTGAGGCGATCCTACCCGGACCAGTCATCGCGGGCAATAAATGCATATCTTATTTCACGATCGAATTGAAAGAAAAACTCATTCCGTCTGACATGACAGGCAAATTCGATGGCTGGCTATTCGGCTGTGATGTTTGTCAGGATGTTTGCCCTTGGAATCGTTTCAGCAAACCCACTCAGGAACCGGCTTTCACGCCAATACCCGGAATCCTGAACTTATCGACCAACGACTGGGATGAAATGTCAGAGGAAGTATTCAGAAAAATGTTCAAGGATTCTCCGCTCAAGCGCACCGGATATGAGGGAATTAAACGAAATCTTCGATTCATTCAGGGAGATACCCCGGCCAGCTGAGCCCTTTCGATACAAGCCTTAAAGATAGTCAAGTTATTTTCTAACCACGGGCCATATCTGGGTTCCATCAGCAAGGATCGAAAACGATCCCAGGGCAACCAACCCAAATGGGCAACGGCCAGAGCCTGCAGGGTTATCGCACCATCGGCACCGTGAAAAACCCAGGTCAATTCCAGGTCTGCTTGCTTGATCCAGATCAGGGTGCTGTCATTCAGGATAGAAAACGCCTTCATCTGTCCGGTTGTATCGGTCCAACAGGACTGAAAGTCCGGTTCCTTTATCCATTTGATCAACGCTTCTTTTTGTTGACCCGGAAGATCCACTGCCCTGGATACCTTAACCGTCGAGGGGAAAAGAAGTCCAACCATCGTCAACAAAACAAAGAACGAGAGAAGACTGATCAAAAAAAGTTTAAGTATTCTCATCGCTATCACTCCCATTTGATGGTTCGGGCTGCAACAATATAGATCAACACCATCCAGGCACTTAAGATGGCCAATTCCGACCAACAGCCCCAGATAGGCACTCCTTCAAACGCCAGTTTACGGATCGCATCATTGAACTGTGTTAGCGGCAGGATGTAACAAAATTTTTGTAGCCAACCGGGAAATACATCGATCGGAAAGAATGTACCGGACAGCATCATTTGCGGAAATCCAAACAAGTTGATCAGCAACGGAATCGACGTGTCGGTTTTAACCACGCTGCTAAAGATGAGGCCTACGCCCATCAATAAAAACAACATCAGTACCGTCATGAATATGATCTCAAAAAAGGTGACGGCACCTTGATGTAAAGTGAAATCCATCGCGAAATGACCGAAGAGCAGCAATACCGTTACACTAAGCAATTGAAACGACAACCGGCTGGCACCGATGCCTAGCAATATATTCAACCGATGGATCGGGGTGGCATAAAAACGTTTCAGCACCAATTGCTCTCGCAAGCCGAAGAAGGTGAAAGCGATACCGAAAAGCGTGGAAAAAAGAATCGAGAACCCGAGCTGTCCGGGCAGAATAAAGTCGATTTTCCGGTATGGACGTACTTCCGTCACGATCGGTGGATCGATTTGAATGGTCGATTGCTCCTCCCCGCGAACCGCCTGCTCAATGCGCAACCGGATATAATCGAGTACAGGGACAAACGATCCAAGTGTGTTGGCACTGGCTGTGGTAGACCGAACAATGATCCGGTGTGTGCTATCACTATCTGCCAGGATCTGCAGCACAGCGGTCAGTTTTCCTTTTTGAAGTTCTTGATTAAGTTCAAGTGTATCCGAGTAAGAAACCAGTTTTACGACGGGCGTCTGTTTCAACCCCTGATAGAACTCGCTGGTGGTGTCTGAATCCGGCGTGAGGGCAATTCGGTAACTGGCATTTCCACCATTGTCGAAAGCCCCGAAGATCAGGATGAATATGATGGGGAAGAGTACACTGAAAATGATGGCACTGGGGTTGGCAAAAATGGCTTTGAAGCTTGCCCGCGTGATCGCCAGCAGTGCCCGGGTTTGGCTGTAAGTGGAGGTCTTTGACATGACTGCTGCAAATCTATCTGAATTGAGCATAGCATCGAAGGGTCAAATACGGATATTTGCCGCATGCATCAGGCCTATTTATTACTCGGTTCCAATCTGGGTGATCGCGACCAGATCTTCAATCAGGCGATCGAGTCGCTGGCTACCCTCGGACGGGTCCTTGCCGTTTCCGGCCGTTATGAAACTGCTGCCTGGGGCCGTAGGGACCAACCCGGATTCCTGAATCAGGCATTGCTGCTTCAAACAGTACTTGAACCGTCACTTCTTCTTGATTCCATTCTTTCGATAGAGAGACAGCTGGGCCGTGAACGAAAAGAGCGTTACGGGCCCCGAACCATCGACATCGACATCTTGCTCTATGACGATCTGATCGTTCAAACAGAGAAGTTGTTGATCCCCCATCCGGAATTACCGAATCGACGCTTTGCCTTGACGGCGCTGACTGAAATAGCCCCGAATTATCTGCATCCGGAAAAAAATCAATCCATTCAGGAGCTTTTATTGAATTGTTCCGACCCCTTGCCGGTTCATCTACTGTCGTGATCGGTTCTTGACTCAAGAAGCAAAACAATTGGCGTAATTTGTCGCCCCCAACTGCCGAACGACCTTACATGAAGCATCATTTCATCACCATAGAGGGAAACATCGGTGCCGGTAAAACCACCCTGGCTACTCTGTTGAGCAGACACTACAATGCCCGGCTGGTGTTGGAGGAGTTTGCCGATAATCCCTTCCTGCCCAAGTTTTATGAAAAACCGGAACAGTATGCGTTTCCGGTGGAATTGTTCTTCATGGCGGAGCGTTTCAAGCAATTGAAGGAACTGATTCAGCAGACCGACCTGTTCCAGCAAGTAACGATCTCTGACTATCTTTTTACCAAGTGTCTGTTGTTTGCAAAAGTGACACTTCCCGCAGATGAGTTCCGTCTTTATCAACGGCTTTTCGACATCATTCACCAGCA
The DNA here is from genome assembly GCA_947458625.1 of Chitinophagaceae bacterium. Classification (GTDB taxonomy): domain Bacteria; phylum Bacteroidota; class Bacteroidia; order Chitinophagales; family Chitinophagaceae; genus JJ008. The sequence goes on from CANGZN010000004.1 coordinate 25,803, forward strand.
ACTCATCCAACCCGACCTGCTCGTTTATTTGCATGCACCTGTTGCCAAACTGCAGCAAAACATCAAAGTCCGCAACCGCGCCTACGAGCAGAATATTCCTGACAGCTACCTGCAAAACCTGCAGGATACGTATAGCCACTACCTGAAAAATCAAGCGGTTCCGACCCTGATCATCGATGTCACAAATGCTGACTTTCTGAAGCACCCGCCACATTTTGAATTCATGCTGCAGGCACTAGAGAAAGACTACGAACCCGGACAACATTTCCTGACCCTACCACAGGAATAGTATCTTTACCACATGAAGTTGTTCGCCGGCTCACCGGGACTACAACCCCTGCAACACATCGAATTCCGTCGGTTCATCATTGCCCGATTCTTTCTCATCATGGCGCTTCGAATGCTGGGAACGGTGGCTGCCTACCAATTATTCCAGATCACGAAAGACTCTTTCTCGATCGGACTCGCCGGTTTGGCTGAGTTCATCCCGGTATTTTGTCTGGCACTCTATGCCGGACACGTGATCGACCGATCAGATAAACGAACCTTACTCCTGCGTTCGGTTTTGATATATGCTGCCTGTACATTGGCCATGGTCATCATCACTTCGCCATCGGTGATAGACGTATTCACCTCAAAGACACTCCCCTGGCTTTTCTACGCGATCATTTTTTGTACGGGAATCATACGTGCATTTGCCGGTCCCACGACCCATGCGCTTATCGCCCAGCTGGTTCCGAGAGACATCCTACCTCTCGCCGCGAACATCAGCTCCTCCACCTGGCTCATCGCCTCCATCACGGGTCATGCCAGCTCCGGATTTCTGATCGCTTGGTTCGGCGTGAATAAAACCTATGGCATCATCTTGATCTATGTATTGATTTCGGCATTTTTCTTGATGCGGATCGAGCGCAAGCCCATCCTCTCCAAATCGATGGATGTATCTGCCTGGCAAAGTGTTCGGGAAGGACTCCGATTTGTATATCAAAATAAGATCATGCTGGGTGCGCTCAGCCTGGATCTGTTTGCCGTGCTATTCGGTGGCGTGGTGGCCTTGGTGCCTGAATTCGCCGACCGGATCCTGGAGGTCGGACCGATCGGTTTCGGATGGTTGAATGCCGCTATCGATATCGGATCGATCATTACCATTGTGCTGATGACCCTTCGCCCTATGAAGCGAAAGCAGGGTGAGCGTCTTTTTTACGCGGTGGGCGGTTTCGGCGTTTGTGTGATCCTATTCGGATTCTCTGATATTTATTGGATCTCTTTTGGAGCCTTACTGATCGCGGGTATGTTCGATGGAGTGAGTGTTGTGATCCGCGGCACCATTCTGCAATTGACCACCCCCGACCACATGCGAGGGCGGGTTTCGAGCGTGAATTCGTTGTTCATCAACAGCAGCAATGAGTTGGGCCAATTCGAGAGCGGTTTTGCGGCGAGGGCACTTGGAACCGTCCCCTCCGTCATCTTTGGCGGATGTGTAACCCTGATCGTTGTGGTGATCACTTGGTTTCGATCGCCCAGTCTGCGCAAATTCGAGTACTGATCAACGCCCACCCAGTTTGTCCATTAGCCCCTCCATGACCCAATAGGTGATGGGACAAAATTTGACATTTTCCAGGGTGATGCGGCTGCGTTTAAGCAACACATCCTCATCCGTGTATGGGAACCGTCGGCAATCGGAGGGGCGATCTTCATAGATCGAGCAACGATTATCGTCTCCCAGCATGGGACAAGGCGTGGTTCGGGTAACATAGTCCCCCTCCTCATCCACTTTCAGGTATTGCTCTATGAATTCACTTTCCCGAAGTCCGAGCACCCGGCTGATCCGTTTGATATCCGGGGTCTTGAACCGAGGAGAGAAGCTTTTACAACACTGGGCACATTGCAGACAATCGGTGGCTTCGGTGGCTGAATCATGCAGCTCGGGTAGAACGGCAAGCGCCTTGTTCCGGTTAACCCGGTCCAGGAACTGACGATATACTTTAAGTCGGGATGCCGCGAGGCGTTTCCAATGCGCCGGTAGTTCAGCCATTCAACAAAGAAAACAGATTTCACGGATTATCCCCACCTTGCTTTAGTCCGCAAATCGTCTCGGCCATCCCGTGTAACTTTGCGCCAAATTCAAATCAGAACGACCATGTCATCTTCCGGTATCCAACCCAACGAATTCCAGTCCAGACACATCGGCCCTCGTCCTTCCGACCTGACGGACATGTTAAGTACTATTGGAGAGAGCAGTTTGTCTGACCTGATCGACCACACCGTTCCGGCCAACATTCGCATGAAACGCTCACTGAAATTGCCGGCGGCTATGACCGAGTACGAGTACTTGCAACACATGCAGGGACTGTCTCAAAAAAATAACTTGTTTAAAACCTATATCGGTCAGGGTTATTACAATACCATCACGCCCTCGGTGATCCTTCGAAACATCTTTGAAAATCCGGGATGGTACACCCAATACACCCCCTATCAGGCAGAGATCGCTCAAGGACGTTTGGAAAGTCTGCTGAACTTTCAGACCATGGTGTCTGATCTCACAGCCCTTCCGATCGCCAACGCCTCCTTGCTGGATGAGGGTACGGCCGCTGCCGAGGCGATGACCATGTTCTTCAACAGCCTCAACAAGCAAGACCACATCGACCGACCCAAATTCTTTGTCGACGAACAGGTATTCCCTCAAACACTCGAGATCCTGAAAACCAGAGCCCTGCCCGTTGGGATCGAACTGGTGGTAGGCAATTATCAGAATGCAACACTCGATGCATCCTACTTCGGTGCATTACTACAATACCCCAACAACCTCGGCGCGGTCGTCGATCATCGATCCTTCATTGACCAAGTACATGCCATTGGCGGATATGTGGTCATGGCCACGGATCTGTTGGCCCTTACCCTGATTACGCCTCCGGGTGAGCTGGGAGCAGATGCAGCCGTCGGATCCGCACAGCGCTTTGGTGTTCCGTTGGGTTATGGTGGTCCGCATGCCGCCTTCTTTGCTACAAAAGACGATTTCAAACGATCCATGCCCGGACGCATCATTGGAATCAGCATCGATGCAAATGGTAACCGAGCCCTTCGCATGGCTTTGCAGACTCGTGAGCAGCACATCAAACGTGAAAAGGCCACCTCTAACATTTGCACCGCACAGGCCTTACTCGCGAACATGGCCGCTATGTACGCGGTGTATCATGGTCCGGATGGACTCAGAAAGATCGCACTACGTGTAGCCCACTACACGCACATCGTAGCCGATGCACTCAGCACACGCGGCTTTAACGTGGTGACTGATGGCTTTTTTGACACGATCACTGTTCAGACTGAGCAGCTCGAGTCGATCCGGGAAAAAGCATTGCGACAGCAGATCAATCTGCGTTACATCAACGCGGATCACATCGGTATCTCTATCGATGAAACAACACAGGTCACTGACTTATTCGACCTCATCAATTGTTTTGAAAACGAAACCGACCCGGTTGGTTTTTCGATCGATCCGTCAAATGAAGAAACCGGCATCACGGCTGCATTTCAACGCCAGTCGGCCTACCTGCTGCATCCAGTATTCAACAGCCATCGCAGTGAAAGTCAGATGATGCGCTATATCAAATCACTGGAGAATAAGGACCTCTCGTTGAACACGTCGATGATCTCACTGGGCAGCTGCACCATGAAACTGAATGCGGCTACAGAGATGATGCCGTTGAGTTGGCCCGGCTGGAGTAGCTTGCATCCTTTTGCTCCGGCAGAACAGGCAAAAGGCTACCAACAGATACTCGCTGATCTTTCCGAATACCTCTGTGACGTGACCGCCTTTGATGCCTGCAGTTTGCAACCCAATAGTGGTGCTCAGGGTGAGTATGCCGGATTGCTGACGATCCGTTCCTACCACGCCTCCAGAGGTGATCATCACCGGGATGTGATGCTGATCCCCATTTCCGCACACGGAACCAATCCGGCCTCCGCCGTAATGGCCGGCATGAAAGTGGTGGTGGTGAAAGCATTAGATAATGGCTATATCGATGTGGCCGATCTGAAAGCAAAAGCAGAACAATACAGCGGACAGCTGGCCGGCATCATGATCACTTATCCAAGCACCTATGGCGTATATGAAGAATCCGTGATCGAGATCACGGATATTGTACATCAGCACGGCGGACAGGTGTATATGGATGGTGCGAATATGAATGCACAGGTGGGATTGACCGCCCCCGGACTCATTGGAGCGGATGTTTGTCACCTGAACTTGCACAAGACCTTTGCCATTCCGCATGGCGGTGGTGGTCCAGGTATGGGACCGATCTGTGTCAAATCACATTTGGCTCCATTCTTACCCGGACATGTCAGCACCGACGGAAATTATGCAGTATCCGCGGCGCCATTTGGATCAGCAGCGATCTTATTGATCTCCTATGGTTATATCCGAATGTTGGGAGCTGATGGGGTAAAAGCCTCAACCGAATTCGCGATCCTGAATGCCAATTATATGCGTGCACGCCTGGATGGGCACTATGACATCCTTTACACAAACGACAATGGTCGGTGTGCACATGAATTCATTGTCGACTTGCGTCCATTCAAGAAATCAGCCGAGGTGGAGGCCGAAGATGTGGCGAAGCGTTTGATGGATTATGGATTCCACGCACCGACGATGAGTTTTCCGGTTGCCGGAACCATCATGATCGAACCGACGGAAAGTGAGGACAAAGCAGAACTTGACCGGTTCTGTGATGCACTCATAGCGATCCGGGAGGAGATCCGATCTATCGAAATCGGCCTGTCGGATAAAAAGGATAACCCGCTGAAAAATGCACCACATACGCAAGCTGTCGTGATTACCGATAACTGGCAACACAGCTACAATCGCGAGAAGGCCGTCTTCCCCCTACCATACGTAGCGCTGAATAAATTCTGGCCTTCCGTCGCGCGGGTGAACAACACGCACGGCGACCGGAATCTGGTTTGTACCTGCGAACCCGTAGAGAGCTATGCGTCTTGAATCGTTTGACGAAATAAAAAAAGGGGAATCATAGATTCCCCTTTTTTGTGCAGGTGCAACATCAGCGCCGCACCTTGAAGGTGCAAACCACGTTTCGATTCGTACCTCCGAAATTCATCACCACATTGAAGTTTCCTTCTACGAATCCGGTTGCAGGCGGACCGTATGCTGTCAAATTGATCGTAGGTGAAGGCGTAACGATCTGCTGACTACTGAGTGTTTGTGAAAGGAACACACTGGCATTGTTCAATACGAGATTGCTTGCAGGAGCAGCATTGTGATTGAAACTGAAATTAACGGCTGATGTGGAAGTCGTGCCGCCACCCTGGCTGATACGTGTTGCATTTATATATGCCTGAAACGGCGCCACCACAGCTGAATCCATCAGCCGTATCTGATCAGGCGGAGAAACGAAATTATACGGAGTGCCATCAACTAAAAGTTCTACAAACTGTGTTGCCGAAGTGCCGCAAGCTTGTATAGTACCGACATTCACCGGACCAGTTGTTCCGCTTCCACTATACACAGTACCCTGTTGCAGGGAGTTGTAATCAACACCCAAGACAGAAAAATTCAAGGTCCCGCCCGAGCAGCGCAATATGGTTTGCGAGAAAGTGCCATTGGTAACGGGCACCGTATAACTATGCGACCCACCCGTATAGATCAACACCGCACCGCTGGCAACCGGATTGTTGCTACAATCCGTAAGGGTGCCACTGATGGTCAATGTATTGACTGTAGGGATATTAACCTGAATTACACCCAGATCTGTATTGGCTGTAAAGGGACCGATACTTTGTGTATAGATAGTATTACCGCATTGATCAAGTACCAGCAAGGTCAATGCTTCATTCTTGGGGACTTTTCCACAAAGTCTTCCAACTGAATCGGTACGACCATAACCGTATGAGTTATTCGGTCGGCGGATCCGAACAGCCGCATTATTCAACCCCTGATTACCAGTAGCAGATTGTAAGGTCATGCAGAGATCGATCAGCGGGAACGGCGCATCACAATTCCAGAAGGAAAAATGACTAACCTGTGCCTGATACGTATTTCCAGTCTTCGTAGCAGCACCTTCTTGCAGCCAACGAGCACGTGATTCATTGAAATACCATAGATCGATGGTGGCAGGTGCTGTGCCACTCATCGATGCAGGAATCGGGAAACTCAGATCTGCTTTTTTTCCGGTGGCCACATTGAGAGGAAGACCGGAAGGACTACTCAATTCCACACCGATCATACCAAAGGTTTCCAATCCTCTTTCTCCACCGCCGGTTGTGATTCCACGCAGATCTCCCATCACGGTCTCAGAAAGATTATTAGCTGATGGGTCGATCCAGGTCATAGCTACCTGTACCTGTCCGCTGTACGGATTACCACTTGCATCGGCAACTGCATTGGCAGGCATAGTCAGCTTGGCGCCATTAGGCAATGTAACGGTACCTCCTGCAGCAGCATCAAAACTGCCACTGTTAGACTTAGGTAGAAGTTGGATGCGCACCTGATGCATCCGTCCCGCCGTACTCACAAAACTTCTGAAATGTGTGAAGTATCCTTGCTTGACAACCTTCACAGATCCGTTAGCCTTTGAGATGGAAACATTTCTGAATTGAAAATTGCCATAACGATCCGTTGATTGGGTTTGTCCGCTACAGGTGACCAAGGCTCCTGAAACCGGGCGGCCTGCTTCATCGATGATAGTACCTCGTACACCAGCCGTTACGGTGATGTTATCGTTCACCGTTTCGGTGGGGTTAGTGGGCCCGTCCGGAAGTGAAACCTCCCGCTGGCAGGAAATAAAGACAGCCACAAGTGCGAAAGAGGTGGCTACTGCTGAAAGTACTTTTCTCATGAAAGGGTATTTAACATTGATTGAATCGGTCGCTCACTCGATCCCAGTTAATGATCGACCAAAAAGAAGAGATATAATCCGCTCGTCGGTTTTGATATTTTAGGTAATAGGCATGCTCCCATACATCCAATCCAAGCAATGGAATCCCTTTCAGATCCGAAACATCCATCAACGGATTGTCCTGATTAGGTGTAGAACCTACCTTCAACTTTCCATTCTCTCCGACCAGCCAGGCCCAGCCACTCCCAAAACGGGATTTAGCCGCATCCGAGAATTGTGTTTGAAACGCATCAAAAGAACCGAAAGATTCTTTGAAACGTTTCATCAGTGCATCACCGGGCATATTGAATGTGTGCGGTGCGCGTAAAGACTTCCAAAACAACTCATGGTTGTAATGTCCGCCCGCATTGTTGCGCAGCTTGGTCGAATAGGAAGAGATCTTGGCTAAGAGCTCTGTGATAGCCAGGGCGGAGGTATCCACTTTCTCTGCAAAAATAGCATCGGTCATATTCTTGGTGTAGCCCGCTGCGTGTTTAGTGTAATGGATCTCCATGGTTAACGAATCGATCGACGGCTCCAGTGAATTATATGAGTAGCCGAGGGGATCCTGCTTATATCCGATCTCGCCTGCAGATACGATCGGTCGAGATGGGGTGGCTGATAAGAGATCCGGAACCATGATCAGGGCCGCAGTGGCTTGTGCGCTTTGTGTGATGAATTTTCTGCGGGATGACATGGTGGGAGTTTGTTGAATTGTAGATTCTAAAGGTATGATTTTGATAAAACATCATTGATGGGGTTAGTTTTGCAGCATGCTGGTTGATCATTTTGCTATTTTGGGGCTACCCCCCTCGGCCAGTCCGGAGGAGATCAAAATCGCCTACCGAAAGTTGGCCCGCACCTCTCATCCCGATTTAAATCCCACGGACACTCAAGCAGTTGACCGATTTCGATCCATTCAGTTGGCCTATGAAACGCTCAGCCGCCCTCGATTAAGGACGGCCTACATGGAGAAACGTTGGTACGCTCAATACCGCAACCAACCGTTGGAGACAAAACCGCTGGATCTGTTTCTGATACTCCAGAAATGCATAGAGCTGGAGCGTTTCGTATCAACGCTGGATCCATACCGTATGGACCATCAAGGACTCCGTGAACATATACACCGCTCACTGGAAGAATGGAATAAAATCGAATGGAAGGTTGATACAGAAAAGGATCCGGCTCAACAGATCAGTCGATTATTGATCGAATCCTGTCGACACCTGTCGTATGATGACAGCCACTCAATTCATCTGAAGATAAAATCTTGGTTTGATCACAATCGATCCGGACACCTACTCCACGATAAATGGCTAGCCGATAGAAAACGAACTGAAAACTTGCAACGATGGTGGCCGGTATGGATGGGACTCATCACCCTTGTGCTGGCAGTTATTATTTGGCTCTCAGCCCGATAAGCCCATTCTTTTAAGCTAATTTTACAAGATGCATTATTTATCGGCTGAGGGATTATCGAAGAGTTACGGGATACAACCACTTTTTCAGGGACTTAGCTTTCACATCCAACAAGGAAATAAGATCGCGCTCGTTGCCCGTAATGGAAGCGGAAAATCCACGCTGTTGAAAATTCTGGCCGGACAAGAAACCCCCGATTCCGGAAAATGCTGGGTACACAAAGACGTTCAAGTCATTTTGTTTGAACAAGAACCCCTGTTCAATGAATCGGCGTCGGTACTCGATAACATTTTTGCATACGAGCATCCTGTTATTCAGGTCATCAAACGATACGAGGCTGCTTGTGAATCGGCCGACACCGATGCATTGACAGATGTAATTGGCGAAATGGATGAAATGGGTGCTTGGGACTTTGATGCTAAGGTCAAGCAGATACTCGGAAAACTAAACATCCATCACCTCGATCAAACCGTGATCTCCCTGAGTGGTGGACAACGCAAACGCGTAGCCCTAGCCCGAACCCTGATCGACATCACGTTCGGTCCACCCGACATTCTGCTGATCATGGACGAGCCCACCAACCACCTCGACGTGGAGATGGTAGAATGGCTGGAACAATTTCTGAATCGTGATCGAGCCACCTTGTTACTGGTCACCCACGATCGGTACTTCCTGGACTCCGTTTGCAATGAAGTATGGGAACTAGACGGATCCAACCTCTACACCTATACCGGCGATTACGAAAACTACCTGGAGAGAAAAGCGGCACGCATTGAAAGCGATAGCGCCACCATTGACAAAGCCCGCAACCAATACCGTAGTGAATTGGAGTGGATGCGCAAACAACCCAAGGCCCGTACCACCAAAAGCAAAAGCAGACAAGATAATTTTTACAAGATAGAGGAACAGGCCAAACGAAAGATCAGCGACGACCAAGTGCAATTGGATATGAAGATGAATCGACTGGGCGGCAAGATCCTCGAACTGAAAAAAGTACACAAACGTTACGGAGACAAGATTCTATTAAAAGGATTCGACTATACGTTTAAACGCGGCGAACGAATTGGGATTATCGGAAAAAATGGCGCCGGTAAATCCACTTTCCTAAATCTGATCCAAGGATTGGAGGAATCCGATAGCGGCAAGATCAATGTGGGGGACACCGTGATTTTCGGTAATTACAACCAACAGGGGCTGGCCATGGATGAACAACTCCGGGTAATCGAATTTGTAAAAGATATTGCCGAGAATTTTCCATTAGCCAATGGCGGTACACTTTCCGCTGCTCAATTTCTACAACGTTTCCTATTCGACCCGGATAAACAATACACCTACATTCACAAATTAAGTGGAGGGGAGAAACGCCGATTGCACTTACTCTCCATCCTATTCAAGAATCCCAACTTCCTGATCCTAGATGAGCCAACCAACGATCTGGATCTTCCGACACTGTCAGTACTGGAAGGGTTCCTGATGGACTTTCCAGGCTGCTTGCTGATCGTGTCACACGACCGGTATTTCATGGACCGGTTAGTGGATCACTTGTTTGTTTTTGAGGGCGACGGGGTGATCCGAGATTTTCCGGGGAACTATGCCCAGTATCGTGAATACGAAAAGACAAAAAAACCAGGAGATCCCGAGATCAGACTGGTGGAAGTTGAAAAAGTGGAGGAAGTTGAGAAAGTCGAGCCGGCTAAGCCACGCCAATTGAGTTTCAAAGAGAAGCGGGAGTTTGAGGGTTTAGAAAAAGAAATCCCGCAATTGCAAGCCGAGAAGGTACAATTGACCGAGCGGATGGGTGGTGGCGAACTGCCTTATGCCGAATTGGAAAAGATCACCCATCGATTTACGGAGATCAACCAACTCCTCGAACAAAAAGAATGGCGCTGGCTCGAACTCAGTGAACAGACGAATTGAGCCATTGACGGGCGATGATCAACACCTGTTCCGGTTCAATCTTTTGCATACAAGAGAAATGCCCGATCGGGCAACGCTCATAACCGATCTTGGAGCAGGGACGACACCAAACTTTGTGTTCCAATTGTACATGAGCCGTTTCTACGGCTCCATAATAGGGCGTCATGCCAAAGGCTGGAACCGTATTACCCCAAAGAGAAATGATCGGTTTGTGAAAGGCAGCTGCAATGTGCATGAGGCCGGTATCGCCGGTAATTACAAA
>CANGZN010000005.1 GCA_947458625.1 Chitinophagaceae bacterium
ATCACCTCGACCTACAAGTGACTCGGTGGCTGCAGTTGGGATTTTTTGAAGGCGTGATATTCGGAAGGCCCAATCGTTTTGATTTTTCTTATCTAAATCCAGTGATCTTCTATCGCTCTGTCGAGCATCAGAACGGGAGCATGGATAATTCACTGGCCGGATTGGACTGGAAGATTCAACCTCATAAATCTGTTCAATTGTATGGTCAATTACTATTGGATGAATTCAACCTTTCAGAGATCCGCAGTGGCAACCAGTGGTGGGCGAATAAATGGGGCTATCAGGTAGGAGCACATTACATGAATGTGGGTGCGGTGAAGAATTTGGATCTGCAGTTGGAATATAACCGGGTTCGTCCGTTCACGTACTCTCATCGCGATTCAGTGGCCAATTACACCCATTATAACCAGCCACTCGCGCATCCTTTGGGTGCGAATTTTTCTGAGTTCATCGGCATTCTTCGTTATCAGCCCTTACCTCGTCTGCGTATGGAGGCCAAGGCGATCGCTTATCGACAGGGCCGCGACAGCACTGCAAGAAGTTTTGGTTCCAATATTTTTTTACCGAATGTTCCGCCCTACCGAATGGGAGATTACGGCTATTCGATCGGGTCGGGAAGAGATACACGTGTTCTGTATTCGTCCTTGCTGATTACCTACGAGTGGGTTAGAAATCTCTATTTGGAGATGCAGGCTGGTTTTCGAAGTGAACGGTCCTTGACGAGCCCAATTATCGATCGGCGGACAAATTGGTTCAGTGTAGGGCTTCGTTGGAATCGGATGCGAAGAGAGGTTGATTATTGATCAGCCTTCCAGATGGATGCTGAATACGATCATGCGGGACTGGATCCGATCGAATACATTGGAGAATTTGAGGTTTTCGTCTCGTGCATGTATGTTGCGGAGTCCATTACTGATCTTGATCTCCGGCGAAAAGATGAAACTTTCAAAGAAGAAGTTGAATCCGATGCCGAATTCCGGTCCGAAGTCATGTTTTTCTATTTTCACTAGTTCCTCAGCTCGCTTGGCACGTGCGTTACTCGCCATGTCTATATCCCCTTTGAATCCGGCGAGTGTATAAACACGAAAATTACCGATTCGGTCGCTTTGGAATTTGACTTGAATCGGGAAAGACATGATTACCGACTCAACCGTTTTTTTGATATCTGTTGACCCGTTGATATCCGGTTGTTTCAGTTTGTAGAAGATGTTGCGTTCGATGAACATCAGTTGCGGATTGAAGCGCAATTGAAATCGATCGGAAAGACGTGCGGTGGCAGAAAGTCCAAGTGTCAGTCCGCCACTGTTCAGCGGTTCCGCAACCATTACACTGTCGTACTGAAGAAAGCGTGGGTGAAGTGATGTATGGAAGCGAGCCAGGTTTGCGCCCAGTGTGATTCCGAAATAATAGGGTTTACTATCGTGGTCAAAAAGATTCATCTCTACCCGGTCTACCTGTGCGTGTAGGGTAGTTGATTGAAACAAGCCGGAAGTCAGCAGCAATATGAAAACGGTTCGTATCATAGGGGGCGGGTAGCTAGGTATCTGGAGCAGATACCGCCGGTATAGGTTTTGTAGGTACAATCAAGATAGCCGGCCGTTTCGAGGATATTTACCAGATCGGTGCGTTCCGGGAATAAGCGTGCCGATTCATCCAAGTACGAGTATGCTTTTTTGTCCTGCCCCATCCAGCTGGCTACGGTTGGGACATACTGCTTCATGTAAAATTGATAGAGGCTTCGCCAGATCGGGTTTTTCGGACGGGAAAACTCAAGGATCAGCAGTTTCCCGCCGGGACGAAGTACACGGAACATTTCTTTTAGACCGGTGGAGAGGTCTTGAAAATTTCGGATGCCGTAAGCTACCATCACCAGATCAAACGATCCGTCAGGATGATTTATTGCTTCTGCATCGCCGGATTCAAGCAGGATGCTGCTCGACTTTTTTACCTTTTCGATCTTGTCACGCCCGACACTCAGCATTTGGGAAGAGATATCGATACCTATGATGGAGTCGGGATGCAGAATTTTTTCGGCCAGCAGGGCCAAGTCGGCTGTTCCGGTGGCCACATCCAGTATACGCTTGGGGGCATGGGGAATCATCTCCCGGAGCGCGTCTTTTCTCCAGTGCAGGTCGATCCGAGCAGATAAAAATCGGTTAAGCAGATCGTATCGGGGCGCAATCCGGTCGAACATGCGGGCCACTTGCTCCTTTTTGGTTTCAGCTGAATTCCGGTCGGGAACAACGGTATCGTGCGGCAAGGGATGATTCATGCGTCGCAAAGGTAACATTTGCCGACCTTTGAGCGAATGGAGATCATACGAGCCGAATATATAATTAGTAGTGCCACGCACAAACAGTGTCCAGCCGCCGACCGGCCCGAATTCGCATTCATCGGCCGAAGCAATGTGGGGAAGTCCTCCCTGATCAATATGCTCACCCGGCAACACGGACTGGCAAAGACTTCTGCCCGCCCCGGCAAAACGCAACTCATCAATCATTTCAAAGTCACTTCCTCCGATAAGAAAAATTGGTACTTGGTCGATCTACCGGGTTATGGTTATGCCTCTGTTTCACAAAAGGCTCGTCGTAATTGGGGCAATATGATCGAGTCCTACATCCGGAAGCGGGAAAATCTTCAGTGTTTGTTTGTTCTGATCGACAGCCGGCACACACCACAAACCATTGATGTGGATTTTATCAATGCGCTGGGTAATTGGGGTGTTCCCTTTGTGCTGGTATTCACGAAGGCAGATAAGAATAAGCCGGGTGCCACGCTTCGGCATCGGGATGAGTTTTTAGCAGCGCTCGCAACAACCTGGGAGGAGCCGCCCCCTCACGTGATCACTTCCGCCGTCGATCGTAGCGGTAGAGAAGAATTACTGGCCCATGTAATGGCATTCAAACAAGATAATCCGGCCCGCTGATGAGGATCATTAGTGTGAACGTGAACTTTCGGATCGGTGCATTACCTTCGTTACATGCGGATCAAAAACAGTGAAAGAATGAACTTGCTTCTAACTTATCTGCTCCTGATCCTCTTATTTTGGAGAGCGCAATCTGTGACCGGTCCTTATGAGCAGTCGCTCAGAGCCCGAATGGTACAGTCCGGTTCCCAACAGGTCTATCTCAACCGATGAACTATGTTTCGTTTTTCTGTCATTTTAACGCTTATCCTCTCTGTACTTCTCTGTACAGTTTCAGCTCAACCCCGTTTCAAGGGCAAACGTCTTGATACGACTCAAGCTGTTCTAGGCGCTGATTCGGATATCACCAAGCTCATCAAATTCAAGGACAGTGTGGCTGCAGTGGGGCCTGCCAAACAGCACCTTCGCGAACCTGAACCTACCGAAAAGACGGGGTTGATCCTGTTGATCCTAGGTATGGTCACCTTGATCGTTTGGGCCGGAAGAAGAGCCTGGCTTCGTCAGCACAAAAAATAATTCGCGGATCAGTTCACCGCTTTATTGGCACAACTGCTGCTGGCAAATGCTTCTGGTTTTGCTTTGAACGCAAATCCCATTCCCATGATATATCCCATGGCCTCCCGCAAGGCATCATTGCTTTTGAATTGGGGGTTGGTATTGATATCGGCGTGCACCTCCATATCGACCTGGTAGGTATTGAACAAAGGGCATAATTGATAAGCGATGTCGATGCTCTTCGCTACTTCTGTCAACATCCGTTCCTTGATGCCAAGAGCGTGGTTAGATCTTTCGTTGTGGATATACATGAAACCCCCTCTGCCGGATCGGAGGAAGACGATCACCGTGGCGTATTCCGTTTCGGATCCCTTTACCTGTGAATCGGTTCCGATGCAAACTTTTAGTTTATGTCCGGCATCTGTTTCCCGCCGAAGGGTGTTTTCAACCGCTTCGTAAATGGGTTTATCGAGGGGCTCGCCATTGAATGTTCGCCACAACATAAAAAGAGGTTTCCCTAAGTTAAGGAAACCTCTTGAGTAAAGGGCACGGATTAACGCTCCATTTGGAGCAGAGAAAACAGTTATTGGCGAATCAATTTTTCAGTCCACTGAGCGGCTCCTTTGCTGAAGCGGATCATGTACATGCCGCTGTTCAGGTTACCGGCAGGGAGACTGTTCATGCCGGTGCTGAGTTGGCCACGCAGCAAGACCTTTCCGTTGAGGTCATAGAGGGCGTAGTCGAACGTACCGGGACTGCTCACAGAAATATTATTGCCTGTCAGAATGGTACTGATGAGTTTGGGCTGGTCGTTGCCGGCTTCATTCTTCAGTGCGATCAGGTTAGAATAGTGGGTTTCGCCATTGTCAAAACTTACTTTCATGCGGTATTGTAACATGCCCTGGGCGAAGGGTTTGTATTGATAGGCCCGACTGTCTACCGGAGTACCGGAAACAGGGGTGAAGTTGCGGCCGTCTACAGAGACTTCAAGAATTTGCTCGGTTACCGCCTCATCCGCATCGATCAGCCAAGTGAATTGATGACGGTCGCCGCTGACCTGTCCTTTCAATGCCAGTTGACGGAGCGGTAATACGCCACCTACAGAATATCTGGCACTGAGGGAATAGGAACCCAAGCTGGCATAATCCGGAGCGAATGTATTTCCTTTTCCTTCTACCATGAGGAACCATGTACCATTGGTCAGGGTTGTATCGATTACGGAGTTGAGTAGCGTACCGGGGTTGTAAGTCCGCACCAGGTTTCTACGGCTATCGTAGAGAGATACTTGCAGGTCCACATTGGATCCGCTATTGCCGGTACCAACGTTATAAGGGATGGCATCGAGCAGAAAACGAGCAGTTACGGGCATGCTGAATCGGATAAAATCGACGTCAGTAGTAGTTTCTACCACACCACTCATAACAAACTGGTTGTTGGTGAAGGATAGGCTACTTGCTTGCGTGATGCTGCTGGCGTAGTCATCGGTACGGAAGGTGAACCCGTTATTGGTGGTAATAACAGTCAGGTCGTTTTGAATGCTGTTACAGCCGTATGGGTTGGCGCCATTGTGCCAGAGGGACATATTCTTGTAATAGCCCACACCCATGATGGGGGCCCAGGCGATCTCGCCGGTACCCAATCCGCCATTGTAGTCGGAAGTCTTTACGCAGTTTCCATCATAAGAAGACTGGTGGTAGAGTCCTAATGTATGTCCGGCTTCATGAGAAGCTGCTTCCCCCACATATTTTTCATTGTAATTCAGCAGGGCAGAGAAGACAAAACAAGGGGTGTCATCTCCCCAGGTGTAGGAACCAACAAAAGCAACCCCTCCTGCATTACCGTACCAACTGGAGGTAACTGTAATGACTACACGCATACGGCGGTTGATGGGTGCTGCCAGGAATTTGGTGGAGTCCGTTGTGATGTTCACGTTAAAGGGACGATAATCTTCCGCCACCCGGTTGAAAGCGCTTGTGATCTTGGTATTGTCCATACCGGACGGAGCACAAAAGATGGGTCCGTTGTAGTTCCAGCCGGTACCGTCTACGGTATGACCATCAAAGTCGAGGAAAATCACCGCACTGGCAGAAGGATAGCTATTCAACACCGGTACCTGGGCTTTCAGGGCATATCCCAAGAGGAACAGTGTCAGGGTGAAGAAAGTCTTTTTCATGATTGGTTTTTTCTGGATGGTAAAAGTAGGGTACGGATCAAAAACAAAGGGTAGGGTACGGATCAAAAACAAAGGGTAGGACTAGAAACGGGCTCTAGTTAGTTCTCACGTAGGGGGTTATTCGTTGATGAGGTCGTAGAAATTTTTCTTAACAAGCACCCAGCCGGCGTCTTCCTGGATGAGTTGATACAGGTCACCATGGCGGATGCTGATGATACGACCGGTGTACTTGGTTGTGCCATCGGGCATGTTAACCTTGCTGAGTGTCAGACGAGCTCCATCGAAATCAGCACAGCGGATCACTACACTCTGGATGGTATTATTGTATTTGCTCACGGCGCTGATCACATCTCCATCGATCTCACCGGCCTGGGCATTGAAAGGAATGTTGGCTGCCTGGCCATTCGGGGTGGCGATCAACTGGTTCAACTTCTCCGGCGTGATCTCAATGCGGTCAGGCATCGTGTTGAAGATCCGGGGCTTGTTGTAGTTGGGTTCGTTGAGTGGAATGGTGGGGTCCTGTGCATTTGCATTGAACGCAGTGGCCAGTAATAAGAGGCCGAGGACGAGGATCTGATTGGTTTTCATAATTAACTTTTAAGAGTTAATCGATATTGGATGGATGGTCGCAGTTCGTTTCCGTACTGCTTTTGGTTTCTCGAAAAGGACAAGTCAAAGATGACTCGGTCGGAGGCCCTATGCCAAAGAATACAAAGAGAAAATGCCCTCAGTGAGGGCATTTTCATGTTTTGGAATCGTAGGATTTCTACTGCGAATCGTAGAATTCCGTATCAATAAAGGTTTGTCCTTAGCATTACTAGCGTACAGGCCTGTAAGGTCTCAATGCCGGCTGCTTGTGCAAGTTGTTCGAGTTCGACGTTTTCAGTACCCGGATTAAATATGATGCGCCGGGGTTTTGCTGATAATATATTGTTGTACTGATCTTTTTGTCGATCCGCTCCTATGTATAAAGTGATCGTATCGATCGGTTCATCAGAAAGTTGATCCCAGCCTGTGTGTATCTGAATATCCTCCACTATCGCAGGGCGGGCTCCAATCGCGGATATAGGTATGCCGGCATGCTTAAGCATTTGCAACGCGATATAACTATATCGCTCCGGATTTGGAGAGGCGCCGAGGATCAGGGTATGTCGTTGTTTCGAATCCACCCCCGCAAGGTACTCAGCAATGCTGTAAATTGTGCGTATGCAACGTCCACTTATCATAATCAGCCTACTGATCATTTCTTTTTCAGTAGTAGCACAGCCAGCCTCATTCCGATTTGCTTTTGTTACCGATACACATATAGGCTCTCCCAACGGTTCGCCGGAGGAGGATCTTCGACGTACGGTCAATGACATCAATCAACAAACCGATTTAGACTTTGTGCTGGTCACTGGTGACATCACTGAAATGGGCACAGATGAGGAAATCCGTTTAGCTAAGTCGATACTAGATCAATTAAAGATCCCCTGGTACCCGATACCGGGCAACCACGATACCGGTTGGAGTGAATCAGGCGGACAATCATTCATCCGAATATTCGGGGCAGATAAATTTCACTTCGAACACAAGGGGATACATTTTATCGGATGCGCATCGGGGCCCTATGTTCGGATGAGTGATGGTCATATTCCCCGTGATGCGGTGAACTGGTTGGATAAAGAACTTTCTGCTATCGACCCACAAGCACCTATCGTATTTGTGAATCATTATCCCATCGACAGTAGTCTCGATAATTGGTATGAGGCTACGGATCGCCTCCGGGCTCGCAATACCATGATCGCGATCTGCGGGCATGGTCATGCCAACAAGCAATTTGATTTTGAAGGAATACCAGGCGTGATGGGTCGATCCAATCTTCGTGCAAAAGCACCCGGCGGAGGATACAATTGGGTGGAGGTACGCCGCGACAGCATCTTCTTTCAGGAACGAAAACCACTGGAAGCAACCACCAGGCGCTGGGCAGCTGTCAAAGTGGGCGTTCGAGTACCTGGACAGGCGGTTCGCAGACCTGATTATTCCATTAACACTAGGTATCCGGAGGTTTCAGCAGCGTGGACAGTTTCTTCTTCAGCCAATATTCTTTCCAGCCCGCTTTATACAAAGCGATCCGTGATGATCGGTAATCATGTGGGTGAATTTGTTGCGTATGATTTGAAAACAGGTGCTCGCCGGTGGACCTATTCATCCGAAGGTGCGATCTTTTCTTCCGCTGCCGCCAGTGGCAACCGTATTGTGTTTGGGTCTGCCGATGGTGAGATACATTGTTTGGATGGGCGATCCGGAAAATTATTTTGGAAGAAAAAAACACCGGCAGCTGTCTTGGGCTGTCCGCTCATAAAAGGGGATACTGTTTTCATTGGAGGTAGTGCCGGAGAGATCTATGCGCTGAACGTGAGAAACGGCGATCGGATATGGACCTACAAAGGATTGGAAGGTCCGGTGGTCAGCACCCCTGTGATCGCTGGTGGGAAGTTGATCTTGGGAGCCTGGGATCGCCACCTCTACGCAATCGACACTCGAACCGGTCAACTGAACTGGAAGTGGAACAATGGGTCATCTGTTCGAAACTTTTCTCCGGCCTCCTGCACGCCGCTGATAAAAGACTCCGTGGTGTTTGTGGTGGCCCCAGACAGATACTTGTCTGCGATCAGCCTTCGAGATGGCAGTACGCTTTGGCGGACCAAAAATGGCGGCCTACGTGAATCGATCGGGCTGTCGAACGATGCAAACGTGATCTATGGAAAAAGTATGCAAGACACCCTGGTTGCCTACGCAGCCCGTGCCGATCGGCCGGAGGTATTATGGAAAATGAACGTAGGCTATGGTTACGACCATGTGCCTTCTATGTTGGTCGAGCGAGACGGTATCTTGTTTTTTGGAACCCGTAATGGTGTTGTGTATGCCGTAGATCCGAAAAAACAACTCGTGAAATGGTCCTATAAGATCGACCACTCGATGGTGAATACGGTTCGGGTGATAAATGACAAAGAATTATTGGCATCAACTATGGATGGCCGAATGGTACGCTTGCGTTACAAAGGCAGCTACTGACTTAGAGGAACATCTGCAGCGGATTCTCCAGGTATTTCTTGACCGACTGCAAGAAAGCTGCACCGGTGGCACCATCCACACTGCGGTGATCACAACTCAAGGTCACTTTCATCACGTTGGTCACGCCAAACCCGTTACCCTGACGGATCACCACTTCTTTGATACGACCGACTGCCAGGATGCAGCTATCGGGCGGGTTGATGATGGCTGTGAACTCTTCAATGTCCATCATTCCCAAGTTGGAGATGGTGAAGGTGTTTCCGCTGAATTCGTTGGGTTGAAGTTTCTTGCCTTTCGCTTTGCCTGCCAGCTCTTTCGACTCAGCAGCGATCTGAGGCAATGTTTTTTGATCAGCGAATCGGATCACGGGAACAATGAGTCCGTCTTCGATCGCAACAGCCACACCGATATGTACATGACTGTATCGACGGATCTTGTCTCCCATCCAGGAAGCATTGATGGCCGGATGTTTTTTCAGGGATAAGGCCACCGCTTTAACAACCATATCGTTAAAGCTGACTTTCACCGGACTCACCTCGTTCAGCTGTGTACGAGCCGACATGGCATTGTCCATGCCGATCTCCATCGTCAAGTAAAAGTGGGGTGCACTGAATAAACTTTCGCCCAATCGCTTAGCTATCACATTGCGCATTTGCGAGTTGGGAATATCCGTATGACCTTCCGTGAAGTTCATCGTAGGCGCGGTGGACAGCGAAGCTGTTTGCGGCTGGTAATTATCGATATCCGCTTTGATGATGCGCCCTCCGTCACCACTGCCTTGCAGACTTCGAAGATCAAGTCCTTTGTCTTGTGCGATTTTTTTAGCCAATGGGGATGCCTTGATCCGTCCATCCGATTGGTTCGAACCACTCGTGACGGGTGCGGGTACAGAAACAACCGGAGCCGGAGCGGGCGTATTGATGGGCGCAGGAGCGGCTGCAACAGTATCCGGTGAGGCAGCAGTCGATGGTGCAGTTGTTGATGCCGCCGCTTGCACGAGCGCAGGTACATCCACTTTCCCGGCATCACCGATGATGCAAAGCAAGGCATTCACATCGATCTTCTCGCCGGCCTGCGCACCGATATGCAGTAGGGTTCCTGTTTTGTAACTCTCCAATTCCATGGTGGCTTTGTCGGTTTCGATCTCCGCCAGGATCTCTCCTTTTTGAACAGGATCGCCAACTTTTTTGTGCCAGGCAGCGATCACCCCAGATTCCATTGTATCACTGAGGCGTGGCATCAATACCACTTCCTCCACTTTTGAAAGATCAATACCGTTGGGTTCTGTTGCTGGAGTAGGAGTAGGAGTAGATATCGCTGTTGTTGAAGCAGGTCTTGTGGCTGAAGTTTGAGTTGGAGCTTCGCTTGGGGCGGAGATCAAGGCACTGATATCTTCTCCGGCCTGACCGATGATCGCTAGTAGGTCATTCACTTGAAGTTTACCACCTTTTTGGGTACCGATATGCAGTAATACACCATCCTTGTAGCTTTCCAGCTCCATGGTGGCCTTATCTGTTTCCACTTCAGCCAATAATTCGCCTTTGCGAACGGGATCGCCCACATTTTTATGCCAGGCGGCAATCACACCTTCGGTCATCGTATCGCTCAAACGGGGCATCAAAATCACCTCAGCCATCGGTCAAAAAAATTTGCCCGAAATTAAGGTAAAACGGCAGAATAAGGGAGGGATGAATCAGTAATCCAGGTCTAGTCCCAGCTTTTCTTTCAAGGTCTCCACCAGCGGGTATTGTGCCAACATGGCTTGGAATTGATCACGGCTCGAGAGGTTAACCGGGATATTCTGTTGTTCGGCCGGATCGGGTTCCCCCACGAAAACCTGGAATTGAATGGAGGGGATCCGAAGTCGGCTTACCAGGAATTCATAGAGCGGGTTCCTTTCCTGTTCGATAAAGCGTTGCTCGATGTTATTGAAGCTGATCACCTTGAATTCGGTATTGCCGACACATTCCAGCCGGGCCCGTTCAAAAGAAGGGACGGCCGGATTCTTTTTCGCCCGCAAATCTTCCGTGTAAACCGACCAGGCTTCGGTTAACGAGCCGATCTCTAGGTCGATCACTTTCTCATCGGTGGATTCGGGTTTGGCCTGTGCGAACTGTCCCCGTATTTTACTAAGTGCACTTAACTTGGGTGAAGGGGTGCTTGCCGGAGTAGGCGTTGGGGTAGCCGGCGTAGTCGAAGGTGGGTTTTGCCGTATTGGAGGCGGCTCGCTGCCGGTTTCGATGATCAGTTTCGCTTCCGGTAAGTTACTGGGTGGAGATGCCGGGGGCGAATGTTTGCCTATGCTGCGGATGGGACGGATCCTGAATGCCAGCGGACTATCCGTTACTTTTTTTTTTGATCCGGACTCCCCTGCAGAAAGGTCCAGTGCCTGTTGCAAATAGGCCAGTTTGATCAGCGCCAACTCCACTTGAAGTCGCTTGTTACGAGCGGTTCTGTATTGGACCTCGGCCTGGTTGATCAGGTTCAGGGCACTGACCAGGTATCCGGCAGAGAATGTGGGTGCTACCAAACGATATCGGTCTTTGAACCCTTCTGCCACATCGAGTAAGCCGGCTGCTTTTTCATCCTGGCTGACGAGTAGGTTGCGAAGAAATTCCGCAAATCCGGATAGGAATTGATCGCCTTCAAATCCTTTTTGGTGAATGCCGTCGTACAGGAGTAAAGATTCGCTGAGTTGTTGCTGCTTGAGAAATTCAAGTAGCTGAAAATACAGGTCAGCGTCCAGGATGTTCAGGTGTTCAAGTGTCTGCGCATAGCTCAGGGTGCCGCCACTGAAGCTGACGATCTTATCCAATAAGCTAAGGGCATCGCGCATGCATCCCTCACTTTTCTGAGCGATGAGTTGTAGCGTGTTTTCTTCAGTCGGGATCGCTTCTTTTTTACAGATAGAAGTCAGGTGATCGACCGTGTCGCGCAACGTGATACGCTTGAAGTCGAAGATCTGACAACGGCTCAGGATCGTCGGTAATATTTTGTGTTTTTCGGTAGTAGCCAGAATGAAGATCGCGTAGGGAGGGGGTTCTTCTAACGTTTTCAGGAAAGCATTGAACGCGGCTGTACTTAACATGTGAACCTCATCGATCACATAAACTTTGTGTGTTCCAGCCTGAGGCATGAAGCGAACTTGCTCGGTGAGGTCACGGATCTGGTCGACTGAATTATTGGAAGCCGCATCCAATTCAAAATAATTCAGGGAACTGCCTTCATTGAAGGAGCGACAGTTGGTGCATTGATCACAAGCCTCACCCTCGGCGGTTATTTTTTCGCAGTTGATGGTTTTTGCGAGGATCCGGGCGCAGGTTGTTTTACCCACCCCTCTTGGTCCGCAGAAAAGAAATGCATGTGCGAGGTGTTTCTGCCGGATGGCATTGCGCAAAGTAGTGGTGATATGGGCTTGTCCCACGACCGAGTCAAAGGTCTGTGGGCGATACTTTCGGGCGGAAACAATGAATTTATCCATTAGTCGTTCGAGTGTGCAAGATAACGAACCGTGGCGGTTCTGTTATCTCGATTGCGGTTAGAGGGTCGGATGCGTATTGAATGGACGCGTGCGGTCAAAAAGATACCGATAGGTGATCAGTTTACGGGAGGGGGAGGTGTCGCCAATGCTCTGGGCCACGTTCAGCATTTTGGGGTTGAATTCACCGATCCATTGCAATTCATAAGACTCGTATCGGTTCAATGGCTGAATTACTTTTTTGGCCTCGTTGATCAGATAGGAGTCGATCCCCTTGCCTTGGAATTCAGGGACCACGCCGAATGCGATTCCGGTGAAACGGGGGTTTGGGCGGGTTCGTTTGATCCAGAGGAATTTGAGTTTTTCCCAGAGCCCGAATTTGCCGTGTAAGTGTTTGAACCACTGATTCAAGTCGGGGAGATTCATGAAAAGGGCGATGGGTTTTTGTTTGTGGTAGGCGAACCAAACGATCTTTTCCTCTACCACGGGCATCATTTTTTTGAACAGGCTCATCACCTGTTCTTTGCGAAGTTCCTTCATCCCGGCATGGCCGGCCCAGGCACGGTTGTATACCTCCATAAAATCCATCGCATATTTCTCCCAATTCCGTTTGCGTAGATATTCGGCATGAAAATCAGGATCCATGGCAATTAATGCATGACGATCCAGGATCTTTTGGCTGAGTTCCTTGCGGGGGTCCAGACCAAAACAGATCTGATTATAAAAACATTTGAAACCATAGCGTTCAAATAGCTCCCGGTAATAAGGCGGATTATAATTCATTCCATAGAGGGGCGATTGAAACCCTTCGACGATCAGCCCCCACCACCGGTCTCGTTCTCCGAAATTGATGGGTCCGTCCATGGCTTCCATGCCTTTTTGCAACAGCCAATGTTTGGCGACATCAAAAAGGGTATCGGCAGCCGTCTGGTCATGAATGCAGTCAAAAAACCCAATGCCGCCCACAGGCAGTTCATCTCCTTTGTTCTTGTACTTTTTGTTCACGAATGCCGCAATTCGCCCGATGGGCTTGTGTTGTGCATCGAAGAGGACCCAGCGGGAGGCCTCTCCAAAGCGGAAGGCCTTATTTTTTTTAGGGTCGAAAACATCGGCCACATCCTTGTCTAGGGGGCGGATGTAGTGGGGGTCAGACTGCTGAATCAGGGGGTTGATTTCTAAAAAAGTCCGGGCCAGGGCGGGCGTATTCACCTCGATCAAGTGCATGCTGCAAGTAACGAAGATTCAGCAGTTTTCCACCGCTCCAATTTTGACCCCTCCGGATTTTAATTTCCTCGGCCAGCCCCTTACCTTTGCGGCCTGAATCAAAAAGGCAATAGCCACCACTAATACCCGAAACATGGCAAACCTCGGAAAAGTAAAACAGGTCATCGGCGCGGTAGTCGACGTACAGTTTGAAGGAAAGCTTCCGGAGATCTACAACGCATTAGAACTCAAAAAAGAAAACGGCGAATCGCTGGTTCTTGAAGTCCAACAACACTTGGGAGAAGACAGTGTGCGTACAATCGCGATGGATGGTACAGAAGGACTGGTGCGCGGCACACAGGTCGTAGATACCGGAAAAGCGATCGCCATGCCTACAGGTGAGGGGATCAAAGGACGCCTGTTCAACGTGACCGGTGACCCGATCGACGGTCTGCCTGCTGTTAGCAAAGAAAACGGACGCCCCATACATGCTCAACCCCCGGCTTTTGAAAACCTGAGCACCGCCTCCGAGGTGTTGTATACGGGTATCAAGGTGATCGACCTCATCGAGCCCTATGCAAAGGGGGGTAAGATCGGTCTCTTCGGTGGAGCGGGTGTAGGAAAGACCGTACTGATCCAGGAGCTGATCAACAACATCGCGAAAGCATACTCCGGATTATCCGTATTCGCGGGAGTAGGTGAGCGTACCCGTGAGGGAAATGACCTGATGCGTGAAATGATCGAGGCCGGTATCATGAAATATGGAGATGCATTTAAGCATAGCATGGAAGAAGGCGGATGGGATCTCAGTAAAGTGGATATGAAAGAATTGGCTGATTCCAAGGCGACCTTTGTGTTCGGTCAAATGAACGAACCCCCCGGCGCCCGTGCCCGTGTGGCCTTGTCCGGACTTACGATCGCTGAATATTATCGTGATGGAGACGGTCAGGGAAAAGGACGCGACATCCTTTTCTTCGTTGACAACATTTTCCGTTTTACCCAGGCCGGTTCTGAGGTTTCAGCCTTGTTGGGACGTATGCCATCCGCTGTAGGTTATCAACCAACCCTGGCCACGGAGATGGGTATCATGCAGGAGCGTATCACCTCTACGAAAAATGGTTCGATCACATCGGTGCAGGCCGTTTACGTACCGGCGGATGACTTGACCGATCCGGCCCCTGCAACCACTTTTGCGCACTTGGATGCAACAACGGTATTGTCCCGTAAGATCGCTGACTTGGGTATCTATCCCGCAGTAGATCCACTCGATTCTACTTCACGAATCCTGACGCCACAGGTAGTGGGGGATGCGCACTATAATTGTGCGAACCGTGTGAAGTTCATTTTGCAACGTTATAAAGAATTACAGGACATCATCGCGATCCTGGGTATGGATGAATTGAGTGATGAAGATAAAATGATTGTTTCCCGTGCCCGTAAAGTGCAGCGTTTCTTGTCACAGCCCTTCCACGTGGCCGAGGCCTTCACCGGTTTGAAAGGTGTACTGGTTCCCATCGAGGAAACGATCCGCGG
Organism: Chitinophagaceae bacterium; assembly: GCA_947458625.1. Lineage (GTDB taxonomy): Bacteria > Bacteroidota > Bacteroidia > Chitinophagales > Chitinophagaceae > JJ008. The sequence continues at coordinate 14,866 of CANGZN010000005.1, forward strand.
ATTCAACATGATCATGGACGGTGAAGTGGATGAATATCCGGAAGCGGCCTTCAACCTGGTGGGTAGTATCGATGATGCCATCGAAAAGGGTAAAAAACTCATGGCTTCGGCTCAATCCTAATTCGCAAATAACTGATATGACACTTGAGATCCTGACCCCGGAAAAAAAGCTGTTCAGCGGTGACGTCTACGGCGTACAAATGCCGGGTATCAGTGGAAGCTTTGAAGTGCTTGACCGACATGCTCCACTGATCAGTGCTCTAAAAGCCGGAAAGGTAAAGGTGTTGCGTGCTGCCGGACAGGAACTGGCCACTTACCAAGTACAGGGAGGATTTGTAGAGGTACTGAACAACCGCGTCACCGTTTTGCTGGAAGGGGCACAAGAAGCCTGATCTGTCTAATTAATTATTGAACCGCCCCGGACTGGGGCGGTTTTTTTATTTTCACCAAAATCTCACCCATGCGTACGATTTTATTTGCAGTGGCTTGCCTCTTGATGACGCTTCAGCCGATGGCCCAACAATATCAGGTGAACTGGGGCGATATGCTGAAGATGAAGAAGGGTACAATGGATATGGATATCGTTACTGCAGATAATACCGGTGTCTATTTCGCCGAAGGGAGTATGCGCATGAAAAGTTATTTCGTGATCGGGGCCACCTATGGAACAGCATATAAACTGATCAAGTTCGATCGGAATTTTGAAGAGGTTTACGAAAAGGATTATAAGCGTGAGCTCAAAGGGTTGGAGTTTCATAGTTTTCAACCGCTTGGCAGTGAGATCTTTTTGTTTGCCACGGATTACATAAAAAAGGAGCGGGTCTTTAAGGTATATGCATCGAAGGTGGATAAGAACACAGGGGATCTATCTGGCAATATGCTGGAGATCGGTAGTTATACGTTGGAAAGCAAGCGTGATGATTATGACCTGAGTGTAGCGCCGGCTCAGAATGGTCAGTATTTTCTGTTGGTGACCGACATCTCTGCCAGCGACCGCAACAATCTTGATGTCGTGCTGCTGGATAAGAACCTAAAAGTCAAACAGCATGCCTCGATCGACTTGCAATACCCTAAGAATACGTACAGCCTGGAGGATGTGAAATACACGGCCAATAATAAGATCGTGGTGCTGGGTAAGGAGTTTGATGAGGTTCCCGTGGGAAAACGCAAACGGACTCGTCTGGTTTTCAAAAAATATGCGATGGCCATCTATAGTGCCAAGGGGAAAAAGGAAAAAGATGTAGTGGTTGAGTCGGACGATAAATATACGCTTGGAGGCAAGCTGATGGAGCTGAAGAACGGGGAGCTATTGTTGGCAGGCTTTTATAGCAACACCTCTAAAAAAGAAGACCTGAACGGATTCTTCCTAAGCAAACTGAATACAGAAGTTGGAGCGTTAACACTTGCTTCATTCAAGCCATTCGATGCCTCCATGTTGGGTGCGAATTATACAGAAGATGAAGCGGATGAAGACGATGAAACGCGCGACAGTAAGCGATCGTCCAAGAAAGCGAAAGACGATGAAGAGGATAATGAGTTTCCCAACTCGTATATCATCAAATCGGTCGATTATAATCCAGCCGATAACAGTTACCTGATCACAGCCGAAATCTCAAAGTATACCTATTATTCCTACACGACCTCGGAATACAATGCATCTACCCGCTCCTGGCGAACGACCACCTACCACGTGCATCGTTTCGAGAATAAGGATATTTTGGTGGTGAATACTGATGAACGCGGACAGATCAAATGGATCAATGATATTCCTAAGAATCAATTGGAAGAGATCCGGACCTCGAACTCCGGTATGGGTGGCGGCATTCGTTTCTATTCGGACTACAGCGGCTATTTTGCAAAAGGTGGAGGTATGCCCTACTATTCCTCTTTTGCCCAACTCCTTCACAACAATCGGCTGATACTTGTATTCAACGATCACAGCAAGAACAATACGCTTGCAGGCTATGGCGATAAAGTGAAACGGATCTATAATTTCCGTAAGAATAGCAATACGTGGGGCGTGTCGATCGATATTCCTACTGGGAAGATGACTCGCCGGACTATCTCGACCAATGACGAAGAAACCATTTTGATGCCCCGGCATGCGATGGTTGTGAAAAACGAGGTCTTCCTGCCCTCGTGGCGCATCCGAGCGTTGGCCCGTACCAAGTTCAAGATGGCCAAAATCACCGTTAAGTAGTGCCGATTTAACATGGATTAAACGGAGCTGGCATCCCTGAGGGACAGGAAGCTTACTCCGGTACCTTATTTTTGAACCTTGTGAAACGGATCCTCCCCTTGATCATTTTATTGATCAGCTTATCACTGATCGGCATCATCGGCATACAAGTGTCGTGGGTGAAGAATATGGTGTTGCTGCGCCAGGAGCAAATCAAACACAGTGTGGAGGAGGCAACGATTTGGGTAGGCAACGATCTGATCACACGCAAAGGCAGCCCTCTTACCACCCGGCCTTTCTGGGATGACGGTTTCTTATCCAAGATCTTTCGACCACCTTCCATCGGGCAGCAGGTATCTGTAGAGGAGGTCGATAAAAAATTCAGACAGGCTTTTCAATTGTATCATCTTCCGGAGCGCATGCGATTTGAATTCGGTATCGCATCCTTTGAGGCAGCAGATAATAACGCGTTCGAACGCGTATCCCCCAATTTCATACAAGCGTATTCTGACACGGCCAACAATTTTACATTCAATTGGGTGCTCGAAGCAATGAGCGGCACGGTGGGTGAGAATTTAGGAAGAGGGGAGGTGTTGTTTGTAGTGATTCCTGATATCCGTTCCCTGGTCTTACAATCTCTTTGGTGGCCGATCGCGGTTTCCATCCTGTTCACGTTGATCATTGTTACTGCTTTCTATTTAACGCTTCGTACGATGGTCCGACAGAAGAAACTGGTGGAGATCAAGAATGATTTCATCAATAACATGACGCATGAATTCAAAACACCCATTGCCACCATCTCTTTGGCCGTGGATGCCTTGCGGAATGAAAAGGTGAAAGCAGATCCGGCGCGCATGAGTTATTTCAATTCGATCATCAAAGAAGAAAATCTGCGGATGAATCGTCAGGTTGAATCCATTCTTCGTGCTTCTCAATTAGAGCGACAGGATTTCGAGATCGAATTCAAACCCGTGCATGTTCACCCCTTGATTGAGCAGGTGGTGGGTACCTACGCGCTTCAGTTGGAGTCACGAGGCGGAAAGATCGAACTGTCTTTGCAGGCTTCGAACGATCTGATTCAGGCCGATGAGGGTCATATGTCAAATCTGATCAGCAATTTGGTCGACAATGCGTTGAAATATTCCAAACAGGATGTGGCGCCAGCGGTGAAGATCGAAACCTGGGCAGCCCCCGGTCATTTACATATCGCCATCACCGATAATGGCATCGGGATGACACGCGATACACTCAAGCGGATCTATGAGAAATTCTATCGGGCACACACCGGTAATATTCATAATGTGAAAGGGTTCGGACTCGGGCTGAGTTACGTAAAAACGTTGGTGGATGCGCATCGGGGTACGATCACGGCAGAAAGTACCCTCGGAAAGGGGAGTCGTTTTCAGTTGCGTTTTCCACAGCGCGGAACTGCTTAATTGGTTCACGCATTAACTTCTCCAAAGCAAACTACTATCACCATAGCTCAAAAAGCGAAAATCGTTCTCCATCGCATAGGAATAGACTCTCCTCCAGTCCTCCCCGATAAAAGCAGAAATAAGCAAGAGTAAAGTAGATCGGGGTTGATGAAAATTCGTGATGATGCCGTCTGCCATTCGAATCTGATAGCCGGGCGCGATCAGTAGCTCGGTACGCGACCACAAAGAGTCGATCCCGTTATTATCCATTTTTTTCATGAGGGCTTCGATCGCCGCAGGCACGGAAACCGGATCGGGTGTTTCATAGGGTTCCCATTGTGTCAGCAGGTCTAGTGAAGCATGCTGGTTTTGGCAGAGTCGGTTGCCCAGCCAATAAATGGATTCTAGCGTTCGAAGGGTGGTGGTTCCTACGACAACGCGTTTCCCTTGGTGTTGCAGGAGTTTACTCAGCAAGGATCTTTGTATGTGGATCCATTCTCCGTGCATGGCATGATTCTCCAGCCGATCAGCGGTAACGGGTTTGAACGTGCCGGCTCCAACATGCAACGTCACTGGCAACGGCTCGATGTTGATTTGCTTCAGTGCCTTCAACACGCTATCGGTGAAATGCAGTCCGGCTGTAGGCGCCGCTACGGATCCGTTCTGCTGTGCGTAGGTGGTTTGATAATCGGTTTGGTCTGCCTCCTGAGGAGCTCGTTTGATGTAAGGCGGTAAGGGGATGCGGCCTGCTCGTTCCAGTACTTCTCCAAAACTGCCAATGGCTTCAGGCCATTCAAATAGAATCTGAAAATCCGTCTCGCCTTTTTCCAGGAGATGCGCCGTTAGGTATTCCTCCTTTTCGGAGTCCGGAAGCAATAATTGAAGGGGGGTTCCCTTTTTCCATTTAGAGGCACCACCGATCAGACATCTCCAATAAACACGTCCCCGAGAGTTCAATGCCATCGAAGGTTCGGAATACATAGGATCGGGCTCCAAACAAAATACTTCTATCCGACCGCCGGTCGCTTTCTCAAAAAGCAAACGGGCCGGAATGACTCGGGAATCATTGACACATAGCTGAACGCCGGACCCCAGCTCCTCGGTTAATTCATAGAACGGGCGATGATGTATTTGCCCCTCCCGATAAATCAATAAGCGGGAATGGTCCTTCGGGTGCACCGGATATGCAGCGATCCGGTCCAAGGGAAGATCGTAGTCAAAAGCGGAAATATCAATCAAGCGTGGATCCATACGCAACCAACCGTTGTGTGCTGCAAAAGTCACTAAAAAGGCTTGATTAAATCTCAATTCACAGGTTTTCCACACTAATCCACATCTAACGCACATGAATTTGTCAAAATCATCATCAAAAATCAATGAAACACCATGCAGTAAGGGGTTTCATTGAATAGATATGTGGGGATAAATTAACACCCCCCAAAATTTGGTCTTACGGTGGTAAAAAGTGTTATTTTGTGTCAATGCGGGTCAATGCCTGCTCAACCTACTGATAATGACCGGTTTCATTGGAGAATACGAAGCAACACTGGACGCCAAGGGGCGGTTTCTGCTTCCGGCTGGCTTTAAGAAGCAGTTGCCGGAGGGGGAGGGGTTGCAGTTCGTTATGAACCGGGGGTTTGAGAAAAGTCTGGCGTTGTATCCCATTCGGAATTGGGAGCCGCTTTTTGCCGACATCAGCAAGTTGAATGACTTCGATCCGAAGGTGCGGGAGTTTCGTCGCTACTTCCTGAATGGGGCGACGATGGTGGAGCCTGATACGGCGGGTCGATTATTGGTGCCACCAAACCTGAAGGGGCATGCCAATCTCCAGCGCGACATCGTGCTGGTGGCGGCCGTAAACAAGATTGAGATCTGGGATAGTAATACGTACAAGCAGTTCTTTGATTCGTTCTCTCCGGAGGCGTTCAGCAAGCTGGCGCAAGAAGTGATGGTTCCTAACCAGCACGCAACCGGTCAATAAGTTCAGATGGAAAGGAAGGTAACACCACAGGCTTCCGATCCATCCTACCACGTGCCCGTGCTGTTGCGCGAGGCGGTGGAGGGGCTGAACATTCGGCCGGACGGCATTTATGTCGATTGCACGTTGGGTGGGGGAGGTCATGGTCGTGCGCTATTGCAGCAGTTGGGTCCGAATGGCAAATTGATCGCGTTCGATCAGGATGCTGATGCGGTTCAGAATCTTCCAGCCGATTCGAGGGTGCAATTCTGGCCTCAGAACTTTCGTCATCTCCGACGTTTTCTGCGTTTGTCGGGAATCGATCAGGTTGATGGTGTGCTGGCCGATCTGGGTGTTAGCAGTCATCAGTTCGATGAAGCGGATCGTGGTTTTTCCATCCGCTTCGAAGGGCCGTTGGACATGCGGATGGACCAGCGTCAATCGATGACGGCGGCTGATGTGATCGCTCAATATGAAGAATCGGCGTTGCATCGGATGTTCGAGCAATATGGCGAGGTAACCAATTCGCGCACCTTGGCACGTTTGCTTGTCTCACAACGGCAACATGTGAAAATTGATTCGACTGAAGCGCTGAAGCAGGTCATCCGAGAGATCGTAAAGGGGAATCCCAGCAAGTATTTCGCCCAGGTATTTCAGGCCTTGCGCATGGAGGTCAATGAGGAAGTCGCGTCGTTGCAAGAGTTACTCGAGCAATTACCGGCGGTGCTCAAACCCGGTGGTCGTGCGGCCATCATCACATTTCATTCGATCGAAGACCGGCTGGTCAAGCATTTTTTCCGAAAAGGTTCTTTCGAGGACCCGGATCCAAACCCCTTTGCCCGAACTGTAACGGTCAACCCTTTTGAGGTGATCACCCGAAAGCCCGTTGAGCCGACCGAGGAAGAGAAACGAATCAACCCCCGTTCCCGAAGTGCCAAGTTGCGCATCGCTGAGAAGCGATGAGTGACGGCTAAGACAGAAGTAGATGAATAAAAATTAAGTAACCGATCATGTCAATAAATGAAACAAAGCTGAACTGGAAGCGGTGGTTGAACTACCCCTCACTGGTGCGTCAGCTGCCATTCATTTTATACCTGACATTATTAGGCGTCGTTTATATCTACAATGGTCATTGGGCGAATAAAACCATTCGTCTCACCCAGCTCGCAGAGAAAGAGATTCGTGAATTGCAATACGAATATGTAACGGCTAAAGGTGAATTACTGGCACGCAGTATGCCAAGTGAGGTGGCCCGGGCCGTGGAGCCTTTGGGATTGAAAGCGTTATCCGGATCGCCCTGGGTGTTAAGCGATTCTTCTGTCACTGATAAAAAGCAAACCGATTGATGGATACCAAGCGCGACATATTAGCGAGGGTATACCTCAGTTTTATCGGTATAGCGGTACTGGGTTTTCTGGTATTGGGTCGGGCCGTCTACATCCAACGCGTGGAAGGAAGTTATTGGCGCGCGCTGAGTGATAGCATGCGTCACCGGTTTGTATCACTCGATGCACAAAGAGGCACCATCTACACAGAGAATGGTGAGATGCTCAGTACCTCCATCCCCACCTTCGATGTTTATTTTGATTTTCAGGCAGATGGATTGAAAGAAAAGAAGGGAAAGCGTTTCAATGAGAAGATCGATTCGTTCGCCCGAGCGATGTCGGCTTATTTCGGCGACCGTTCCGCAGCAACCTATTCAAGTGATTTAAAAGTTGCGTTTAAACGCGGCGATCGATACTATTCCTTGAAGAAGAAACTTAGTTTCGACCAATACAAGACATTCCGAACCTTTCCACTCGCCAACCTGGGTAGAAATAAAAGCGGACTTATCGTAGAAGTGAACTCCAAGCGATTGGTTCCTTATGGAATGTTGGCCAGTCGAACCGTAGGACTCTCACGTGAACATATTTTATCCGACGGCAAAGTCAAGAAGATGAATGTCGGATTGGAAAAAAGTTATGACTCTTTGCTGAGTGGACGGGATGGTCAGCGAATGGTTCAATATGTTGCACCCGGCACGGCGGTTCCCATCGAAGGGACTGAAACAGAGCCGCTGGATGGAAAAGATATCTACACGACGCTGGATCTCGCCATCCAAGATATCACCGAACAGGCCTTGTTGGCAAAAGTTCAACAGATCGAAGCGCTTTACGGTACCGCCATTGTGATGGAGACAGCTACCGGTAAGATCAAAGCTATTGCGAATCTCGGTCGCCGACCCGATGGCAGTTACTGGGAAGATGATAATTATGCCTTGCGCAATACTGAGCCGGGATCGACGATCAAACTGGCGACTTTGCTTGCTGTATTGGATAAGGGGACATCTTCTATTGACGATACAGTGACCATCGGTTCCACCAGCAAAGGGCTGGTTGCCTCCAAATGGGTAACCGATGCCGAGCGCTCACCTAAGCCCATACTTACTGTACAAGAATGTTTTTCACACAGCTCCAATATCGGTATGAGCCGATTGGCGCTGAAAGCCTTTGGCAATAAACCAACCGAGATCAGAGAATATCTGAAACGATATGGCTTGGTCGATCGCTTGCCGATCGATCTGACTGATCTGCCTTTGCCCCGCATCAACCCGCTCGATCAAAAAGGAAGCTCCGTCGGAAATATGCTGTGGATCAGTTTCGGGTATGGCGTGCAAGTCAGCCCGCTTCATACGCTCACGTTTTACAACGCTGTTGCCAATGGTGGAAAAATGATGAAACCCTATCTGGTCGGTTCGATACGACAGGGTGGCGTTGCCTATCGTCAATTCGAGCCAACGGTGCTCGCGAATGCCATCGCACGCGCGGATGTAATTGAATCGGCCCGTCGTTCCTTGGAAGCAGTCGTTACCGAAGGCACCGGCCGCCGTGCATTCAAGGATCTTCCCTTCAGCGTGGCAGGAAAAACCGGAACGGCACAGGTATGGGATGGAACGTATCAATACAAGGATGGCGTTTATCAAGCATCATTCGCTGGCTATTTTCCAGCTGATCGCCCTCAGTTCAGTTGCATCGTCCTGATCCGGACCAAACCGGGCGCTTCAGATATCTACGGCGGTACGCTTGCAGCACCTGTGTTTAGAGAGATCGCGACCAAGTTGCATGCCATGTATGTTGTGTCGCCCCAACCTGTGCAGCTGGCTGTTAAAAAGGATAGCAGTTCCTCTCAATATGCAGGTAGCCGTACGTCCCTGATGCGTGTTTATTCCGCCATGGGCATGAAACAGATCGATTCGTCGGCTAATGCCTCTTTCGTGGCCGTTCGTACCGAGCATGCTGCCAATCAATGGCAGGCTAAGAAATCGGTCACGGAAGGTATGCCCGATCTGCGCGACATGAGTTTGCGTGATGCCGTGCTGCAAGTGGAGCAGCTGCGTGCCAGTATTCAAATTGAAGTCAAAGGGAAAGGAAAAATAAAAAATCAATCCGTGTTGCCGGGAGCGCCGATCGCACGCGGATCCAAACTGATCCTTGAACTGAACTAAGCATGACCGTACAGGAATTATTATATCGCGTTACCATCCAAGCCGTCAGTGGAGAACTGACGAGCGATATAAATGCGCTGCATACGGATTCCCGTAGGGTGACTCCGGGTTCAGCCTTCATTGCCTTGCGCGGTACACAGGTCGATGGTCATGATTACATCCAACAGGCACGTTCGAACGGTGCTACCTTGATCGTTGCCGAGACAGCACCCGATACTGAAACATCCGCTGTCTGGATCCAAACAGCCGATTCGTCGATCGCGCTGGCGGTGATGGCGGCTAACTTTTATGGTGATCCTGCCAAACAACTGAAAATAGTTGGCGTAACAGGTACCAACGGAAAAACAACGGTAGCAACGCTTCTTTATAAACTATTCCGTTCCATGGGATATCGGTGCGGACTGCTGAGCACTGTAGAAAATCGGATCGAAGGAGAAGTAGTTGAATCGACGCATACCACACCTGATGCCATCCAGCTCCACGGCTTGTTGCGTAAAATGGTAGAGGCAGATTGTAGCTATGTATTCATGGAGGCCAGTTCGCATGCGATCCATCAGCATCGCATACATGGTATTTCATTTGCGGGCGGAATTTTTACGAACATCACACATGACCATCTCGATTATCATAAAACCTTCGATGAATACATCCGGGTTAAAAAATCCTTTTTTGATGGGCTGTCCGCCGATGCCTTCGCGTTGAGCAATGCGGATGATAAGCGCGGTGCGGTCATGCTTCAGAACACGCCGGCACGAAGTGCCTACTACGCGTTCCGCACGTTAGCCGATTTCAAAGGAAAAGTGCTGGAGAACGGATTGGATGGGTTATTACTATCGATTGATCAGGTAGATGTACACTTCCGACTCATCGGTGAATTCAATGCCTATAATTTATTGGCGGTGTATGGTGCTGCTTGTTTACTGGGCGCCGATAAACAAGAGGTACTTACTCACCTCAGTCAACTGGCAGGTGCCACAGGCCGATTTGATTGTTATCGCTCAACGAACGCGGGCATTCTTGGGATCATCGATTATGCACATACACCCGACGCGCTGCAAAATGTGCTGAGTACCATCACTCGTTTGCGCCAGGGATCACAGCGCGTGATCACCGTTGTGGGTTGCGGCGGAAATCGCGACGCTACGAAGCGCCCTGTTATGGCTAAGGTTGCCTGCACACTCAGCGATCAAGCCATTTTTACCAGTGACAATCCACGTTTCGAGGATCCCCAACAGATTCTAGCTGATATGGAGCGGGAATTGACCGTGACCGAGCGACGTAAATCACTTTCCATTTTGGATCGCCGCGAAGCGATCAAGACCGCCGTTCAGCTGGCTGCCCCGAATGACATTCTCTTGGTGGCCGGTAAAGGACATGAACATTATCAGGAAGTGGCCGGCCGTCGGGAACCGTTCAACGACAAGGAAACCTTACTTGAATTTTTTGAACTACTCGAAAAATAAACCAAAGCATGCTGTATCATCTGTTTGATTGGTTGAAGGAGGAAGGGATCCGGTTCCCGGGGATCGAGTTATTCCGATTCATCACGTTCCGTACACTGCTGGCTGTTTTACTTTCTCTGTTTATCACCTTGATCTACGGAAAAAAACTGATTCTTTTTCTGCAAGCCCGTCAGTTCAGTGAGGGGGTACGCGATCTGGGATTGGCGGGAGAAAATCTAAAACGCGATACGCCAACCATGGGTGGAATCATCATCCTGCTGGCGATTCTGATCCCGACCCTGTTGCTCGCGGATCTTTCCAAAGTGTATGTTCAGCTCATGCTGGTCAGCACCGTGTGGCTTGGCATCATCGGATTCATTGATGATTATTTGAAATTGCGTGGTAAGCGTAGAGCAAAGGCGTTAGGTGTTGATTACAAGAAAACATCGGATGATGGCCTCGCCGGCAGGTTCAAGATCTTGGGACAAGTAGGTCTTGGCATCTTCGTCGGCGCTACACTCTACTTCAACAGCGAGGTAACCATCTGGCGCGAATACATTGGCAACGCACAAGCAGCCGCTACAGAGGAATCCGTGATCGTTAAAAATGTAAATGGCCAGCCTAAATATTTTGTTGAAACCAAGACGCCCATCACGACGATCCCCTTCGTGAAAAATCATGAGTTCAATTATTCCAAGCTGTTGCCTGCCGGGCTCCGTTCGTATGACTGGGTATTATATATCCTGGTGGTCATCTTTATCATCACAGCTGTTTCCAATGGAGCGAATTTGACGGATGGACTGGATGGCTTAGCTACCGGCACTTCAGCGCTCATCGGTGTGTTGCTGGGAATTTTCGCGTATGCCAGTGGTAATCTGGTGATCGCCGATTACCTCAACATCATGTATATACCCAACCTGGGTGAGATCTCTGTTTTCATCGCCGCCATGATCGGTGCCTGCATCGGTTTTCTCTGGTACAATTCCTATCCCGCACAGATGTTCATGGGCGATACAGGCAGCCTCACATTGGGTGGCATCATTGCAGCACTGGCCATCATCGTGCACAAGGAATTACTCATTCCCATTTTCTGTGGAGTCTTTCTGGTGGAAGCATTGAGCGTGATGATACAGGTGGGGTATTTCAAATACACCAAGCGCAAATATGGTGCCGGCCGTCGGGTGTTTCTGACCGCACCGATCCATCACCATTTTCAGAAACTCGGTTTTCATGAAGTGAAGATCGTGAACCGCTTCTGGATTGTGACCGTGCTGCTGGTTGTACTCAGTATTGTAACTCTTAAGATCCGATAAATTTTTTCATCCATCCTATGCTTATGAAGAGCCCCAACCGTACGGTAAACAAAAAATGAAAAAGAAACTGATCATATTAGGAGGAGGTGAAAGCGGTGTTGGCGCAGCACTGCTGGGCAAACACGTCGGCTACGATGTCTTCCTGTCTGATCAGGGACTGCTTCGTGCGGATTACCGTTCCACGCTCACGGCAGCCGGTATTTCATTTGAAGAAGAGCATTCTTCGTTGAATGAACTCCTGGCTGCCGATGAAGTGGTGAAAAGTCCGGGTATCCCGGAAACCAATCCGATTGTCATGGCCCTCCGGGCTCAAGGCATTCCAGTCATCAGCGAGATCGAACTCGCCTATCGACACATCGGTAATAGCCGCGTATTAGCTATCACCGGTACCAATGGAAAGAGTACGACCACTACACTGCTTTGGCACATCTGTCAGAAAGCCGGGCTGGATGCGGCCCTCGTCGGAAATATCGGACGCTCTTTCGCTTGGCAGGTGGCCGAGAATCCCAAGCCCTTCTATGTGGTAGAGGTCAGCAGTTTTCAACTCGATGATATTGTCTCTTTCCGTCCGGACGTAGCCATTCTGACCAACATCACCGAAGATCATTTAGATCGCTACGCCTATAAGATGGAGAATTACGTGCGCAGCAAATTCCGCATCACCCTCAATCAAACCGAAGGTGATGTGTTTATCTACAACCTCGACGATGAGGTGATCCAACAAGCTATTTCATCCATTACCATAAAAGCCAACGCTAGACCCATTACCATGAAAAAAGAACTACCTCTCGGCGCTTTCATCAAAGACGGCGACATGTATGTACGTACCGGTCAGGAGTATATGACCATGAGTGTGTTTGATTTCGCACTCAAGGGTAAACATAACCAGTACAATACCATGGCCGCTTGTGTTGCCGCTGCCACCATCGATATACGGAAGGAAAAGATCCGTGATGCCGTGATGGACTTCCAGGGGGTCGAACATCGACTGGAACCCGTAGCGACCGTACGCGGAGTCTTGTTCATCAACGACAGCAAAGCCACCAACGTCAACTCCGTGTGGTATGCACTCGAGAGCATGACTCGTCCGACTGTACTGATCCTGGGCGGAGTAGATAAGGGAAACGACTATGAACTGATCCGGGAACTCGTACAGGAGAAAGTAAAAGCCATCGTCTGTATGGGTACAAACAATCAAAAGATCTATGAGGCATTTAAAGATGTCGTACCGGTGATCGAAGAGGCTGATAGCGCGGAGGGGGCGGTGCAACTGTCTTTTCAACTTGCAGAGAAAGGCGATGCAGTATTGCTGAGTCCGGCCTGTGCCAGTTTCGATCTGTTCAAAAATTTCGAGGACCGAGGTAATCAATTCAAACAAGCCGTTCGAAACCTCTGATATGGAAAATCAGGAGCTGACAGCCACACCATCGGAGCGTCGATCTCTTTTCGACGCAAGCCAGATCGTGAAAAACACGAAGGGAGATCAGGTCATCTGGGGACTGGTCATCTTGCTGACCCTCGTGTCCTTATTGGCCGTATACAGCTCAACCGGACTGCTGGCCTACAAAAAATATAAAGGCAACACAGAGATCTATCTCGTTAAGCAGGTAGGGTTCATCATTTTCGGGATCGCCATGGTCTATTTCGCACATCGAGTCAATTATAAATATTATTCACGGATCGCTCAGATCGCTTTTTTGATCTCCATTCCCTTATTGATCTACACCTTGTTTTTTGGCGTGAAAATGAATGAAGGCAGCCGCTGGATCAAGTTGCCGATCATTAACATGACCTTGCAAACGTCCGACTTTGCCAAGCTTGCCCTATTCATGTACCTGTCAAGAGGGATCAGTAAGCGTCAAGATCAGATAAAAGATTTTCGTAAAGGATATCTTCCATTGATCCTTCCCGTGATCCTGATCTGTGGTTTGATCGCCCCGGCAAATCTTTCTACCGCCTTGTTATTGGGAGCCAGTTGTTTGCTTTTATTGTTCATCGGAAGAGCGAGCATCAAACATCTGCTCGCAACGGTTGGCATAGCGATGATCCCGCTTATGATGCTGATCTTGGCGGCCATAGCCCGGCATGACACGAAGAAAGTAGAGCCCGGTACGGCAACCGTGGCAGTCAGTTCCGGATCTGCCCTCACCGTTCGTGTAAACACCTGGATCAAACGGGTCGAGAATTTCATGTATGGGAGTGAGGATGTGAACGATGATGCGTATCAGGTCAATCAGGCCAAGATCGCCATTGCCAAAGGCGGGTTGATGGGAGTTGGGCCGGGAAGAAGTACTACGCGCGATTATCTACCTCAGGCCTATAATGATTTTATATACGCGATCATCATTGAGGAGTATGGTCTGGCCGGTGGTGCCTTTATGCTATTTGTCTATCTGGTCTTCCTATATCGGTGTATCCGGATCTTCAAACGATGCCCGTATGCCTTCGGAGCGTTTCTGGCACTCGGACTCAGTTTTACGTTGGCTATTCAGGCAATGGCCAATATGGCGGTGACTGTGAATTTATTTCCAGTCACAGGTGTCACCCTTCCGTTGGTGAGTATGGGTGGTACCAGTTTCATTTTCACCTGCATCTCGATCGGAATCATATTGAGTGTTGCCCGCCACGTTGAACAACAGGAGGGTGAAGCAGCATCATCAAACCCAGTAGCCGAATCAGCATGAACCATCGCTTCATTATAGCAGGAGGAGGTACCGGGGGACATATATTCCCGGCACTCGCTATCGCGGAGGCGATCCGTTCAGTGGCACCCGAGACAAGTTTTCAATTCGTGGGTGCAAATGGAAAAATGGAAATGGAAAAAGTGCCTCAGGCGGGATTTGCTATTGAGGGACTGGATATCGTCGGTTTCAATCGTAAGCATTTTTGGAAAAACATCACCTTACCGTTCAAACTGTTTCGAAGCTTTATTCAAGTGAAGCAGATCTTTCAAGCTTTTCGTCCCACAGCCGTGATCGGTGTTGGCGGTTATTCCAGCTTCCCGGTTTTGCGTTATGCGCAATCAAAAGGAATTCCGACTTTCCTGCACGAATCCAATTCATTTGCCGGTAAAAGCAATCAGTGGCTGGGGAAACGTGCCACACGCATCTTTACCGGAATGCCCTCGATGGAAAGTTTCTTTCCGTCTGATAAGATCACATTCACCGGCAATCCAGTACGCGCAAGTATCACACAGAATATCCAGGATCGAACACAGGCCTTGCAAGCATTTGGCTTGGATCCCCATAAAAAAACGGTGTTGGTAATCGGCGGCAGCTTGGGTGCCAGGTCTATTAACCAGGCAATACAACAGGGATATGATCGGATTCTGCAGGCCGGATTACAACTCATTTGGCAAACCGGTAAATCAGGATCCGACTTACCGGCGTTGAGTATGGATGCTGCTGGATCTGTTCATCGTACTGTATTTATCAAGGAGATGGAGCTGGCCTATGCGGCAGCTGACATCGTAGTGGCTCGTGCCGGCGCCATGAGTATTGCCGAGCTGCAAGTGGTTGCCAAGCCGGTGATCTTGGTTCCTTTTCCTTTGGCAGCGGAAGATCATCAGACCGTGAATGCGCAGCAATTGGTGCATGCAGGTGCCGCTTTGATGGTAGTGGATGCCGATGCAAAAACCCAGTTGATCGACAAGATCCTGGAACTGAGTTCGGATGAAGATCGCTGCCAGCAGATGCGTACTCATATTGGCGGTATGGGTATCAAAGATGCAGCTGTTCGTATGGCGACAGAAATTTTGAGGATACTAAACGATAAAGATCCGTTAACGAAGGCATAGTCCTTCGGGAATGATTTATATGAGACAGACACCGAATAGAGATCGATCCTTTGTTTTTCCCCTGGCAGGGAAAGAAATGGGCTATGTCTATTTTCTGGGCATCGGTGGCATCGGTATGAGTGCTTTAGCTCGTTATCTCTATACCGCGGGCTATACGGTTGGTGGGTACGATAAATCCGAATCAGACATAACGCGTGGATTGCAAGCAGATGGTATTTCGGTTCATTATACGGATGAAGTATCGAGCATTCCTGCCGGGTTACAACTGGTCGTTTATACACCTGCTGTTCCGACTGAACTGTCGATCTATCAGCATTGTATTCAGTTGGGGGTGCCGATGAAGAAGAGAAGTGAGGTGTTGCAATCACTTACTGAAAAGACATTCAATGTTTGTGTGGCAGGCACCCATGGGAAGACGACTACCTCTACGCTGATCGCTCATATACTGCGGCACAGTGAATATGGATGTCAGGCCTATCTCGGCGGTATCTCGGTGAACTATCAGACCAACACCTGGTCATCGGATCGGAATGTTTCGGTCATTGAGGCCGACGAATATGATCGGAGTTTTCTTCGTCTGCATCCTGATCTGGCGGTGATCACGGCGATGGATCCCGACCATCTGGATATTTATGGAACGGCCGAGGCCATGGAGGAAGCCTATATCGAATTTACCGGTCTGCTCTCTGATGGTGGCAAACTGATCTATCATCACTCACTCAAACGCGCTCAGGAGCTTCACGGGAATGATCGGAGTAGCTACTCACTTCTTGATACGGCGGCTGACTATCATGCTCGAGCACTCGCTGTGGAAGCAGGTGGTTATCGGTTCGATCTGCAGACGCCTCAAGGGGTTATTGCGGATTGCCGGTTACCGATCGGCGGACTTCACAACGTAGAGAATGCTATCGCAGCGGCTGCGGCATCTCAATCGATCGGAATCGATCCGGATTCGATCCGAATGGCCTTGTCTTGTTTCAAAGGAGTGAAAAGGCGATTTGAAACGGTTTATCGCAACTCCGATAAAATCTGGATTGATGATTATGCGCATCACCCGGAAGAGTTGCGGGCCTTATTGCAAAGTGTTCGGGATCTGTATCCGGATCATTACGTACGTCTGGTCTTTCAGCCGCATCTCTTTACCCGCACCCGCGATTTGGCAGCTGCATTCGGTGAATCCATGTCGCTGGCAGATGAATCCTTGCTGTTACCAATCTATCCGGCCAGGGAGCTACCGATTGAGGGCGTTCGCTCAGAAATGATCTGCTCGAAACAGCATCCAACTGGATTTTCAGTTTATAGTAAAGAGTCATTTATGGAGTGGATGGTTCAGCAATGCGCACCAGATGGCAAGGGGCCGACCGTGGTCGTGACAGCAGGCGCCGGAGATATCGACCAATTGTATCCGATGATCTTAAATCGATTGAAACACCCATGATCCGCTCCTTCAACATAAAGAGGATCTTCTTCGTGCTTTTTTGGGCAGGAATCGCTGTGGGTATGGGTTTCCTGATCAATGCCGCTTGGAAAAAACAAGGGAAGGCTATTTGTAAGGGATATGTGATCACGCGAAACGATGATGACTCCTTCGTTTTCATTAAGAAACAGGATGTAGAGGCAGTCATTCGACTCCGTGCTGGGGGATCCCTGCTTGGGCAATCAGTAGATCGGTTCCCCTTGCAACGAATTGAAGATTCATTGAAAAAGTTCATCGGTGTTTCGGATGCACAGGCCTACTTCGATAATCGTTCCATATTGTATGTGCGGATACAAGAACGTATTCCTGTTGCGAGAGTATTCACAACACTGGGCACTAGTTTTTATCTCGACAGTACAGGCCGTTCCCTTCCGTTATCGGATCAGGTGGTGATCGAGTGTCCGGTTTTCAATGGATTGAAATGGGTGAATGGCCGAGCAGACAGTCTGCAGTCGATGCGTATTGTCGAACTGGCCCGTTGCATCCAGGCCGATTCATTTTGGTTGGCTCAGGTCGGTCATTTTGAGATCGATGAAAAAGGGCGATTTGAGCTGATCCCGGTTGCCGGGAATCACCGGGTACAATTCGGAACGGCTGAAGATCCGGCGGCAGCTTTTCATCGGCTTTGGATCTTTTATCAGCAAGTATTGCGTCCGAGGGGATTGGATACATACCCTCGCATCGATGTGCAGTATCAGGGACAAGTGGTGGCAAGTCGCAATCGGTATACAGCCGAGTCTGATTCGACCCGTCAGCGTAAACAAGTGGATGTCTTGATACAGGCTGGAATGAAATCTGATTCGACTATACAAATAACAAAACCTATTAAACGCGCTACATAAACCCCAACTAAAAACAACGAAGATGAAACAGAAAAGACCCATCATTGTCGGCCTCGACATCGGTACCACGAAGATCGCGGTGATCGCAGGCCGGAGAAATGAGTACGGCAAACTCGAGATCCTCGGGTTCGGCCGCGCCAATTCCAATGGCGTTAAACACGGACAGGTATTGAACATCGATGAGACCATCAAAGCCATTCGAACCGCCATGGATAATTGCCTGGCCTCGAATCCGACACTTCAAGTGGAAGAAGTGTATGTCGGTGTTGCCGGTCACCACATCAAAAGCCTGCAAACACGCGGCGACATCGTTCGTCAGCGTACAGAAGATGAGATTATACAGGCCGAGATCGATCAGCTGATCGCGGACCAGTACAAGACCTACATCCCTGCAGGTGATCAGATCATCGATGTCATTCCGCAAGAATTTACCGTCGACAACCATCCCAATATCGCCAATC
The DNA here is from genome assembly GCA_947458625.1 of Chitinophagaceae bacterium. Lineage (GTDB taxonomy): Bacteria > Bacteroidota > Bacteroidia > Chitinophagales > Chitinophagaceae > JJ008. Next base: position 33,232 of record CANGZN010000005.1, read on the forward strand.
CGATCGGATACGGCGGCGTCAAGATCGGTGCGAATTTCCATATCATCACCGGTGATAAGAATGCGATCCGCAACATCAACCGAAGCGTAGAAAAAGCGAATCTTCAAACCAAGGATCTGGTATTGCAACCATTGGCTTCTGCCGCTGCTGTCATGGCACAAGAAGACATGGAAGCAGGTGTTGCCATCGTCGACATCGGGGGCGGTACGACCGACCTGGCTGTTTTCTATGAGGGCATCCTGAAGCATACAGCCGTGATCCCTTTTGCCGGTGAGAATATCACCAATGATATCAAGACTGGTTTGGGTGTGTTGAAATCACAAGCGGAACTCATGAAAGTTCAGTTCGGTTGTGCATTAGCCAATGAAGCCAAGGCGAATGCGTTTATCACCATACCCGGACTGCGTGGCATGCCGGCCAAGGAGATCAGCGTAAAGAACCTGGCCAATATCATTCAGGCTCGTATGAGTGAGATCCTTGATTTTGTAACCTATCACCTTAAGCAAGTTGGACTGGACAATAAAGCGCTGAACGGTGGCGTGGTACTGACCGGTGGTGGCTCACAACTGAAGCATCTGATTCAGCTGACTGAGTACGTAACCGGATTGAATGCCCGGATCGGTTTGCCCAATGAGCATCTGGCAGCTGGTCATCTGGACGATCTTTCCAAGCCCACGTATTCAACTTGTATCGGCTTGATCTTGAAAGGGCTCGATGATTTTGAGAATAACCGGCAGGATTTTTCTTCCAATTATCTCAAAATGGAATCCGAAGCGTTGGCTCCTCTTGAAGATGAGGCAACACCCGTGGCAGCGCCGGAAGAAATTACAGAAGTAGATGTAACCTATCGCAAGGGTATGGCTGGCTTCTGGGATAAATTCCGCGATCGGATCATTGAGCTATTCCGGGAAGAGGAAGATTCCAAATTCACCGGACGGCAATAGAACAAACCCTTACTAACCCTGGGGCAAGCCCCATAAAACCTATCATATGATTCATTTCGATCTGCCAAAAGAGAAATCCTCGATCCTGAAGGTTATCGGCGTCGGTGGTGGCGGTGGTAATGCAGCCAACCACATGTTCAACCAACAGATCGACGGCGTAAACTTTATTATTTGTAATACGGATGCACAGGCACTCAGCGAGAGTCCCATCCCAAATCGTATTCAGCTCGGTCCACACCTGACACAGGGACTAGGTGCAGGTGCGAATCCTGATATCGGTCGACAGGCCACAGAAGAATCGCTGGAGGAGATCAAGCGCATTCTGGAGGTAAATACGAAAATGGCCTTTATCACGGCAGGGATGGGCGGTGGAACCGGTACCGGTGGTGCGCCGATCATTGCCAAGATCTGTCGGGATCTGGGTATTCTCACCGTAGGTATTGTTACCACACCCTTTTCTTATGAAGGAAAAAAGCGTTTGCAACAAGCTGAAGAAGGCATCCGCAATCTGCAATCTCATGTTGATACGCTGATCGTTATCAACAACGACAAGCTCCGTCATCAATATGGTAACCTCAAAATGCGCGAAGCATTCGAGCGGGCAGATAACGTGCTGGCAACGGCTGCTCGTTGTATCACCGATGTGATCAGCCATACAGGACAGATCAATGTCGATTTTGCCGATGTATGTACCGTGATGCGTAACGGTCGTCGGGCAATCCTGGGGCATGCTGCTGCTGCAGGAGAGAACCGTGCCTTACTTGCTGTTGAGCAAGCATTGAATTCTCCGTTATTGAACGATAACAATATCCAGGGCGCAAAATGGTTATTGATCAATATTACCTCTGCACCCGGTGAATTTGAACACACGGTTGATGAAGTGGAGATCATTCAGCAGTATCTCGCACAACAGGCAGGTGAGGATACGGACGTTATCATGGGACTTGGATTCGATGAGGGGATGGGCGACAAATTGGGTATCACACTCATCGCGTCCGGCATCGACCACCCGGAGTCATTCACACAGCCTGTAATACGCGCAGAGAAACCCAAAGATGAAAAGATCGTAATGGTACTGGAACAGCCACAAGTACCTACTGCGCCACAGCCTTTTGTTTCTCCAACTCCGGAGGCATCGATTCAACCTGTGGTTGAACAAATTGAAGCTGTTGTAGTAGAAACTCCGGTTGTAGCAGCAGAGGAATCCGTCGTCACGCCAGAGCACCTGATGCCGGTGATGACAGTTGAAGAAGAAGCACCTGTTGCGATTTCAAGCACGCAAACAGAAGAACCTGCGGTTATTCATTGGCAGTTGGGTGAAGAGACGTCGGTAAATGAGATTGAAACGCCGGTGTCATTGCAGTCAGTAAAGCCAACGGATGCAGTCTTCATGCAGGCTTATGCTGAAACTTCATCTGCAGGCCGAGTCAGTTCCGGAGGTTATTTGTCTCGTCCGACAAATATCTATGCTTCTGCGGCCATCGATTCCAAACCCGTGACACGTATGGAGGCGCCTGCACCTGCGCCAATTGCGGAAGCACCTGTTGCTCAGCAGCCGATGAATGAATCACCTGTTATGCAAACTCCTTCAGTACCGGAAATAAAAGAAGAGGAGGAGCTGCTTGAGTTACAGATGCATCTGGTAGAGCATGTAGCTGAGGAGATGCCTGAGGCACTTCCTGTATTGGACAGCCAGTTCTCTGCGGAGACAACTTTGGATGCGCCTGTATGGGATGAAGAAGCCGAGCAGCATCGCCGTGCGGCCGAGCGGCTTCAAAAACTCCGCAGCCTGTCTTTTAATTTCAATTCAACGGATTCCAATAATGAATTTGAGACGGTACCTGCCTATATCCGCCGCAACATGGAATTATACAATACATCCAATACGGTGGAAAGCTTTTACAGCAATTACGAGGTTCGTTCAGACGATAAGAACCAAGTACAGCTAAGCACCATCAATACATTCTTGGATGGTAAACGTCCCGACTGATCAGGGTTTGTGTAGCAAGCCCGATGGGCACCCTGTTTTTAGTTGTTCCTCCCGCTTTTGCGGGAGGATTTTTTTTAGGTAAGGTCTTTTCTGCGTAGCCACCAG
>CANGZN010000006.1 GCA_947458625.1 Chitinophagaceae bacterium
ACGGTCATGTTCATCGGACAACAAAAAGGAAGCAATACCCGACTTCGTCAACTGCGCAATTTCGGGATGGCCAATCCCGAAGGTTACAGAAAAGCCCTTCGGTTGATGAAGCTGGCCGAAAAATTCAATAAGCCTGTCGTTACACTGATCGATACACCCGGCGCATTTCCGGGATTGGAAGCGGAAGAACGTGGACAAGGAGAGGCCATTGCCCGAAATATCTATGAGATGATGCGGCTCAAAGTACCAGTGATCTGTGTGATCATCGGGGAGGGAGCCAGCGGCGGGGCCCTCGGCATCGGTGCCGGTGATCGGGTCTACATGATGGAAAATACCTGGTACACGGTGATCAGTCCGGAAAGCTGTTCGTCGATCCTCTGGCGTAGCTGGGATAAAAAAGAGGTGGCTGCCGATCAATTGAAATTGACCGCAGATCGAATGCTTGAATTCGGCATCATCGATGGTATCATACCCGAGCCTGCCGGCGGCGCCCATTGGGATTATGCAGAAGCGGCAACACTTGTGAAGACCACGATCCTCCAGTCATTGAAAGAGCTTGCGGCGATCGATCCTCAAAAACGCATCGAGCAGCGGGTTGAAAAATTCGGTAAGATGGGCTTCTGGGAAGAATTTCAAAAATGAGTCAATATCCCCTTTTTTACGGAACCGGTATCGCCATTGTCACACCATTCGATGCCTCAGGTTCCATCGATTGGAATAGTTTTGAAAAGCTGATCGAACACTGGATCAGCGGTGGCGTGGAGTACCTGGTTGTGTTGGGCACTACCGGTGAAAGTGCCACCATACATGGATCCGAAAAGCAGGAAGTTTTTTCGTTTGTAAAGGATCGTGTTAAAGGGCGAGTGCCATTGGTTGCGGGTATAGGAGGAAATGACACCCGAAAATTGATGTCGGAGATGACATCATTCAACCTGGATGGCTACGAGGCCATTCTTTCCGTCAGTCCGTACTACAACAAGCCCAATCAAGAGGGCATATACCAACATTACAAGGCAATAGATGAGGTGAGTCCAAGGCCCATCATCATTTATAATGTTCCAGGCCGAACCGGACAGTCCATGACTGCCGAAACGCAGCTACGGATCGCTAAGGATTGCAAGAACGTCTTTGCCACCAAGGAGGCCAGTGGCAATATAGAACTCATTCAACAGATCCTTCGGGAGAAGCCGCATGATTTTCTAGTGATCAGTGGAGATGATCCGATCACGTTGCCGCTGATTGCGGATGGGGCTGTTGGTGTGATATCGGTAGTTGCTAATGCCTATCCGGCTGAATTTTCTCGGATGGTCAGACTTTGTCTGGATAAGAAATTTGAGGAGGCCCGTCCCTTGCATGAAAAATACCTGGAGATCATAGCATCTATGTTCGCAGAGGGGAGTCCCAGTGGTGTAAAAGCTTATCTGTCTGAAATGGGTCTCTGTCAGAACCGATTTCGTATGCCCGTTTGGCCGGTCAGCGACGGACACCTGCAGCAGATACGCGACTTGATGAAAGCTGCTCAGTAATTAACGGATCGGATAGCAGAGTCCTTCCAATGCCAGTTCGGTATTCGGAAATACCGTTCTTGCTTCATTTTGAAACTCCTCCAGCGAAGCGTACTTGCTGCTGAAATGTCCCAAGAGTAATTTTTTGATACCTGCTTTTTCGGCTAAGGTTGCGGCTTGAATACTGGTGCTGTGAAACCTCTCCTGTGCCCGTTCAGCCAATGCATGCAGATAGGTCGATTCGTGATAAATCAGATCGAATCCTTTGATGTGCTCGAGGATCGATTCATTGTACCGTGTATCGGCGCAGTAGGCGTATTTCGGTCCGGGTGGCGTAGGCTCTGTAACCGAATCCGCTGGTATGATCTCGCCAGTTTTAGTTTGATAGTCCTCTCCCTTTGCTAACCTTTCAAAATAGGCTGCGGGGATACCGGCTGCTTTTGCTTTTTCGGGTAATAGTTTGCGGGGGATCCTCTTTTCCTCAAAGCTGAATCCGAAACAGGGGATGCGGTGATCGGTCGGAAAACAATTGATCCGGATTGAAGCTGTTTCCACGAGTGTGGCAGCTGACTCGATCGGACGAAAATGCAGCTCGAAATTCAGGGTTGTATCGGAAACCTTCAGCTGAATATCGATGATTTCTTTGAGGAGAGGAGGAGCAAACAACGTAATAGGTTGTGTGTGCCCGAGCAGGCTCAGTGAATTCAATAGTCCGATCAGGCCGAAGTAATGGTCGCCATGCAAGTGGGAGATGAAAATGTGGGTGATCTTACTTCTTTTGACTTTGTAGCGCAGCAGTTGTATCTGCGTTCCTTCACCGCAATCGATCAGGTAATTAGTTCCGTTGTGCGTGATGACCTGACTGGTTGGATGTCGATCAAATGCCGGTACCGCTGAATTATTTCCCAAGATAGTCAGAGCGAGCATGGTCAGTCTTGTTCATCCTCACTACTCAGTAATTCCCGTTCGATCTCTTCCATTTGCACAATATCCCAGGCTTCACTTTCTGTGGGTGTTATGTTCATGAGATCCAACAAATCGGCTAGCTCCAGGGTTTTTTCAACAGCTGGTTGCAAACAGCAGATCACAAAAGAAGCACCGGATTCGTAAAAGAATGCCTGTAGTTCCGCCAGCGATTCGGCGGCGGGTAATTCGATCCGTTGAACGGGATGCATGATAAGGATCAGATTCCGAACGTCTCCGGTGCCGACCTCCTGGGTTAAGATTTTGTTGGCGAAATCGGTGAGTTCGGCTGACAGACTTGCAGTCAACTCCGGCTCATCCACCGTTATGGCATGAAACTTCTCCTTGGTTTCGAATTTGAAGGGCATGAGGAGTAGGATGTGTTTCAGCAAATTTAACAAACCGCGGTCAGTCGACCTTATGTCGCCTTGCAGGTTGGTGTATAACTTTGTCTGCATCCTGCCGATCATAATTCATTAATATTGTAAGAACCACTCAATACCTATGGACAATAGCTTTTCCCCCCAGGTCAAGGAGATCATCTCTTTCAGCCGTGAAGAAGCCCTCCGGTTGGGCAACGACTTCATCGGAACGGAGCATTTATTACTCGGACTGATTCGCGAGGGTGAAAACACAGCCATTCGAATCCTAAAGAGTTTTAATGTCGACATCTACGAACTCCGAAAGGAAATTGAGTTGGCGGTAAAGGACAAGACCGGAAAGAACATCGCTAACATCAATAGCTTGCCCCTGACCAAGCAGGCCGAAAAAGTGATCCGCGTAACCGTATTGGAAGCCAAAGCATTGAAAAGTGCCACGGTGGAAACAGAGCACCTGATGTTATCCATACTGAAGAATAAGGAAAATGTGGCTACACAGATCTTAAATCAATTTGATGTGGACTATGATCTGTTTCGGCAGGAATTGGGCATCGTAAAGTCAAATGAACCGCGTGCCGAGTTTTCGGATGAGGGCGATGAGGAGTTCGAGGAAGAAAAGAAATTCAGTCAATCGAAAGGCTCTGCTAAATCCGGTACTGCAGTAAAAAGCAAAACGCCGGTGCTGGATAATTTCGGTAGAGATATCACCAAAATGGCTGAGCTCGGGGCACTCGATCCGATTGTTGGGCGGGAGGCAGAGATTGAGCGCGTTTCCCAGATCCTCAGCCGACGTAAAAAGAATAATCCCATCCTCATCGGTGAGCCCGGTGTGGGTAAGACGGCTATTGTAGAGGGATTGGCCCTTCGGATCGTACAGCGAAAAGTATCTCGCGTACTATTTGATAAGCGCGTCATTTCATTGGATCTGGCGGCGTTGGTGGCAGGTACCAAGTACCGCGGACAGTTTGAAGAGCGGATGAAGGCCATCATGAATGAACTCGAGAAAAATCGGGATGTGATCTTGTTCATCGATGAATTGCATACGATCGTAGGGGCTGGTGGTGCCAGTGGTTCACTGGATGCTAGTAATATTTTCAAACCGGCATTGGCTCGTGGGGAGCTCCAGTGCATCGGTGCATCCACCTTGGATGAATATAGAATGCACATCGAAAAAGATGGCGCATTGGATCGTCGTTTTCAGAAAGTGATCGTGGATCCGCCCAGTGTAGATGATACGATTCAGATCCTGAATAACATCAAATCCAAATATGAAGAGTTTCACAATGTGGAGTATGACAATGAGGCGATCGATGCCTGTGTAAAGCTGAGTGATCGGTATGTTACAGACCGACTACTGCCCGACAAGGCCATTGACGTTTTGGATGAGGTGGGCGCTCGTGTGCACTTGAAAAACATCAATGTGCCACAAAATATCGTTGAACTCGAACAGAAGATCGAAGATGTGAAGGTGGAAAAGAATCGGGTGGTGAAGAGTCAGAAATTCGAAGAAGCGGCTGCCCTGCGGGATACGGAGAAGAAACTGCAAGAGGAATTGGAGCGGGCGAAAGCTTCCTGGGAGGAGGACAGTAAGCATAAGAAATTTCCGATCGGGGAAGAGGATATTGCCGAGGTGATCAGTATGATGACCGGCATTCCGGTGAAGCGTATGGTAGAAGCTGAAACCGAGAAGCTCCGTAAGATGGCGGATGACATGAAAGGCATGGTAATCGGCCAGGATGAAGCGATTTTAAAGGTGGTCAAGGCCATACAGCGTAACCGTGTCGGATTGAAAGATCCCAAGAAGCCCATCGGTACCTTTATTTTTCTAGGTCCGACCGGCGTCGGTAAAACAGAGTTAGCCCGTTCATTGGCTCGTTACATGTTCGATTCGGAGGAGGCCCTCATTCGAATCGATATGAGTGAGTATATGGAAAAGTTCACCGTGAGCCGACTGATCGGAGCGCCTCCCGGTTATGTAGGATATGAAGAGGGTGGACAATTGACCGAGCGTGTACGACGTAAGCCCTACAGCGTGATACTCCTGGATGAGATCGAGAAAGCGCATCCGGATATTTATAACATCTTGCTGCAAGTGCTAGATGATGGTCAACTGACAGATGGCTTGGGTCGCAAGGTCGATTTCAAGAATACCATGATCATCATGACCTCCAATATCGGAGTACGTCAACTGAAAGATTTCGGTTCGGGTGTGGGCTTTACCACAACAGCTCGTTTGGAAAGTGAGGATGAGGCGAACAAGGCGGTGATTGAGAAAGCCTTGAAAAAGACCTTCTCGCCTGAGTTTTTGAATCGTATCGATGATGTGATCATATTCAACAGCCTGACCAAAGATGATATCTTCCGCATCATCGATATACTCATGAAAGGTGTCACCAAGCGGTTAGCCAATCTTGGATTCAGTATGGAGTTGACCGAAGAAGCTAAAACTTTCTTGGCCGACAAAGGGTATGACCAGCAATTCGGCGCTCGTCCCTTACACCGGGCCATCCAAAAATACCTGGAGGATCCATTGGCGGAGGAGATCCTGAATATGAATGTAAAGGCAGGCGATGTGTTGTTGGCGGGAGTAGATGCTGAACAATCCAAGCTTACATTCACCTTCAAGAGTCGGACCGAAGAGACCAAACCAGCTTAATCTGATTTTTCTTTTTGGGGATGCATGGCCGCTACTTCTTTTCGGAAGCAGCGGCCATCTTGTTATTTTTGGGTGTGTCCAAATCTCTTACCATTGCCATCGATGGCTGGTCCAGTTGCGGAAAAAGCACCCTGGCCAGGCAACTGGCGTCAAGGCTCGGCTATCTCTATGTGGATTCCGGAGCCATGTATCGCGCTATTACCCTATATCTTTTGAGGAAGGGGGTTGACCTGTCCGACCTGACCCAAGTCAGGGAACGGCTAAAGGAGATCCGGTTGGATTTTTTATACAACCCGGCCCGGGGGGCTAGCGATATGATCCTCAACGGAGAGAACGTGGAAGTGGAAATACGGGACATGAAAGTGGCGGCCCATGTTAGTGCAGTAGCTGCTATTCCGTCCGTTCGGGAGTTAGCGGTAGCCAGACAACAAGCACTGGGCAAGGCAGGGGGGGTGGTCATGGATGGCCGGGACATCGGATCGGTCGTTTTCCCGCATGCTGAGTTGAAGATATTTATGACGGCCAGCCCAGAGGTAAGGACCCAGCGCAGACTGGCTGAACTGCGACCCAAATACCCTGAGATTACAGTAGAGGAGGTTAAAACTAATTTATCCCACCGGGATCATATAGACTCGACCAGAGCGGTCAGTCCGCTGATCCAATGTCCGGATGCCCGGATTTTGGACAATTCAGAACTTACCATAGAAGGGCAACTGGAGATCGTCTCCGGCTGGGTCAAGGTATTGCAGGCTTGATTTTCAGCATAACTTATTATAAATCGCCCCACTTTTAAGTATATACACATATTTTAAGTGCATTTTACTGTTTAACTACGGAGAACTACCTATATTTGCATCGTAATTATTCGACAGGCCGCAGGTGAAACCCACGTTTGTTGATAATCCGTAGAGAAAACGATGAGTTTTCCTCCACGACCCTAGAATCCAACCTTCCGGACAAACCGTACCCAATTTCTATGACCAACCGCCCCAAACCGGATGTCTTGACCCTTTATAAACTGTCTAATCCTTAACCCGTCTGTGAAAACGGACAAAACCCTTGTTTATGAGAATTTTTATCACCCTGCTTTTGTCGATCTGCTTATTGGATCAGTCATATGCACAATTGCGCAAGAGGGATGTGGTCGTGCTCAATGAGCTCTATACCGATCCTAACAAAAATACCAGTGAGTTTTTGGAGTTTTACAATTCCAGTCTCAAGGAAGTAAATCTGGATGATTATACCATCTTGATCTATTTCGAATCAGGTAATACCTCCGGTTTTTATGTGATAGATCTACCTAGTCAGAACCTGGCCAGAAACGGGTATTATGTACTGGCACCCACCAGTCCATTCAGTGCACAGGTAAATGTATCGGTAACGCCAAATCTTGCTTGGTCAAACATCACAAGCACTGATGCCTACCTGATGAAATTTGTTCGTAGCGGTGCTACTTATCTTCCTGGTACAGCCGTGCCGGCTGCGGAGATCAATAATATTATTTTCAAGCGATCTGGTTCCCAAGGCCAGTTCCATGTATTGATCTACGACGGAACTGAATTGGTCAATTTCTTTGTGGGGGGGTACTCTACCATACCTACTTATGTAACGTCTTGGCCTGCCATTACCATACCAAGTTGGAAGTCTGGTTCTTCCATTACCAATAAAACCATCAGTTTTAGTACGCTTGTGGCCAATAACGTTGAATCGGTCATCTCCAATACCGGTAGTGACAATGGCTATCATCGCACACGTGACGGCCAGTGTGGTACTTGGTTGAAAAGTAATAATGGCGGGGATCACACGCCCGGTAGTACAAATGGTACAGCAAGCAACATTGGTTCTCTGACAACTACTTCCACGCTGTCTCAGGCAGGTTCAAATGTGAATGCCTTGAATCTTGCCTATCGGATCAGTGCAACCGCTAACGCGAATGTTTGGCCTGTTACTGTACGTGTAGTTAATGACTATGGAACTGATAACGTGGCATCTGAAACCATCTTTGAAAACAAATTGCCGGAAGCACCCACTACCCCCTATAACTCAATGGATGAAGAAGAGGCGGTTAATACAGGAAGCCCTGACCTATCCTATACCTATCCTATTCCAAATGTTTCTGCCGTAATGGGAGCAGCCCTTTCTTATAAAACATCTCCGGTATTTACACCGAATGCGTATAGTGCAGGGTATACTGGAACCCGTACCTCACGCGCGTTCCACGTTTTTTATCAAGTAGCTTCCGGCTGTTTTGATAAAGTAGATTATGTGCTCCTGACAAATGCGCCTGTTCTTCCCGTAAACTTCAAATCTTTCACTGCCAAACGCAACAAGCAACAGGTACATCTGAATTGGCAAACGGCCAATGAGAGCAACAATGCCGGATTTGTGGTGGAGCGCAATGTCAACGGAAATTGGAGTGAGGTTTCTTTTGTCGCCAGCAAAGCAACAGGGGGTAACAGTGAAGAGGCCATCGAATATCAATATATCGATTTGAACAGTCAAAAGGGCATCACCCAATACCGCATTCGTCAGAACGACTTCAACGAAAAAACAACCTATAGTACTGTTCGCTCCGTTCAGGGAGAGGCTGTTGGCTCGAAAGTAGTTATCTATCCCAATCCGAGTTTTGATGGCCGTGTACAGGTCGTGTTTGCGGATGGGGCCAGTACTCGTCACGTAGTGATCTCCGACATGAGCGGCCGCATTGTGCGACAGTTGAATGGGGTGATCAACAGCTCTGTCACCGTTGACGGCCTAAATGCGGGTCTCTATACCGCTCGCGTGATCAACCAAGCCACCGGTGAAAGCACCCTCCAGAAGTTTGTGATCCAACAGAAATAAAAGGGTACGGATTAGACACCGTAGGGGGGAGAATTTTTATTCTTCCCCAATCTTACCCAAGAAAAAAGGCTCCTTTTGGAGCCTTTTTCTATTTTACATGCTTTTGTGTTATTGCCGGTCAGTTTGTGCGGGCACTTGGGACCGTTTGATGCCCAATAACTCCACTTCAAACACTAAAGTAGAACCACCGGGGATCGACATCATATCAAATTCACCGTAACCCAGTTTGTATGGGATAATGAATTTGTACTTAGAACCCACACTCATCAATTGCAATCCTTCCGTCCAGCCGGGGATCACGCCGTTCAACGGGAAGGTAATGGGCTCACCGCGGTCGTAGGAGTTGTCAAAGGGTTTTCCGTCCAGAAAAGTACCACGATAGTGGCAAGTCACGCTGTCAGTAGCACCGGGCTTTTCACCTGTTCCTTCTTGCAGCACTTCATATTGGAGTCCGCTCGCAGTTGTTATAACGCCCGCCCGCAGCTTATTCTCCGCACAGAATTTTTCACCAGCCTCGATGTTCGGTTTCGATTTCTCCGCCTGCATCTGACTCATGAATTTATTCATTACGGCATTGGCAGTTGTTTCGTCCATCAAGACCTTTCCACCCTGTAATTGATCGGAGATAGCCTTGGAGACCAGATTCGCATTGATCTTATTGATGCCTTGTTGTTTATAAAAATTAGCGACACTGATACCCACGGCATAGCTCGCCGAATCTAGCAATGTTTTAAGAAGAGGAGGGGTCGGTTGAACAGGGGCTGTTGTTTTAGCAACTGGCTTTGGAGTGGAAGGGGTACCCGGTTTTTGGGCAACGGCTAAACCGGGAACCAGTAAAGCCATACCCAAGATTGAAATAGGTTTCATGAATTTGATTTAGAAAACAAATTTAATGGAACGCATCCCTAACAAACAGCCAAACTTTTCAGCGAGCAGGATCTGATCTGATATTTATCGGATCTCGATGACTTTTTCGGGAAACCGGCTGGCATGACCCAGGATCAGATTTCGGACAAAACTGTTTTCCCGCATCCGGGGGATCTTTTTTTCCAGGTATTTACGGTCCACCGGGTGGTTTTCCTTCAGATATCCCATCCCATAAAAAGCGCCCTCCACCACCAGAATGCAAGATCGTTCGCCTTCCTTTATGCCCCGGTCGACCAAAATAAAACTCGGCGACTGACGCAGCGTTCGGATCGCTTCTTCCACGCGCCCATTGTACCCCTCTGGAGCTTCTAGGGATTCGCAGGCTCCCAGACAATTACCAGCCGATTTTTCTTGACAAGGGATGGACGATCGTTGTAAAAAACAAAGTTTTGGACAGAGCGTGTGTTGCTGTATCAACTTTCGGATCAACGATTGTCCGTCCGTCAAGTAGTGAAAAGTGCGAATGGGTTGTTCTCCGGAACGGACCTTGTTGATCGCCAGGCGTAAATAACCTTGTTGATCTTCAAACCGGAAAATGCCATACACCTCTTCCCGATTTTTTTGTGCGGCGTTGAATTTCGGCCACTGGTGTTTGATCTCGATGGATTCCAATACCTGTGCCATCAGATCGGTGGCGCATTCCCGGTATTGAATGCGATGTACATGCTCCATGAAACGAAGGCGCTGACGGGTAAGCGTGCGTCCGGTGAAGTGACTGTTCACCCGATAACGGATATTCTTTGCCTTCCCGATATATACAGCTTTGCCTTCTTGGTTCAGGAAATAGTAAACGCCCGGGGTGTAAGGTAAGCGATCAATATCAGCCAATGGAACATTCGGCGGCCATTTGGTTTCTGATCTGCTTTTGGGGAGTGACTTGGCGATCAGCCCCTGCATATCGTTTTTTAGCAGACGATGAAAAAGTTCCAACGTGGCCAATGCATCGCCGGCCGCCCGGTGCCTTTCACTAAGGGGGATATCCAACGAGCGGCATAGTTTTCCAAGGCTGTAGGAGACCTGTCCCGGAAAAATTTTTTGACTCAACCGAACCGTACAAAGTCGTTTTCCCTGCAGCCAATAACCGTTTCGCTGCAACCCGGTATCGATGAAGGAATGATCGAATTGTACGTTGTGGGCCACAAAAATTTTGCCGTTCAATTTTTCGTAGACAGTTTCGGCCAGCTCACGGAATGCGGGGGCTTTGGAAACCATACGGTCGGTGATACCGGTCAAACGTTGTACGAAAGGTGGGATCGGCATTTCGGGATTCACCAATGACTCCCATCGTTCGATCAAGCGTTCCCCATCCGTAATCAGAATACAGATCTCAGTGATTGCCCCTTCTCCGGCATGAGAACCGGTTGTTTCAATATCGACTACGGCGTACATGGATGCGCTAATTTCGTTAAAAAGCAAGCATGTTTGAAGCCCGGCTCGAGATGTTCCGAAATCGGTTGGTAAAAGTGTACCGACACGTAGGCCGTCAGGCTCGTCGGCAGGGTATAGCGTGCTACCGATTGTACGATCACGATCTACCCGAATTTCCCATCCGGATCGAGTTTTACGGCGATCGGGTATATCTCTCCGAATACAAAAGGTACCATGGTATGACCGAAGCTGTTCACGAGCAGTGGCTCGAAGAGGTCTATAAGATCATATCGGAAGTCCTGGACGTACCAATCGATCATATTTACGGAAAACTCCGACAGCGCAAAACTGGTCGGCAGGGGCAATATCAAAAAACGGGGGAAGAGCAGGAATTCTTCGAGGTGAATGAAAATGGTCTGCGATTTTGGGTCAACCTCACCGATTACCTGGATACGGGACTGTTTCTGGACCACCGAATCACCCGACAGCAGGTACGTGCTGAATCCTCCGGAAAACGTGTGCTGAATCTATTCGCCTACACCGGGTCGTTTTCTGTTTACGCGGCGGCGGGTGATGCCACAGAAGTTTGTACCGTCGATCTTTCTAATACCTACCTCGATTGGTCGAAACGAAATATGAAACTGAATGGTTTTGAGGGAGCGCGATATAGTTTTATACAGGCAGATGTAAAAACATTTCTGAAGGAGATTTCGGTAGCACGTTATGATCTGATCGTACTGGATCCGCCCACCTTCAGTAACAGTAAACGAATGGAGGAGGAGTTGGATATTCAGCGGGACCATGCCTACCTCATCAAGGAATGCCTGCGAATTCTAACACCGGGTGGACTCCTTTATTTCAGCAATAACTACACAAGGTTTGAGTTGGATGCTGCTGCTATTCCAAATGCCGAGATCAAAGACATTACCCGGGCGACAACTCCTTTTGATTTTGAAGGGCGACTCAACCGGCCCTGCTTTCGAATAAAAAATCCCGGCTAGCCGGGATTTTTTAGTTCAGTGTTCAACGTTCAGTGATCAGAGTGTCTTGAGTACGTCGTTCATACTGCGAACGGCATCGGCGCTTTTTTGAAAAGCGGCTTGCTCGGAGTCGTTCAGTTGGAAGTCCAGGATCTTCTCCCAGCCGTTTCGCCCGATAACGACCGGTACACCTAGACAGATATCTTTTTGTCCGTATTCACCATCTAGTGAAACGCAACAAGTGAACAGTTTCTTTTCATCACGAACGATGGATTCCACCAATGCCGCTCCGGCGGCTCCTGGAGCATACCAAGCTGACGTGCCGATCAGTGCAGTCAGCGTAGCACCGCCGACCATGGTATCTTTCACGATCTTTTCCTGCTGCTCCGTACTTAAGAAATTGGTAACAGGTGTGCTGTTCCAGGTAGCGAGACGGATCAGTGGAATCATCGTGGTATCACCATGGCCACCCACCACTACTGCATTCAGATCAGCTGGAGAACATTCGAGGTGCTGACTGAGTTGATATTTAAAACGGGCACTATCGAGTGTACCACCCATTCCGATGATGCGATGCTTTGGCAACCCAGTCGATTGCAATGCCAGGTAGGTCATGGTGTCCATCGGGTTA
Source organism: Chitinophagaceae bacterium (assembly GCA_947458625.1). GTDB lineage: Bacteria > Bacteroidota > Bacteroidia > Chitinophagales > Chitinophagaceae > JJ008. Next base: position 12,252 of record CANGZN010000006.1, read on the forward strand.
CTGATCACGATGATGATGGCATCGGGGGAATATTTAAGTACGTTCTCACAAACGCTTTTCACGATGCCGGCATTCACGCCGATCAATTCTTCACGGGTCATACCGGGTTTGCGAGGCAAACCGGAGGTGATCACCACTACATCGCTGCCGGCTGTTTTTGAATAGTCGTTTGTCGATCCAACGATCTTGGTATCGAACCCGAGCAGGGTAGCGGTTTGCATCATGTCCTGTGCTTTTCCTTCTGCTACACCTTCTTTGATGTCGAGTAAGACAAGCTCATTACAGAGTTCTTTGCGAGCGATGTTGTCGGCACAAGTGGCGCCTACGGCGCCGGCTCCGATCACAGTTACTTTCATGGTGATGTGTATTTGGATTTGGAGAGGTAAATGTCGCCGCAAAGGTAGGTCATGGGAGGCTTTGTCATACAAGGCGGACCGGCTATCTTTGCGCCTCAATCAAGCGTTATGGCAAGTACTTCAGACATCAGCCGCGGGCTGATCATCAAATTGGACGGCAGCCTTTATTCGGTGGTCGAGTTCGGGGAAAATAAAACAGCCCGTGCCGCCGCCAAAGTATGGGCGAAGCTTAAGGGCGTCGACAATAACCGTACCATCGAAAAAACCTGGAACTCGGGGGATAACATTTTTCCGGTTCGGGTGGAACGCAAGAATTATACTTTTCTCTATAAAGATGATACCGGTTTCAATTTCATGGATGCTGAGACCTTCGAGCAGGTTGCTCTTCAGGAAGGCCTGATCGATGCACCGCAATTTCTAAAGGACGGAGCCGAGGTCAGCGTACTGTTCAACACCGAGACTGAGCAGCCAATGAGTGTGGAGCTGCCCGATAAGATCGTTCTTCAGGTTACATACACCGAGCCCGGTCTGAAGGGCGATACCGCCACCCGAACCCTGAAGCCCGCAACCGTTGAAACTGGAGCTTCCGTTAGCGTCCCTTTGTTTGTAAATGAGGGTGAGCTGATCCGGGTGAATACGAAAACCGGTGAGTATGTGGAGCGTGTGAAGGAATAAAAAATCAAATTTTAAGTTTGGCCTGATTTCACTGATTTCAGGCCTTTTTTTTGTCTTTTTCTATCGAAATCGGGTAAAAATCACTCAAAAACGTTGGTTTTTATGATTCTTACCTACCTTAGCCCCGCCGCCGAACGGCTGTCTAAATTAAACCCCAAAAGTGAAAAGCATGGACTTTAAGCAGATCCAGGAGTTGATCAAAATGGTCAATAAATCCAACATCGGAGAGGTGACCATCGAGCAGAAAGATTTCAAGGTCACCGTCAAGCAAAAAGAAGATAACATCACGCAGGTCGTTTCAGCTGCACCGGTTGTTGCTGCACCTCTTCCAATGGCTGCCGCAGCTCCCGTGTCCGCTTCCGCACCCGCCGCGGCCCCTGCTGCCGCTCCGAAACCGGCCGATGCAGGAAACCTGATCACGATCAAGAGTCCGATGATCGGTACGTTCTATCGCAAATCCTCTCCCGATAAACCCAATTTTGTTGAGATCGGAACCGATGTAGCCCCCGGAAAAGTGGTGTGCATCATCGAGGCGATGAAATTGTTCAACGAGATCGAGTGCGAAGTGAAAGGCCGCATCGTAAAGGTGTTGGTGGATGACGCCTCGCCGGTTGAGTTCGACCAGCCTTTATTCCTCGTAGAGCCAGCCTGATCGGATCCCATTTATCACCTCAAGACATTCTATGTTCAAGAAGATATTGATCGCTAACCGCGGTGAGATCGCGCTGCGGGTGATCCGCACGGCCCGTGAAATGGGCATCAAAACGGTTGCTGTTTACTCCACAGCTGACCGCGACAGTCTGCATGTTAAGTTTGCCGATGAGGCAGTATGTATCGGAAAACCCCATAGTGCCGATTCGTATCTGAATATCCCGCATATCATGGCAGCTGCCGAGATCACTAATGCAGATGCCATTCACCCAGGTTACGGTTTCTTGGCAGAGAATGCCAAGTTCGCTGATATCTGTGCCAAACACGGTATCAAATTCATCGGTCCCACGCCCGAGATGATCAACTCCATGGGAGATAAGATCACCGCCAAAGAAACCATGATCAAGGCCGGTGTTCCGGTGGTGCCTGGTGGTCAAGGATTGCTGCAAAGTGTAGATGAAGCAAAAGGTCTGGCCCGTGAAATGGGGTACCCCATCATCCTCAAGGCAACAGCCGGCGGCGGTGGAAAAGGCATGCGCATCGTTTGGGAAGAGAGCGAACTGGAAAAGGCTTATGATACAGCCAAAGCAGAAGCATTGGCCTCTTTCAAGAATGATGGCATCTACATGGAGAAATTCGTGGAGGAGCCCCGTCACATCGAAATTCAGGTGGCCGGTGATCAATATGGCACGGTATGTCATCTGAGTGAGCGCGATTGCTCCATTCAGCGTCGTCACCAAAAACTGGTGGAGGAATCACCCTCACCCTTCATGACCGATGAGTTACGCATGAAAATGGGAGAGGCAGCAAAACAGGCGGCGGCTGCGATCAATTACGAGAGCGTGGGTACGATCGAGTTTCTGGTCGACAAGCACCGGAACTTCTACTTCATGGAAATGAACACGCGTATCCAGGTAGAACATTGCGTGACAGAAGAAGTGATCAACTATGACTTGATCAAAGAACAGATCCTCATTGCCGCCGGATATAAGATCTCCGGACGGGATTATATTCCACAGATGCACTCCATCGAGTGCCGGATCAATGCGGAAGATCCATACAATGATTTTCGTCCCTCACCCGGACGCATCACCGTCCTACATCAACCGGGCGGTCATGGCGTACGCGTCGATAGCCATGCCTATGCTGGCTATGTGATCCCTCCGTATTACGATTCCATGATCGGCAAACTCATCACGGTTGCTCAAACGCGTCAGGAAGCTATTCAAACCATGTATCGCGCCTTGAGTGAATACGTGATCGAAGGAGTGAAGACCACCATTCCTTTTCACTTACAGTTGATGCAGGACGAACGTTTCCGCAGCGGTGATTTCAACACCAAGTTTCTGGAAGGATTTAAATTGGTCTGATCTTTTACTCGATGTTTCGAGTATCGAGAACGATCTTTTTACTGTTCAGGAATTTTCCAATGTTGATACCGAAGGATCGTAATTTGATCGACGGACCATAATCCCTGTTGCTCATATTGGTGCCTCCGTAGGTGTAAAATCCGTACAGAAACCAACCCGATCCTGTCTCGAGACCGATCTCCGCTAGGAGGTTGGCCGTATATTTCCCATAATTGCCCCGGGCAAAACTGACCGGACGCTTCACCTCTTCACCATTGGATTTTAGAAAACGTTCGGTTCCGGTCAGATGACTTTCCAAGGAAGGACCAAAGCGGATGAATGTATGTGTTGCCTTCTTTCCTAAATCAAACTGAAGCAGAAAAGCAGTTTCGATCGTGTGTATTCGCAAACTGTTATCGATTGCATCCACATCAGGTAAACTGTTTGGTAAACTCAGTTTCACATTATATCCTCGATGATGATACCGAATGGCCGGAACGAAATACAGGTTCACATCAAACGGAACTTTCATTTGAACACCTGCCTGAAAACTCAGGAATCGCTGCAGGGTTTGTGGTTGATGCAAGATCTCATATCGGGCACCGGGAAACTGAATACCTCCAGTGAGGCCCACTAAATTTTGGGCATTCAAATAAAATTGACCGGCGATCGGTAGTATAAGCAGTAGTAGCTTTCTCAATGCATTAAAACTATCTAAACTGGATCAATTCCCCAAACTGACAGAAATCAAACTAGTAACCCGCTACTCCATCATCACCTCTTCTGTCAGCCACGGCTTCTTTTTTTCCGTCAGGACGAACCAAGATGATCTCGGTGCGTCCGATACCTCCACGTTCTTTTCCGACCGGATAACCCATAGCCCGCAAGGCCTCGAGGGTAGCCGCATTGAATCCTTTTTCAGTAACTAGTTCATCCGGTAGCCATTGGTGATGGAATTTGGGTTTATTGATCGCATCATCCGCATCCATACCGAACTCCAGAATATTCATTAACGCTTGAAACACTTGTGTGGGAATCGTAGTGCCCCCCGGTGTTCCAACTACGATATAGGGTTTATTGTTTTTCAGAACGAGGGTAGGGGTCATCGAACTCAGCATTCGCTTGCCGGGGTGAATAGCATTCGCTTCGCCTCCGATGGCGCCGAACATGTTCGGTACGCCGGGTTTGATGCTGAAATCGTCCATTTCATTGTTCAGAAAAAATCCGGCACCTCCAACAACAGTCTTGCTGCCATAGGATCCGTTCAAGGTTGTGGTGACAGCTACGGCATTTCCTTCGGAATCCATCACACTAAGGTGCGTGGTTTCCTCACTTTCGTGGTAATTGACGTTTCCGGGTTCGAGCTGACTGCTGGGGGTGGGGGCGTCGGTCCGATAGCTTCTCATGCGCATCTTCAGATATTCCGGATCGGTCAGTTTTGAAACAGGTACGGGATAGAAATCCGCATCGCCCATGAATTTGCTTCGATCGGCATATGCCCTGCGCATCACTTCCGTCATCAGCTGAACCGAACTCGGTGTTTGGAATCCCATCGCACGCAAGTTTCGAGTTTCTACCATTTTCATCATTTGATGTAGTAGCAATCCGCCGCTGCTGGGCATGGGCATGCTCACTACCCGATAGCCTTTATAATCGAATTCGTGCGGGGTACGCCACTTGGCTTCATAGGCAGCAAGATCTTTCTCTCTGATCAGTCCGTTGCCTCTTTTCATTTCCGCCTCGATCAGTTTGGCCGTTTCTCCACCGTAAAATCCTGCTTTACCGGAGCGCTGAATTCTTTTAAGTGTAGCGGCCAGGTCTGATTGGATGAGGGTGTCGCCCGCTTTCCAGGGTATGGTGCGGTAAAAAGCCGGCAGTAACGTGTTGTATTTTTTCAGGTCGTTCTGAAGATAATTCAGGGAGCGCGCTTCACTTTCTGTGATCACAAATCCTTTCTCAGCCAGTTCAATGGCCGGCTCGATCAGCTTAGCGAAAGGAAGTTTGGCATAGCGATGCGAGGCAAATAGTCCGGCAACTGTACCGGGCACACCCGATGCTAAATGACCGTTCTGACTTTTTTCTGTGCTGGCCACTCCGTTGGAGTCGATGTACATATCACGATGTGCGAGCGAAGGGGCCATCTCCCGATAGTCGAGGGATACGCGTTCCCCGGATGCTAAATGGGCTACCATGAACCCGCCTCCACCAATGTTTCCGGCATTGGGATAAACAACGGCCAAGGCCAATTGAGTCGCAATAGCTGCATCGATCGCATTGCCTCCCTTTTTTAGGATCAGCAGACCTGCTTCAGAGGCCAGCGGGTGGGCAGATACAACCGCTCCTTTGTCAGTCACCATTTTTTTAGTGACCGTGTATTTGAAGGGTTGATTGGTTCCGTTGAACACCTGCGCTTGAACCGACAAGCAAAGGGTAAAAAACAACAGCATTCCGGCAAGAAGTCGCATCAGAGTGGATTTAATAGGTATCGAAACTAAGAAAATGTATTGAGGCACTCTCCTTTGGGTCGGCATTCAGTAAATTGCCCGTCTAAATCGATCGCATGTCATCCACTTTCCAAGCTATTCGTTCCATATTTATTTTTATTTATTTCCTAGCTCTGACAAGCTTCCTGCAGGCACAGGAGCTGACCAATCCGGCTGCGTATTTGGGGTATTCGGTCGGACAAAAATTCACGCCGCATCACCGCTTGGTTGGCTATTTTGAAAAGATCGCCTCACAGGCCACCGACCGGGTTAAGTTGATCCCGTATGGCACTACGAATGAGGGTCGCCCGCTGATGGTGGCAGTGGTCAGCAGTCCCGCTAACCTCGCCCGTCTCGAATCGATCCGTCAGAACAATCTTCGCTTAGCCAATGTGGTTCAAGACCGCGCCGCCGCCATCGAAGCAGATGCACCTGCCATCATTTGGCTCAGCTACAACGTACATGGAAACGAAGCCTCTTCCTCAGAGGCCTCTCTGCTTACAGTATATACATTGGCACTGCAACGGGATACAGCGATCAAACGTTGGCTGGAACGGACCATCGTGGTGATCGATCCCTGTCTGAATCCTGACGGACGTGACCGATATGTGAATTGGTATAACAGTGTAGTGGGATCTAATTACGATCCCAAGGGGTTGTCGAGAGAACATCGCGAACCCTGGCCGGGCGGTCGTACCAATCATTACTATTTCGATCTCAACCGCGACTGGGCCTGGCAGCTGCAGACCGAAAGCCAGCAACGCATGAAACTCTATTTGCAATGGATGCCACAAGTGCATGTTGATTTTCACGAACAAGGTTATAACGAGCCCTACTATTTCGCGCCGGCGGCAGAACCGTTCCATGAAGTGGTCACGCCTTGGCAACGGGCTTTCCAACAATCTATCGGACAAAACCACGCCCGTTATTTTGATTTCAACGGTTGGCTTTATTTCACCCGACAAGTTTTCGATCTTCTGTACCCTTCTTATGGCGATACCTATCCGACCTATAACGGATCGATCGGGATGACGTATGAGCAAGGTGGCATTGGTGCCGGACTGGGAGTCATCAACAAGGATGGTGATACACTTACATTGGCTGATCGTGCCTTGCATCATTTCACGACCTCGATCAGTACACTGGAGACCGCAGCTGATCAGTCGAGCAGACTGATCAGTGAATTCCGTAAATACTTCAATCAGGCTGTTTCGAACGGACAGGGCACGTATCGTTCCTATGTGATCCGTTCACAGTCCGAAGGAACTTCCCGTATGCGGGCACTCACTGAATTACTGGATAAAAATGGCATTCGTTATGAACAGGCTGCTGCCGGCTCCGGCAAAGGTTTCCGTTATTCGAGCGGCAAAGAAGAAGTATTCACCTTGCAGCCCGGTGACTTGGTGGTATCGGCCCTGCAACCACGTTCAGCTATGGTTACTGCACTCTTTGAACCGCGTACGCGTCTGGCAGATTCGGTCACCTATGATATCACGGCCTGGTCACTTCCCTATGCATATGGCCTGGAAGCATTTGCTTGCAAGGAAAAACTAAACACACAGACGTATACGGCTCCGAAGAAGCCTGATTTTGTTCGATCCACCTATGGATATGCGATCCCATGGAATGGATTACCGGCGGTACGATTGGCGACGAAAATCGGTCGTGCCGGAATTTTTCTTCGCTATGCGGAGCAACCCTTCACAGTCAACGGACGCACATTCGCAGCCGGTACCGTGTTGATCCTTCCGGCCTCCAATCAAAAACTAGGAGACAGATTACATGAAACCGTGAAGTCGGCGTATGCAGGATCCGATGCAGAGCTTTATCCGATCTCAACAGGTTTAGTTGATGCCGGTTCCGATTTTGGAAGTGAGAAAGTAAGAAACCTTCGCATGCCGAGGGTGGTACTGGCCACGGGAGAGGGCACCAATTCAAATGCCGGAGGAGAGATCTGGCATCATTTTGATCAGCAACTGAACTACCCGATAAGCCTGGTGAATCAATCAGATCTGTCTCGACTGAATTGGTCGGAACTAGATGTACTGATTCTACCAGATGGCAATTATTCTTTTCTTTCAAATAAAGATCAAGCCGAGGCCTGCAAAAAATGGATCCAAAGTGGTGGACGATTGATCGCGTTGGAATCTGCGGTATCACAATTAAGTGACTGGGGCATCAAATTGCGTAAAGTGGAAGACAAGACCGCACCAAACGATTCCGTACAGGTTTCCAACTATGAGGGGCGCGAACGGGAGGCTGTATCCGGTATCACCCCGGGTTCCATCTGGCCTGTTCAGTTGGATAATACACATCCCCTGGCATTCGGATATGGAAAAAATTATTTCACCCTAAAGATGGATGGTAATGTGCTCGAGCCGTTAAAGGAAGATGGATGGAACGTTGGCGTACTGCGAACCGACTCGCCTGTGTCTGGGTATGCGGGAAAAGCATTTCGCTCGAATCTTTCCACCGGCACCTTGTTCGGCGTTCAGGCAATGGGTAAGGGGCAGGTGATATGCCTCGTCGATAATCCACTGTTCCGAAGTTTTTGGGAGAATGGAAAATTACTGCTTAGCAATGCGGTGTTTTTAGTAGGACAATAACCTGATCCAATGAGAAAATCGCTTCTGCTTTTTTGTTTCGTCGCTTTCCTTCAAAATATTACGGACGCACAAGTACCGGTGAGTGTTCCGGCATCCAAGCTTTTGCATGAAATGCAAAAGTTGAACGTATTGGGATCCGTTCTTTACATCGCGGCCCATCCGGATGATGAAAACACCAGACTCATCACCTGGCTGGCGAACGAAAAAAAATACAGGACTGCGTATTTATCACTTACTCGAGGGGATGGCGGACAAAATCTGATCGGTGATGAACAAGGCATCGAACTTGGAATGATCCGAACACAGGAGTTGCTGGCTGCCAGAAGGATCGATGGGGGAGAGCAATTCTTCAGCCGTGCCTATGATTTCGGGTATTCAAAAAATCCGGAAGAGACTTTTCGTATTTGGGAAAAGGATAGCATACTCGCGGATGTCGTTTGGGTGATCCGTCGTTTTCAGCCGGATGTGATCATCACTCGTTTCCCTACAACCGGGGAAGGAGGGCATGGCCATCACACCGCCTCTGCGATATTAGCCAACGAAGCCTTTGCTGCGGCCGGTGATCCAACGCGATTCCCGGAGCAACTCAAATTTGTTTCTGTCTGGAAACCCAAACGCATACTCTGGAATACATTCAATTTTGGCAGCACAAATACAACGGCTGCCGATCAGTTTAAACTTGACGTAGGAGGCTACGATGCATTATTAGGAAAAAGTTATGGTGAGATCGCGGCTGAAAGTCGCTCGCAGCATAAAAGCCAAGGGTTTGGCGTTCCTTCCACGCGCGGTGAATCGTTCGAGTATTTTAAAACAACCGGTGGCATAGCGCCAAAGAATGATTTATTTGAAGATATTCAAACAGACTGGTCACGTTTGCCAGGAACAAATGGTATTAATGATCAGATCGAGGGACTGATCAAAAGCTTCGACCTCCAACATCCGGAGCGATCCATCGAAGCATTGATGGGAGTTGAGAAGAAGATCGTTGGCTTGTCCAACGGTATTTGGAAGCAATATCAGTTAGATCGACTGCATCAGCTGATCTTGCGTTGTGCCGGTATCTATGCGGAGGCGATAACCACACAATCATCTGTTGCGCATGGAGATACACTCCGCTTTGCGTTGAATGTGATCGCTCGGGCAACGGATAATTGTCGGATCCGATCGGTTTCATATGGGGGAAGAGATTCAGTACTGGATGTTGCACTCCTCCAGAATCGAACCTTCAGTTTGCCCGGAAGTATTTATGTACGTTCAGATGTGCCGACCACACAGCCTTATTGGTTGGTCGATCCCATGCAAGCCGGACGATTCTCCATTCGGAATCAAGAACAAATTGGCGCGCCTGAGAATTCCACTGCCTATGCGTTTCAGCTTTCATTGAAAATTGGAGCAGAAGATATTTCGTTGCGTGTTCCGCTCATTCACAAGTTCACGGATCCGGTTCGGGGAGAAGTGTTCAAACCCTTGATCATCCGTCCTCAAGCAGAAATTGATGCCGCTACCGAACTGACATTTCTTGCCGGTCGATCTGCTAAAGCCCCGCTTGGTTTCCGTTTGCTGGCGAATCAATCGCTAACAACAGCCAATGTGATCGCGTGGAGTAAAAATGGCAAACTGGATTTGGGATCCGTTCAGGCGATTGAAAAAGGCAAGATATGGACCCGCACAAAGGAAACAACTGTGATGGCGGGTAATTATACTTTTCAGTTGAGCACTATCAATGACCGTGCTGTTACACAGGCCGGTCGTCTCACGCGCATCGGGTACGATCATATTCCGGAGATTCATTATTTCCGACAGACAACTCAGAAGGTCGTATCCATCGATCTGAAGAAATCAGGAAAACGTATCGGTTATATCGAGGGGGCAGGCGACAAGGTAGCCGAGGCATTGGAGCGAATGGGATATGAGGTGATCAATATGGGTCAAAAGGATTTGGAAAAAATCGATCTTGCCACCTTCGACGCCATCATCACGGGCGTACGAGCCTACAATACACATGCATGGCTTAATGATTCGTACGAGCCGTTGATGAAATATGTTTCTGATGGTGGCCACCTGATCGTGCAATACAATACCAGCAACCAGATCGGTCCCGTACGTGCCAAGATCGGCCCCTATCCCTTTCAGATCACACGTGCGCGGGTGACGGATGAAACAGCCTCCGTACGTTTCCTTGATCCGCAACATCCTGTATTCAATAGGCCAAATAAATTAGATGAGCAGGATTTTGCCGGATGGGTGCAAGAACGCTCCATCTATCATGGGGCGGATACTAGCGGTAGGTTTATCAAGCTTCTGTCAATGTCGGATCCAGGTGAAAAGTCGGATGATGGATCTTTACTGATCGCTTCCTACGGCAAAGGGTTTTTCACATACACCGGACTGGCATTGTTTCGTCAGTTACCCGCCGGTGTTCCCGGCGCATACCGGTTACTTGCGAACTTGATCGCGCTCACCCCAAAACCTAACGATGAATAATCCTTCCAAAAAATCGCGGAGCGAAGTGGCCATGTGGCTGGCCATCGTATTGGGGCTGATACTTGGCCTGCTCATCAAACGGGTTCGATTGGGGATTCTATTAGGGTTGGTGTTGGCTGGTCTGATCGTTTTCACCGGTTGGTTGAAAACCAGTCGTAAATAATAAATTGTCGGATATGCAAGAGACTCCTTCAGAACATCCATACCGCGTCTGGTATCTGGCATTGATCGGGGTACTGATCGCATTGATCCTGTTGTTCCAACGATTTACTCAATACTTTTCTTAAATCAGCTTATGCAGCCGCTTGACTGGATCGTGCTTTGTTTGACCTTGACCGGCGTGGTTTGGTATGGAGTGCGTAAAGGTCGGACCTCAAGAGACTTGGATGGCTATTTTCGATCGAATCAAAATTTATCCTGGGGGTTGGTATTGCTGGGTATCATGGGCACCCAAGCCTCTGCGATCACCTTTTTATCGGCCCCGGGCCAGGGTTATACTGACGGGATGCGTTTTGTACAGTATTACTTCGGTATACCAATCGCAATGATCGTGATCAGTGCGGTATTTGTACCTCGCTTTCGTAAATGGAATGTGATCACCGCCTACGAATATCTAGAACACCGATTCGATGGTAAGACTCGATCCCTTACGTCATTTCTGTTTTTTCTTCAACGTGGGCTTTCCACCGGTATCAGCATTTTCGCTCCCTCCTTGATCCTTTCTTCTTTATTGGGATGGAATATCTACTGGACCAACCTCTTCATGGGGGGATTATTGATCATTTATACATTGAGCGGCGGCGCGAAGGCCGTGGCGTATACACAGCAATTACAATTTGCGATCATCTTACTGTCGATGTTCCTGGCGGGTTTTCTGTTGGTTCGATTGATGCCTGAACAAGTTGGGTTTATGGATGCATTGGACATCAGCGGGAAATTGGGGAAACTGAACGTCATCACCGATGGCATGAAAGGGGATGCTTTCGATTGGTCGGATAATTACAACATCTGGAGCGGTGTGATCGGGGGATTTTTCCTGGCCTTGTCATATTTCGGAACCGATCAGAGTCAGGTCGGAAGATTTCTGACCGGTAAATCCATTCGAGAAAGCCGCTTGGGATTACTCATGAACGGACTCGTCAAAATTCCCATGCAGTTTTTGATCTTATTGGTGGGCGCATTGCTATTCAGTTTTTACGCCTTTGAGCGCGCACCGTTGATCTTTAACCAAGTGCAGCAAGACCGGATCGAACGATCGGCTTATCGAGATTCCTTTCAACTGGCACAGCTTCAGTATGATTCCCTGTTGATCCGAAAGCGTACGGTGGCAGAGCAGTATGTTGCGGCTGGTGGACAATCATCAGATACGGCCAGTATCTATATCCCCCAATTACAAGACTTGCAGGCCGGTACCGATGGCGTTCGAAAAAAAGTGAAGCGTTGGCTGAATGAAAAAGTGCCAGGTGGCGATGGGAATGATACGAACTATATTTTCATCAGATTTGTGACCGATCATTTGCCGGCCGGCTTGGTGGGGCTGCTGATCGCCATGATTTTTCTTGCTTCTTGGGGCAGTATTGCGGCTGCCATCAATTCATTGGCGGCTTGTACGATGGTGGATGTGCATCAACGATTCGCTTCGAAGCCGGCAGAAGGGGAGAAAGCCTATCAACTTTCCCGTTTTTATACGTTGGGATGGGGCATATTTTGCATCGTAGTGGCCATGTTCACTTATAACCTGGGTAATAGTTTGATCGAAGCGGTGAATATCCTGGGCTCTTTGTTCTATGGCGTGATCCTGGGCGTATTTGTCATTGCCATGTTCATGCCCGGTATTCGTTCAGCCTCGGCTGTGTTCTGGGCGATGATCGTTGGGGAATTCATTGTACTCGGTGTGTTTTTCTATGGATACTTCTGGCCCGAATCATTCAAATTGGGTTTTCTCTGGTTGAACCCGGTAGGTGTCATCGCCGTTGTGTTATTGGCCTTTTTATTCGACCGAAAGCGTGGGCAAGAAAAAACCCCGTCGGTTGACGGGGTTCAATGATCTTGGCAGTTCTTGTTATTTATTCAATTCAGCAATCAGCTTCTCATTGAGTTTTACATAATCGCCGTTTTTAGCTTCCGTGGCCAGTTGCTTTGATTTCTCCGCTCCCGCGATGGCTTCTGCTTTCTTACCGAGTTTAGCCAAACAGTTGGCGCGCTGGTAATGGATCCAGAAGGCGGTAGGGTTTGCCTCGACTGCTTTATCGAACCAACTGAGCGCCTGATTGAGGTCTTTTCCATTATCCATGTAATACATGGCTGCATTGTAGTAAGGGGGCTTTTCCGTTTTCATGGCTGCATCAATGTTCGCCATGATCTTCCCCTCGATCTCTGTTTGGATGGGTATTGTAATTTGACGCTTCGCCCAGCTGATGACCAGATGGCAACTGGTGTTCTTGATGTCTTGAACAGCGATGGTGAAGGTTTCAGTGGCGGTTTTGCTTTTGGTGGCGGCGGCATTCACCCGAACCAAGTCCTGATCGGCTTTGTAATCAGCCGGACTGGTCACGTTGGTTTGCTTGCTGATGATGACAACCCATTCTTTCGAACCGGGGATCGTGAGCAGACCATATTTACCGGGAGCCAGTTTTTTACCACCGATAATCACCTCGTCAGTGAATGCAATCGTAGTTGCATTATTTGCGCCCGTCCGCCATACCTGACCATAAGGAACTACGTCGCCGAAAATCTTTCTTCCACGTACGCCAGGGCGTGAATAGGAGATTTCAATATTGCCCAGGCCAAAGTCCTGGCGCAGCGTTTGAGCTGGACTGGGTGCGGGGGTTTTAAGTTGAGCCTCTGTGAGAAGAGTAGTGGACAATAAGAGTCCGAACAGGAGCACGCGTTTCATGATAAAATTGATTTAGAAGGTCAAAGGTAACCCTAGAATCGCACCTGTAGCTCGCTTCGTTTTTTATCATTGCCTGGAACCCATACCGGACCTTTTTTGAGCAATTCGACCGCCTTCTCATCATAGAAGATTCCGGCAGAGCGTTCAACTTTTATGTCCTTTGGCCGACCCTCCTCTGAAATGTCAAAAGACAGTACAACCACATGGCTGGTGATAGAATTGCTGGCCGTAGGAGCCGCCACCCGATTACGGCTCAAGTACTCCTCATAGGCCTCCCACCCAACAGAAGGCATCGAGGTGCTGATCGTACTGATTTTATCTACCGCGACTTTTTTCGCTGTTGACCTCAGGGCCTTTGTCTCTGCGTTGACGCGAGAATCGGTATTCTCTGCCTGCGCCACAATCACCTCAACCTGTTCCTTTTCGGCGGGCTTGGGCTTCTCTCTTACCACCTCAGCAGCAGGTGGAGCAGACAGGGAGAGATCCTTGATTGCCTCATCCTGCACACCCAGAGGCTTAGCGGCATCCATGCTTTCCGGCCGAACCTGGCTTATAGTGGACGTAGTCGGTTTTTTTTGGGGAGCTGGTGTAAGGGTCACAACCGGGTTAGCCTGAGGGGCTGATCCGCTCTCCGGAACTGATAAGGGCGGGAGAGAATCAGTTTTACCTACCGGTACATCTGCCAAAACAGCAGTTGCCGGAGAAAGCCAAAAGATATAACTCATCCAGGCAGCTCCGACCAATACCAGAAATACAGCTGCTACCCGTAGCATAGGTGCAAAAGTTCTACGCTTGGGCATGAAGCGGATCGCTGCTTGATTCTCTGCAACACGACCCTCCACCCACTGATTCAAATAGTTTAACTCGGGCTCAGAACTCCTTGTAGATGAATAGAATCCTTCCAAAGCCTCGGCAAGAAGGGGATCTTCCAGCGAGGCTTTTTCCAAGGCATGGGCCTCGGCCGGACTTAGCTCTCCCTTTCTATATTTCTCCAGGGAGTGGCCGTCGTATCGGATTCTATTTTCTGAACTCATGTGTTCAATTTGTGTTGATTGCGATGGGCACCTTAATTAAAATTTAAGGTTAGTGGTTTTCTTTAATATTGAGTGTGGGAATTTTATTTCGTTACACTTTAATTATTTAAATAACTGGTTTTCAATGATTAATCATTACTATTTCCATTTAATTTTTCCATACAAATACGAAGGTTCCTTCTCCCGTTTTGTATGAGGCTTCGAACTTTATTCCAATCGATGCCTGAGGTCTGGGAAATCTCTTGGTAGGATCGCTCTTGAAGGTAAAAGGCTTCGATGACCGTTCGTTGTTCGGCGCCAAGGGTTTCCAGACAGCGTGACATGTCGTTTAGATTTTGTTCCTTTTCCATTACGGCATTCAGATGCTCTGTTTCGGCGGATTGCATAAGTTCCTCGGGAAGGGCAAGTGAATTTTTATTTCGAGGGCTTCTCAGGTACATGAGGCAATGGTTCCTGGCCAGTTGGTGAAGCCAGGCCTTGAAATGGGCTACCTCGTGTTTTTTTAGCTTCTGTATCAGTTCCTCAAAGATGGCCATGACGCTGTCTTTGGCCAATTCGGGCTCTTTCAGATACTTGAGGCAGACCCCATAGATCAGGTCCATGTGGCGCTGGTATAGTTCCCCGAGTATCGATAGGTCATTGCTCTCCTTATACAGGATCACCAGATCGGCATCGGGGAGATTGGAGGTATTTATGTTCTTAAGAAAGGCCACCCTTAAAAATAATCATTTGCGGGATGTGTAATGGTATTGGTTCTTACATCTCGATTAAAACAAGTCACCATGCAAAACAAAAATCCCCTGCAGATCCGGGTCCAGGAACCCTGTATGCAATCTTGGTCTGAAATGTTACCTGAAAGCAACGGTCGTTTTTGTGGTGCTTGCACACAGACGGTGATCGATTTTTCTAATTTCTCAGATGAGCAGCTGCTTGCTTTTTTTTCAACGAATAATACCGATCGGGTTTGTGGCCGTTTTCGGGATACACAAGTAGATACGACTTTACAGGCAGGTCGTCCTTGGTGGACCTGGATCCGTTCCATTGCTGCCATATTGCTTCCTTTTCTGATGACGTCCAAGGCCGATGCACAGCGACAGGATACGGTTGCTCAGGTGGAGGGTAGGGAGCCCAGGTACGTCAGAACCGTCAAGTTGCGTGCCATTATGGGAAAGCCCATTGTCAGAAGGATCGAACCAGTAAAGCCGATCAAGAATATACGTAAGGAGGAGTCTGATCTTATGGACAGAAGAAAAGAGCGGGAAGACTAACTCACCCGGTAAAGGCGGGGTGAAATTTCGCCAAGGTTTGACGCAAGAATTCCCGGTCGAGGTGGGTGTAGATCTCTGTGGTTGTGATGCTGGCATGTCCGAGCATTTCTTGAACGGCCCGCAGGTCTGCCCCGCCTTCGATCAGGTGCGTGGCGAAGGAGTGACGAAACGTATGGGGAGAAACGGTTTTTTGAATGCGCGCCGCTTCGGCCAATGCTTTGATGATATAAAAGACCATCACTCTGGATAATTGTTTTCCTCTGTTGTTCAGGAATACAAAATCTTCATTTCCTTTTTGGATGGGAACATGACACCGAACGGAGTCTCGGTAGATCTCCAGGTACTTGATCGCACTGCTTCCGATGGGGATGAGTCGTTCTTTATCTCCCTTACCGATGACCCGTACAAATCCCAGGTCGAGGTAAAGTTGAGACAGTCGTAAACCGATCAGTTCACTCACCCGAAGTCCGCAGCTGTAAAGGGTCTCCAGCATGGCCTTGTTTCGGGTTCCCTCTGGTTTGCTGAGGTCGATGGCTTGGATAAGGCGTTCGATCTCTTCAAAACTCAGTACATCGGGCAGGGCTCTTTTTTGTTTGGGTGTTTCCAGCAGTAGCGTCGGGTCTTCCCGTACGATGCCTTCCATCAGGCAATATTTATAGAAGGTTCGAATGCCGGACAGCATTCTGGATTGGGATGCGGCGCTCATGCCCAGTTCAGCCACGTATCGGGAGAATTCTTGCAGGTCTTGCAACTGCAAGGTGTCGGGGCCGCCGGAATCGTTGCGACCCTGCAGAAATTGCGTCAGGTGTTCCAGATCTCTTCCGTAGGCCTCTACGGTATGGTCTGCCAGCGATTTTTCAAGTTGTAGATAGGCTTTAAACCCTTTTTTATACGGCTCCCACATTCACCTTATTTGTCGATGGTCTCCAGGTCGATTTCCTTCTCAAGTTCTTTCCATTGTTCCTGGATCTTGATGCGAACCCAGATCTTGGTTGATGTTATGCGTACGGAGTCAATGTGGTCATGAATACGATCGTAATCGATAGGAACCTGTTCCCGAAAGGTCATCATAGCATTGGTTCCTTTCTTCATGTGTTCCACATAGATATTGCCTCGATCCGTGTATGCCATGAGTTCCGGGTCGATGTTGAATTTGGGATCGATCGAGTTGATACCGCTGCTCCGGACAGAAATGCTCTCTCGTTTATCATATGAAAGTTTCACCTGATAGCCTCTTCCTGTAGCACAATCATTGAAAAGCAGCCAGGCTTTTTTGTTGTCATCGAAGAGGCAACGAGCGTGACTTGCTTGAATGGGTACGGCATGTCCGATAATAGTGCGTAGTCCGATCTTCCTGTTCACGCCCATTCCTTCATAGGACCAAAGCAGCGTATCGGCCTGACACTGGTTCGGAGCAATGATGACTGTTGGACGGGTGGAATGATCGCCCGCAAAACGAATACTATCCTTCAGACAAGTAGTGTCGCAAAGAAGAGGGGAGGTTTTGGCTGAACCACCGCATTGGGTGAAAGTCATGCCCAGAAGCACGATCACAAGAATGAGTACATACCGCATATAGATGGAGTTGTATCCAAATCTAAGAAATGGCTTTGATATGCGAAAGCCAATATCTTCGCAACATGTCTCAATCACCTTCGCAGCAGATCCGCGGTTATCGTCCTTTGTTCAAGAAACATCGCACATCTCTCAGACGTTTTCTAACCCGCATATCTAAAAATCAACCACGCGGACTGGATGCACGCATCCGTTCATTGGAGCCAGGCGTTTGGAAAACAGTCGATTGTCTGTCCTGCGCCAATTGTTGCAAGACCATGACCCCCACTTACACGGATGCCGATCAAAAGCGGATATCAAAGTATCTCGGGATCACGGTCAGTGCGTTTCAAAAAAAATACCTGGAGCGGGAGCGTGGCGGCGATCGCGATTGGATGAACCGTGCTACGCCTTGCAAATTCTTGAACCTCTCTGATAATAAATGCAGGATCTACTCTGTTCGTCCGGCCGATTGTGCGGGGTTCCCTCACTTGCGAAAGAAATTCGACGTGTACGGTCATGTGCATCATCAAAACGTAGAACACTGTCCCGCTACATTCGAACTGGTTCGTCGGCTGAAGGAGTCTTTATCGCTCAACGGCTGAAGTAAATATCTTCCCGAAAGAAAAAGTTGACACTTCCATCCGGAAATCGGGTGATGGAAAGTAGGTCGTATCGCAACCATTTATACTGTGGGTGCGCGCGGATGAAGACTCCGGCTGCCATTTGCAGGTGCCGGAATTTTTTTACAGATATACTTTCCTCCGGCCAACCGTACCGATTTCCGTGCCGGGTTTTGACTTCGATCACATGGAGGTATTTATCCTTCACAGCGATCAGGTCGATTTCCAGTTTTCCCATGCGCCAGTTCTGGTGCAGGATCACAAAGCCGTTTGCTTCCAGCCATTCAGCGGCTGTGTATTCGCCCCACCGGCCAAAGTCCTGATGCTCCGCCATTGTTTATCTTTATGCAATCTCCGCCGGCAGGCGGTTGCGGCCAAGAGTTTAAATACATCATTTATTCGTTTTATGTCGGGTTTGTTTCAGTTAAAAGGACAGGTCAAGCATTATGATTGGGGAGGCCATTCCTTTATTCCGTCGTTGTTGGCTATTGACAACGCGGAAAACAGACCCTTTGCCGAATATTGGATGGGGGTTCACGCGCAAGGTCCGGCTATATTGATCGATCAGTCAGGCCATCCCAGTTCACTGGCGGAGCAGGCTTCGAATCTTTCTTTTTTACTGAAGTTGCTGGATGTACGGGACATGTTATCCATTCAGGTTCATCCGAATAAGGAAATGGCCGCGGCTGATTTCCAACGGGAAAATGAAGCGGGTATTCCGCTATCCGATCCTACCCGAAACTATAAAGACCCCAACCATAAGCCCGAGTTGATGGTGGCCCTGAGCGAGTTCTGGCTCTTACACGGATTCCGTTCTCCGGATTCACTTAATGACATCTTTACGCGGCATGATTTTCTTCATCCGCTTCAATCTAACTGGCAGCAAGGTGGATATGCGGGATTGTACAAATGGGTCATGGAGCTTCCACAACTCGAAGTGGACGATATTCTATTGAATCCGCTGGAGGAGATGGTTCAACACTACAAGTCTGGTACCCTGGGAAAAAATGATCCGTGTTTTTGGGCCGCCCGGGCGCACCTGAGTTTTTCAAAGGGATCGGGTGTTGATCGCGGTATCTTCTCTGTCTTTTTATTCAATTTGGTCCACTTGCAAAAAGGGCAGGGGATCTTTCAAGCAGCCGGGGTGCCCCATGCTTATCTGGAAGGACAGAATGTGGAGATCATGGCCAATTCGGATAATGTGTTGCGGGGCGGACTCACGCCCAAACACATCGATGTAGCTGAATTGCTTCGTCACGTAAGCTCCGTACCGATCGATCCGATGGTGCTGGATCCACTATCGGATACAGACGGATGGCGCCGTTTCCCGGTACCCGTTTCAGATTTCCGAATGGAGTTGCTTGAATGCCATCCAGGTCAACGCTATCCGTTTACCTCGGATCGCCCCTGTATTTTATTGATGCCCGAGGGTAAACTAACTATCAGGACCGAATCAGACAAGCTGGTATTGGGTGCCCCGCAGATCAGTGCTTACCTTGAAGGAGGAACCCGGGTTATGCTAGAGGTCATGGAATCCGGCTTATTGTTCATAGCCATGGGAGAAGAGCCGGTGTAAACCTCCACAAACCGACTATCCACAGTCGTTGATAAATCCCCCACAGGAAAGCCTTGATTGGACTATTTTTGTCTCTCTCCAACACAGCATTATGAAAAGCACTGTCAAATACATTCTCTTCTATTTTTTCGTACTGGTCCTTACGGTTGCCAGCAAATTTTTTCTGGGGCCGAACGTTACCCTCTCCGGGATTTCACCGGTGATCGCATTGGCTCTCTTCAGCGGAATGATCGCCCGAGAGAAAGACAAAATGTTCCTACTCCCGTTGGTGGCTTTATTTATCAGTGATGCTTGTATGCAGTTGTTGTATGAGCAAAACCTATTCCCATATGCTGGTTTCTATGCCGGCCAGTGGAAGAATTATTTGCTCCTGTTGACATTGCCCTTCCTGGCTGCCATCATCGGTGCCTCTTCTCGTGTGAAGGTATTGATCGGTGCTGTAGCCGGACCGACCCTCTATTTTCTGATCTCCAACTTCCTTGTTTGGATGCAAGCCGGAGAGGCGGTGTACACCAAGGACATGAATGGTCTCGTCCAGTGCTATACACTGGCCATCCCATTCTATCGGAATTCGTTGATCGCTACCCTGGTTTTACTTCCCATGTTGCTGACGACCTATCGCCATTGGGTCGCTACACGAGTAGCGGTACTCAGCAGTCGTTGATTCCGGCTTCATAGCCCTCATCGATCAGGAGATCATGTCTGGCTCCATCGGCTGCCTGTGTGGCCAGTTCATCGCATCGATTGTTATGCGGATTGTCGGCATGTCCTTTTACCCAATGAAATCGGAGCTGAAATTCTTTTGAGAGTTCGTGATACTCCTCCCACAGATCACGGTTCTTCTTACCACCCTTGAATCCGGTTCGGATCCATTTGTCGAGCCATTTTTCTTCAATGGCCTTCACTACATATTGACTGTCGGAGTAGATCGTCACCCGTAGTCCGGATTTTTTCAAAGCTTTTAGGGAAGCGATAACCGCCATCAGTTCCATCCGATTGTTGGTGGTCTTCCTGTATCCCTGCGCCAATTCTTTTCGATGATCGCCGAATAGCAGAATGGCGCCATAACCACCCGGACCGGGATTGCCTCTGGCAGAGCCGTCGGTATATATGATCACAGCATCCGACATCTATACTTGAAATACGCCGGTTTTGAAGGGAGGGATTTCAGCATTGCAGTTGGCCGCTTCGATGCCAGCAGAGATCCATTTACGTGTATCGACCGGATCGATGATGGCATCCACCCACAATCGGGCAGCTCCGTAATAGGGAGAAGTTTGCGCCTCGTATTTGCTTCGGATCTTGTCACCCAGTTCTTTTTCTTCTGTCTCGGTCAATGCTTTTCCCTTCGCTTTTTGTGTAGCGGTTTCGATCTGCAAAAGCGTTTTGGCCGCGGAATCACCACTCATCACCGCGATCTTGGCAGTGGGCCAGGCCAGTATCAATCTGGGGTCGTATGCCTTTCCGCACATCGCATAATTACCGGCGCCGAATGAATTTCCAACGATGATGGTGAATTTCGGAACAACGGAATTGGCAACGGCATTCACCATTTTGGCTCCGTCTTTAATGATCCCACTGTGTTCGCT
>CANGZN010000007.1 GCA_947458625.1 Chitinophagaceae bacterium
AATCGAAATCCGCATCTCAATCAATTACAGATCGAGCAATTCCTCTTCGATTATTATGGCATGCAGCAAGTGTTGTGGGTGGATGAAGGGATTGTGGGGGATGATACCGACGGACACATCGACGATACCGTTCGCTTCGTGAATGAAGACACCGTCTTAACGGTCGTAGAAGAAAATAAGCAAGATGAGAATTACGGCTTACTGCAACACAATCTGAAGCAGTTAACGCAAATGCGATTGATCAGTGGGAAGCAACTCAACATCATCGAACTGCCCATGCCGGAAGAACTGATCTACGAAGATCAGCGCCTGCCTTGTTCCTATGCGAATTTCTACATCGCCAATAAATCCGTGATCGTACCTACCTTCCGTAGCAAACGCGACGATCAGGCCCTGCAGATCATCCAGACAGCCTTCCCGGATCGGGAGGTGGTGGGAATCGATTCC
Organism: Chitinophagaceae bacterium; assembly: GCA_947458625.1. GTDB lineage: Bacteria > Bacteroidota > Bacteroidia > Chitinophagales > Chitinophagaceae > JJ008. Next base: position 448 of record CANGZN010000007.1, read on the forward strand.
ACCGATATCATCTGGGGACTGGGTAGCTTTCATTGTTTGTCTCAGCAAGAACCACTGATCTAGTCAAATCGGTTCACAAAGGAATTGTGGACATCTTTTCGGCTTCTACAGGCCGCAGGCATTATTTTTGCTCAATTTGTTTTTACGATAAGCACCCACTATGCCTGCTAATTCTACCCCCGCTGTACTCTTAATGGCCGATGGAACCCTCGCCCGGGGATTTGCCTTTGGCGCGATCGGTACCACCACCGGTGAGATCTGCTTCAATACCGGCATGACCGGCTATCAGGAGGTTTTTACCGACCCCAGCTATTTCGGACAGATCCTGATCATGAATACGGCCCATGTGGGCAATTATGGGGTCAAAGACACGGATGTGGAGTCCGATTCGGTTAAGATCAGCGGACTCATCGGCCGGAACCTGGAGGCCCAGTATTCCCGAAAAATGGCGGATGATTCCCTTGATACTTATCTCAAAGCAAATAATATTGTCTCCATTAGCGGAGTAGATACCCGTGCCTTGGTGGAGCATATCCGCCAAAAAGGGGCAATGAACTGCATCATTTCTTCAGAGACTACAGATGTAGAAGTGCTTCAAAAAAAGCTGGCAGCTGTGCCCGATATGAACGGACTAGAATTAGCCTCCCAGGTTAGTACCACTACTCCATACGTTTTGGGTGAGGATACCGGTGTCCGTATCGCTGTGATGGATTACGGCGTTAAGAAGAATATCCTCCAGTGTATGGTAGACAGGGGCGCGCAGGTTAAAGTCTTTCCGGCTAAAACACCGCTGGCTGAAGTAGAGGCCTATCAGCCTCATGGATATTTCATCTCCAATGGTCCGGGCGACCCGGCCCCGATGGATTATGCCATCTCAACAGTGCGTACACTCCTCGAAAAGAATAAACCATTGTTCGGTATTTGTTTGGGCCATCAGTTGCTGGCACTGGCCAATGGGGTATCTACTTTCAAAATGCATCATGGGCATCGTGGATTGAATCATCCGGTCAAGAACCTGGTCACCGGTCGCTCCGAGATCACCACTCAAAACCACGGATTCGGAGTAGATCCGGATTCGATCGCCAAAGCAGATCACATCGAGGTTACCCATGTAAATCTGAATGATCGATCCATTGAGGGCATTCGGGTAAAAGGCAAGCCTGCTTTCTCTGTGCAATATCATCCGGAGGCAACGCCCGGACCGCACGATAGTCGCTACCTGTTCGATCAATTTCTTGACATGGTGCGCGCCCACGCCTGATCGCAGAATCGTATATTCGGAATATGAAAATCGCCATCATCAACGGCCCCAACCTCAACCTGCTCGGCAAACGGGAGCCCGATGTGTATGGTCATCAATCATTCGAAGATTATTTGCAGCAACTGCGCACCGCATACCCAGATATTGAACTCCGCTATAACCAATCGAATGTAGAAGGGGAACTGATCAATGAAATACAGAAACAAGGGTTTGACGTAGACGGAATCATATTCAACCCCGGAGGTTATACGCATACGTCCGTTGCCCTACGGGATGCTGTGTCAGCTATACCTGCGCCCGTGATCGAAGTACATATTAGTAACGTCCATGCACGAGAGGATTTCCGTCAGGTTTCCTATATCAGTGGCGTAGCAAAAGGCACGATTGCGGGGTTGGGACTCAAAGGGTATGAACTAGCCCTCTTGTCCTTCATTCAATCAGCTACCGGAAAATCTTAGTCTTCCTCCCAGTTACGTTCCTTCTCCTTTTTCGGTGCCGGTTTCTTTTTCATCCAATCCGGATCTTTCTTGATCTTTTGAACGTCATCCAACTTGGCCACATATAGGCTGCGTCCGTGGGTGCCAAGTACGATCTCATTGTCGCGAGATTGTATAGCGATGTCATGTACCGGAACGGATTTAGGCAAGCCACTTCTCCAAGCCATGAAGGATTGTCCTCTGTCGAAGCTCACATAAGCCCCACCGTCTGTACCCACATAAAGAATATCGGGGTCTACCGGATCTTCCCTTACCACATTGATCGGTTCAAACGGAAGATCGCCGGAGCAGGGCATCCAGGTTTTACCATGATCCTCACTTACGTACAGATAAGGAAGAAAATCATCGAAACGATATCCATTCAAGCTCATATACACTCTGCCTTCTGTATGTGCCGAGGCGGTCAATCGGCTAACCCATAAGCCACGCGTATCGATCATGGAGAATTCGGGTGCCTTTTTATTTTTCATGGCAGGAGTGGTTCCATTCAGCTTTTCAAAGCTGTATCCTCCATCTAAACTGCGGTGCACATTTCCGTCGTCGGTACCCACATAGATGAGTCCGAATCGTTTGGGTGATTCACTGATACAGGTGATGGTGCCGTAGGGAACATTGCCCGGTACGCGTCCGCTTGTCAGATCTCCACTCAAGGCGATCATAGTATCTCCCTTATTCAGTGATCGATGCAGGCGATTGCTTCCGTAATACAGTACATCCGGTTGGTGCTTACTCAGCCAGATCGGAGTCTGCCAATTGAAGCGTAGCGGTTTTTCGCCTAGGTCGTGTTGTGGACGGATGTATTTGGGTGCTGCTTTTTTCTCTTTGTGGTAGCGGGCATAGACGCCGAATTGCGAACCTGAATAGACCGTGGCATTGTCTCGAGGATCGACCTGTGCCTGCATGCCATCTCCTCCGTTGATCGAACGGAATCCATATTGACCGTTATCGATCCAGCCGATATCTTCCTTGTAGTTGGAAGGGCCCCACCAGCTGCCGTTATCCTGCAATCCGCCATAAACATTATAGGGCTTGGCTTCATCAACTGTGATCGCATAATACTGTCCAACAGCAGGCGTGTTTGCCTTAAACCAATTTTCTCCATTGTCATAGCTGATGTTGCAACCGCCATCGTTGCCGTTGATCACATGACTATCGCGTTGTGGATTGATCCAAAGTGCGTGGTGGTCGGCATGAACATTTCCCTTGTCCATCGTAGAGAAGGTCTTGCCTCCATCGGTCGATACCTGCGCATAAAAGCCGAGAATGAAAACCTTGTCAGGGTTGTAGGAGGAGGTGTATACTTTGGCGAAATAATACCCGTAGGTGTTGAATATGCCAATGGGTTTGTCATGCGTTTTGGTCCAGTGGAGTCCGCCATCCTCACTTCGATACACCTCGCATCCGGCGATGCCGGTGTTTTGAAATCCGTCATCGCTATCGAGCCAATCCCACACAGCTGAGGTGGCTAGTTCTCCTATTGCTACTTTTTCTTTTATGTATTTGGCCGTGTATTGACGGGGGAAGCGATTTTTTTTCAGAAAACTATCGAGACGAGATTCGTTCAGTGCAGCGAATTGGTCTGTTGTGAGATGCTTGAAATTTACTTTTTCGTAGGAGGAGTCTTTCTTCTCCTTTGCGGGAAGAGGGGTGTTATTATCTACCACCGCGTATAAGATCTGTGGATTTTTGGGATAGACGGTGATACCGATTCGTCCGATCTTTTCTCCTTTCATGAATCCTGAACCGGCGGCGCTGACATGGTTCCAGGTTTGTCCGCCATCGATGCTTTTATAGATACCGCTGCTCGCGCCACTCTCCTCAAATTTCCAGGCGCGACGAACTCGGTACCACATGGCGGCATAGACTTCGCTAGGGTTGGAGGGATTGATGTCAATGTCGACACAACCTGTGTTTTCATCCACAAAAAGTGTTTGCTTCCAGCTCTTACCGCCATCGGTGGTTTTGTATACGCCACGTTCTTTGTTGGGGGAGTAGAGATGGCCTAATACAGCTGCCCATGCCGTATTCGGATCGGTAGGATGCAGTTGGATCTTTCCGATGTGATGAGATTCTTCCAGTCCGAGGTGATTCCAGGACTTCCCGTTGTCTTTTGTGAGGTAAACGCCCAATCCGGCGTAGGAAGAACGGCTGCTGTTCACTTCACCGGTTCCGACCCATATCATGCGCTCGGGGGTATTCCAGTTTACGGCGATGTCGCCGATGAAGAGGATGTCCAGACTGTCCATGATGGGGGTAAAACTCTGACCATTGTTCTTAGTGTGCCAGAGTCCGCCTGTAGCATAGGCGACATAAAATTCGGTGGGGTCGTTGGGGTTCGCATCGATATCAACAACCCGTCCGCTCATGATGGTTGGACCGATGTTGCGAAAGGGTATATCTTTTAATTGGGAGCGGTTCTCCAGGCTGGCACGTTGTGTGATGGTATTGGCTAATCGAGTCGTACCGGCTGTGGGTTTGGTTTGGGCAAGGGAGTCATTGGACAGCAGCCCGATCAGGGCAACGCTAATTTGTAAGGTTCTTAACAGTGGGAGCTTCATGGCGATGGCTTTCGTTCGTAATTTCGGTAGTTGTCAAACTTACTAAATATGCGGTTCCTGATCAGTTTGTTTCTATTGGGGGTGCTTCAGGCACAGGGTCAATGGAAATCCTTTGAGATCAGTCCCCGTGGCGACACCCTCAACCGCATCGATCAGCAAGGCAAGCGACAAGGACCCTGGTTCATCACCGTGCCTGAGCTCCGTGGGGAGAGAGGTTATGAGGAACAGGGGTATTTTGAGAAGGACAAGAAAGAGGGGGAGTGGTCCCGATTCTCCCGTGAGGGCATTCTGATCGCAGAGGAGCAGTACCGGTGGGGACTGCTGAATGGTCGCCAGAAATACTACTCCTATTTCGGCGGATTGGTTCGGGTTGAGAATTGGCGGGCCATTGATCCGGCCAATGCATTCGATACGGTAAGGGTATACGACCTCAACGATCCGAATAAGATCGTCGGGCAGGTAGTGGTGAAGAATGAAGGTGTTTCCATGAAACATGGTACTTGGATCTATTACGATCCCCGTACCGGTAAGGTCGAAGAGAAGCTGGAGTATGTGATGAATCGACTAAAGGAGGAGGCTGGGGATGGTGGGGACGGTGAAAGTGGCGTTACTTCCTTGAAGCCGATCGATCCTCGTTCGAAACCGTCCTATGTGCCAACGACCGATTCAGTTGGAAATAAAAAGGTCAGCAAACCGGCTGTGATCCAGGATTTCGAGAAGAAAAACTCAGGCAAGAAGTCCATTCGGGTGCGGGACGGGTCGACCGGAAATTAATTTCTATTTCTTTTTCTCTTGCTGTTGGAAAAAGCGACTGAAATACAACAGTTGATATTGAACCGCATTTCGCCAGTAGTTCCAGTCATGTTTGCCGGGGCGTTCAATATAGTCATGCGGAATTTTCCGATCCATTAGTTTCTGGTGCAGATTTCGATTGCCCTGTATCAGGTGGTCCTCGATACCACAATCGATAATGATCGAAAGCGGATATTTTGTCGGTTGATCTACCGTGCCGACCGCACTGTAGTTGTACCAGTTATCGCGATAGACGAGGGTATCTCCGATGCGCTTGGCGATCTCATATTTATTGATGGAGTAGGAGAGGTCGACCGCACCACTCATACTGCCGCAGGCGCCGAAAAAATCGGCATGCCTAAATCCCAGGTAAATGCCCCCATGGCCACCCATGCTTAGTCCGGTGATCGCCCGACCACTGCGATCATTGATGGTTCGGTATATATTATCGATCTGCTCAGGAACTTCTTGGGCGATATGGGTCTCATAACGTGAAGAGGAATCAACCGGACTATCCCAGTACCAGCCGCTGTAACCACCATCCGGACAAACAATGATGAGTTCTGCCCGGTCAGCGATCTCTTTCAGTTCGGGCGTGCGGATGATCCAGTTATTATACTTGCCGCTGTATCCGTGAAGCAGGTATACGACCGGATATCGTTTCTGTGCGTTATTTTTCTTATTATATCCCTCGGGTTTGATCACCACACAATTGATCTCCTTGTTCATTGCTTTACTGGATACTTGGATCGTATCAACGGAAGCGGCATGGATGATTTGAGAGCAAAGGAGCAGAAGTAAAACTCCGGTCGTAATTCTTTTCATAGTCCGAATATAAAAAAACGGCCGCCAATGGCGGCCGTTCGGTAGGCTGAAGAATGAATTAAAAGGCTTTTTTCTGATTCTCTTTTTCCTGAGCCCGTTGCATCGGGTTGCCGCCGATACCGGGTGCACCGCGACGCGGACCATTCATGTTCTGTTTGAACACGGAGAATTTAGAAGGTGCGGAAATGGTGTTCCAGCCGTTATTGGATTCGTTGATATCCGCTGTTTCCCGATAAGGATCCAGCTTGACAGATTTGACTTCTTTGTTCTTCAAAAAGGTTTTGATGACTTTGCTTTCGTTTAGTCGCCAAACCTGCGCAGGGATCTTTTCATATTCGGTAGTGCCATCAGCATAAGTCCATTCCAGGATGATCGGCATCACCAATCCGCCTTTATTACTGAAGGTCAGTTCATACATATGACGGTTGCCATATTTCTCTTTTTCCTCAGGGGTCAGTTCTTCTCCTTTCATCGCCGGGATGGTGATCTCGTATTTAGCGGTATCATAAGGCTCGATGCCGCGCGCATAACGCCAGTAGAAATCGCGGAGTGTCGTGTCGCGATCCGTTTCATATACAATAGTGCTGTCCTTGCGGTTACGGATCTTAGACAAGTCATCGAAGCTCGGCACCTGTGGTTTGTCAACACCGCGCTTGATCTTGTTTTCCGGTGATTCCATCGGCTTCGAATCCACATCTGCCTTTGCATATTTCACGGTATCCAAGGCGATGTCACAAACATCCGTGCTGTAGAACCAGCCTCTCCAGAACCAATCCAAATCTTCACCACTGGCATCTTCCATGGTACGGAAGAAGTCAGCCGGCTCCGGATGTTTGAAGGCCCAGCGACGGGCATATTGTTTGAAGGCATAATCGAATAACTCACGACCCATGATGGTTTCACGCAGGATATTCAAACCGGTGGCAGGTTTTGAGTAGGCATTCGGACCGAATTGAACGATGTTCTCGCTATTGGTCATGATGGGTTCCAGTTGATCTTTCGGCAACTTCATATAGTCGGTGATGTAAGCGGCCGGACCTCTGCGGCTGGGGAATTTATTATCCCACAGCTCTTCGGCAAGGTATTCTACGAATGTATTCAGTCCTTCATCCATCCAACTCCATTGACGTTCGTCACTGTTGATGATCATGGGAAAGAAATTGTGTCCCACCTCGTGGATCACCACCCCGATCATGCCATTCTTGATGCTTTCACTATACGTTCCGTCTTTTTCTGTTCTGCCGTAGTTGAAGCAGATCATCGGGTATTCCATACCGTTGCTGGCCTCTACACTTTGTGCAACCGGATAGGGGTAAGGAATAGTGAAGTCAGAATAGGTTTTGATGGTGTGTGCCACTACTTTGGTGGAGAAGGGACGGTAAAGTCCGTAAGCCTCTTTCCCGTACAAGCTCATGGCCATCACCTTTCTGCCCTCGATGTTCACTGGCATGGCATCCCAAACGAATTTCGGGCTGGATCCCCAAGCGAAATCACGCACATTCTTCGCTTTGTAGTGCCAGGTTTTTTTGGCAGAGGTGTTGTTGTTTTCAGCGGCCTTAGCTTCTTCGAGGGTAACGACCTCGATCACATCCTTGCTGGTTTGTGCTTGTTTCCATCTGGCCAATTGAGCAGGAGTCAGTACACGGGAATAGTTCTGGCATTCGCCGGTGGATCCGACGATGTGATCGGCAGGAACAGTCATTTTAACATTGAAATCACCGAAGGTTAAGGCGAATTCACCGCGACCGGTGAATTGATGATTCTGCCAACCTTGAAAGTCACTGTATACGCAGAGTCGAGGAAACCACTGGGCTATCGTGAACAGGTAGTTTCCGTCTTCGGGGAAATACTCATATCCACCTCGACCACCCTGTGCCATGCGATCGGGGATCTTGTAATTCCAGTCGATGTTGAATACAAAGATCTGTCCGGGTTTCAGGGGCTTAGGTAACTCCACGCGCATCATGGTTTTGTTGACCATATAGGCCAGCTTCTTACCGGAGCTGTCTGCAACGCGTGTGATATTGACGCCAAAGCCATTGTCCTGGTAGGCTTCATCCATTTTATCGATGGCACCCGGACTCATCCGCCTGTTCATGCTATTACTGTTCTGGTAGTTGGCGTTCTTGACGCTGCTGTGCTCATTTTCATCCAGCTGGAGCCAGAGGTACTCCAACGCGTCGGGGGATTGATTCCGGTAGGTGATACGCTCGCGACCGGTCAGCGTCAAATTCTTTTCATCCAGTTCACAAGTGATGTCGTAGTCGCAACGTTGTTGCCAGTATTTGGGTCCTGGTGCACCGCTGGCAGTCCGATATTCATTGGGGGTCGGCAGGGTCGATCCCAATTGTTCGAATTTATTGCCGTGGTTGCTGCCGGGGTTGTTCTGTGGGTTCTGGGCAGCAAGTGTGACCGACAGGATCAAAAACAGAGAAAGAAGGGAGAATCTCATATTGGTCTGTTTGATTGTTTACAAAAAAGGAATTCTTTGTAGCGTGATCCACAAAGCTAAGCCAAATGATGCTGCTGAGAGGAAAAGTGACCAGTCTCTGCGGGCGACATGCATTTTTCCAACCAGCAGGTAGCCAAGTGAAAGCAGCAGGGCCACGATCAGGAGTTGCCCAACTTCCAAGCCCAGGTTGAAGGCCAGCAGATTTAACGCCAGACTTTCATCGGCGGGCAACACGAAGCGGATATTGTTGGCAAAACCCATCCCATGGATCAAGCCGAACAAGGTGGCGAGTATGTATTGAAGATTTCGCTGCGCTTTATCGGGCGTTAACCGTGTGAGGTTCAGGATACAAGTGATAACGATGGTCAGCGGGATCAGAAATTCTACCCAATCGGATGAAACCCGAATCCAGTCAAGCACGCTCAAGGCCAACGTCAGTGAATGGCCAAGTGTGAACGCGGTAACCAGAATGAGGATCTTTTTCCATTGATCAGCCAGATACAATGCCATCAAAGCGGTGATGAACAACTGGTGATCGAGTGCATCCGGGCTGATGATATGCTCCCAGCCCCATTGGAAATAAAAGGCAAATGAATTCATAAACTTCTCCGTTCAAAGGAAAGGTTGAATTTACTTCCTAGATTTGAGACGAAAAAATCCACTAATGCCTGCTTGGAAACGGAATATCGGGTTCTCTCTTGTCCTAATTTTCTGTCTGTCTGCCACAGTCAGGACGGATCATCCCTTTCATGTAGGGGTGGTGGAGATCGAACACAATGCGAAAGACCGGACGTTGGAGCTTTCGTGTAAGCTTTTTACGGATGATTTTGAAAATGCTTTGCGAACCCGTTTTCAAGTTGCTATTGATCTGAGTGCCCCTGCCAAGAAAAATGCCATGGATAGCCTGATCGCTCGCTATGTGCGAGAGCAGTTGGTATTGTCAGTAAATGGTAAAAAGATCAACGGAACCTATCTGGGATTTGAACAGGATAAAGAAGCCATTTATGCTTTCGTAGAATATGCGTCACCTGCTCCGCCACAGCAACTGCAGGCAGACTGCGGGTTGTTATACGAGCAATTCACGGATCAGATCAATATTTTTCATGTAACGGTAGGTGGTCGCCGGCAAAGTTCAAAGTTGAATCATCCGGCCCGACAGATCGAATTCCGTTTTTGATCAGTCCTCCTTCATGTCCGATCGGATGTCATCGGAAACACCCACCAGTACTTTGTCGATGCGGTGACCGTCCATGTCCAGCACCTCCAGCGAAAACTCTTTCCATTGGAACCGGTCGCCGGCTTTTGGAATACGTTCCAGCTGATGTAAAATGAATCCGGCCAAGGTATCGAATTCCTGTTCGCCTTCATTCATCCACTCAGTGCGGTGGAAGTGGCTGAGAAAATCGTAGAAAGGAAATTGAGCATCCACCAAGAAACTGCCATCATGTCGCTCCGTTACCTGGTACTCGGGTACATCCGCCTGCGGCATTTCCCCAACGATGGCCTCCAGAATATCTTTCAATGTGATGAGACCTTGGATACTCCCATATTCATCCACAATGAAGGCGGAGTGGATCTGGGAGGTTTGAAATTTTTCGAGTACCTGATAGGGGCTATTGTTTTCCGGAACGAATAAAGCAGGTTGCATGATCTTGCGAAATGGTATCTGATCGGGATGAACGTATAGGTCCTTGATCGAAACAACTCCCTGAATGTGATCGATGTCCCCCTTGCATATGGGATAAGCGGAATGGGGTTCGCGCAGTATCTTTTCTTTGATCTGTTCCTCGGTTTCATCCAAGTCGAACCAGATGATGTCGCTGCGGTGCGTCATGAGCGAGGTGATGTTGCGGTCGCTGAGGTGAAATACTCGCTCAATGATTTCCTGCTCGGCTTCATCAATAGTGCCGGCCTCCGTTCCTTCTGTGATCAGTGTTTTGATCTCTTCCTCCGTAACAGCATCCTCTTGTGATCTTCGGATGTTGAATATCCGAAAGATCAAGGTGGTGGTGCGGTTCAATAACCAAACGAGTGGGGCGGTAATGCGGGCGAAACCATCGACTGGTCCGGCTACAATCAATGCAATGCGTTCGGCCCGCATCAATCCGATCTGTTTGGGAAAAAGTTCTCCCAATACGATCGACAGAAAAGTGACACCAACTACCACCAGGGTGGTAGACAGGGTTTCCGCATAGGGTTGGATGAAAGACCATTTCTCTAACCAGGGCTGCAGGTCATGCGCAAATTTCTCACCGGAATAAACCCCGGTCAGGATCGCGATGAGTGTGATCCCGATCTGGGCAGCAGATAAAAACTTCTCGGGTTGTTGAACTAGCTCCAGTGCCTTTTTCGCACGGACATGTCCTTTCTCTGCCAGGCTTTCGAGACGTGATTTTCTGACGGATACCAAAGCGATCTCGGAGATCACAAACAGGGCGTTGAAAAAAATCAGTGCAAAAAGGATCAGCCACTCCATTTATCGATTCAGTTGGTTCTGTGGAAAGATACCGTTTTTGTATTGTCGGTTGAATGAGATGCCAACTGCAGCACCGATTCCGGCACCGAGCAGCGCACCCGCTATTGCATCGGCGGGGAAGTGAAGTCCAACGTAGATCTGTGCATAGCTGATACTCGCCGCCCATAAAATGGCCAGCCATCCCCAATGGCCGATTTGCCGCCGTAGGGTGATGCAAAGGAATACGGCCAAACTCATGTGATTGGTGGCGTGATTAGAGACGAAGCTGTATCCGGCTCCGCATTTATCCACCAGCAGACGAAGTCCGGCCTGTAATTCAGTGTTATTGCAGGGGCGAAGTCGTTCGAACACATGCTTGAATCCGTAGTTGCCGATCAGGTCTGATAAAACCACGGCCGTCACACCGAAGAAAAACCAGATCAGTCCGTTCGAGCGAAATCTCCAGATGGCGATCAGAAAGAGAATGACATAGATCGGTACCCAATGTATGGGCTCTCGAATCCATATGGCGATCGGGTCGATCCAGTTTTGGATCCATTCTTGGTTGATTCGCCGAAAAAGGGAGTGGTCAAGATCGGCCAAACGTTCGAGCACTGTCAAAAAGGGCAAAACCATGTTGCAAAGCTACACAATCCTTCACCCTAAGGTGACGAACAACACTTAAATTGACGTTATTTTGCCCCTCATGTCAAAGTTGGAATCGATGCCCAAGACCCTTCGCTGGGTATTGCAGGTGGGAGGGATCTTCCTGTTGTTATTCACCTTATTCCGGTTGACAGTTTTCTTTGCGTTCCGACCCGAGGGTTGGACGGGTGCGGCATCGGTGCCCTCGTTTTTATGGGGACTCCGTTACGATCTTCGATGGATCGCCGGTATTTTATTGCCGGTCACCTTACTTAGTATCAACGCTCGTTGGTCGCCTTTTTTTTCGGAGCGGAACAAGCGCATATGGACCAGCTACCTGGCCATCATTACACTGATCGTTTTTTTCTTTTTTGGCGCCGGATTCGGCAGCTTTTCCTACAACCGAACACCCTTGGATGCCGGAGCCATGAACTTCATCGAGGATTTCAGCATCTCGATCACAATGATCTGGGAAACTTATCCCTTGCTTTGGATGTTGGCCGGTTTGGGTATGGCCGTCTGGTTTTTACGTTGGATGTATCGCCGCGTACATTGGCAAGTCGTATCGAATACCGATGGAAAGGGAATACCTCATCAGCCCGCTTATTTCGTGATTGCTTCATTGGTGTTGGTCTTCCTGATTCATGGGAGCCTTCGTTTGCGTCCGCTACAGCGAGATGATTGCTTCGAGCTGCCGAGCAGTTTTGCCGCCTATCTGGCGGTGAACCCGATTCAGAATTTTGCCACCACCTGGCGTTTGCGTCAGTTGCCCGAAAAAGATATTCCCTCTGTTCGAAGCGCCATGCCCTTGGTGCGTAAATGGATGGGTATTGAGGATCGAACAACCCAGGGCTTAAGGCGTATGGTGGCCCCCTCGAGTAATGCTTGGGAAAGCCGTCCCAATATCGTGCTGGTACAATGTGAATCCTACAGTATGTACAAAAGTTCGATGAGCGGAAACCCTATCAATGCTACTCCGTATTTTGACTCGTTATCGAGACAAGGTCTTTTTTTCGATCGATGTTTTGCGCCTCATTTTTCAACAGCTCGTGCTCTTTTTGCGATCCTCTTCGGAATCCCGGATGTTCAATTTTTTCGTTTTTCGTCACAGAATCCAGAAACGGTTTCACAGCGCACCTTGATCAATCAATTGGAAGGGTACAGCAAGCATTACTTTCTCTCCGGCAGTCCGGAGTTCAACAACTTTCAGGGGATCCTTTCCAATATCAAGGGCTTGCAGATGCATACCGGCGATTATTTCAAGGGGGAAAAATTGAATGTTTGGGGCGTCAGCGATCGAGACTTGTTTTTGCAATCGTTGGAGGAGATGCGAAAACAAAAAGCTCCCTTCTTTGCCTACATACAAACTGCCGGGAACCATCGACCATTTCAAAAAAGTATTCCGGCTTCCGATACTTCATTCAAGCGTGTTGAGCTGCCGCAGGATACATTACTCAAGTATGGTTTTGAGTCGAACGACGAGTTCAATTCGTTTCGCTATTCCGATCATGCGATCCGACAATTCATGGAGGCAGCTGCAAAAGAGGCTTTTTTCTCCAACACAGTTTTTGTTTTTATCGGGGATCATGGTGTGGCAGGTGATGCGCGAGCGGTTTATCCGGATTTATGGACCGAGCAGCGTTTGACCGATCAACATGTACCACTTTTATTCTATGCGCCATCGTTCATCTCGCCCCAACGTCGATCGGAGGTAGTTTCACAGATCGATGTGTTGCCAACCCTATTGGGCAGATTGAACCAATCGTTCGAACAATCAACAATGGGGCGCGACCTGCTCTCGCCGAATAAAAAAAATCATTTTGCATTTTTGACCAATACGGCCGACCGCATCGGGATGATCACCGATGATCATTATTTCTCAAGACAGATCAACTCCGGAGAGGAGGTGCTGCTTCCGCTGAATGGGAAAAAAGCTCGAATGACCATGGAACGTCAGGATTCCATTCGGGCGGAACTGTCGAAGATCACGCAGGCCTATGCCGATGTGGCGCGTTTTTTACTGTTTCACAATAAACCGTAACCGATCAGTTTTTTTCACAGATCAGGATCAGCCGGGGTGAGTTTTCCAATTCAAACGGTGTAAGAGCATAGTCTCCAAGCGCCTCACGTATCACCAATCCTTCTTGTTGCAGCAGATGTTTGAAATCCCCTAAACCGAACGTGGCCACTTTTTCAGAAAAAATCATTTTATTAGACCGGGCGGGGTCTTCTATGGTTATTTCTTTGATCAGATAACCATTTGCAACTTTTCGGCTGATCTGAAAATGGATTCCATCGATCGTACGGCTTTCAGATGGGACCAATTGTTTGATGACCGTGTTGATGTTCAAATAATCGATCACCAGTTTTCCATCGGCTTTGAGTGCGCTGGACATAGTGTGTAAGGCGGACTGATGTTCCTGTTCACTCTCAAAGTATCCGAAACTGGTGAAGAGATTCAATACCGCATCAAAAGGTTGGCCGGGCAAGGGCTCCCGCATATCATGAACAGAAAAGGTGAGTCCGGGCCGACTTAACTGATTGGCATGGGCAATATTTTCAGGAGCAATATCGATCCCATGCACCTCAAAACCCAGATCAGCCAGACTGATGCTGTGCCTGCCTTTGCCGCAAGCCAGGTCCAGGATACGGGCCTGTTTAGGCAGTTGCAGGTGTTTTGTTAGCCTCTCTATAAAGGGACGTGCTTCTGACTCATCACGATCGCGGTAGAGCAAATGGTAATAGGGGGAGTTGAACCACGATTCAAACCAGCTGGGATCATTCATGGCGCAAAACTACTCCGATAGCGTAATTTCAGGCCTCAAAATTGTTTATGTCGCTGATCAAAAGTATTTCCGGTATCCGTGGGACTATCGGAGGGGTGCCTGGAGATAACCTGACACCACTCGATATTGTCCGATTTTCCGCTGCATACGGCTCTATTTTAAAGAAAAAAACAGATCGTCCGGTAGTTGTGATCGGACGAGACGGTCGGATCAGTGGTCCGATGGTGCACACCTTAGTGGCTCAAACACTGATCGGACTGGGTATCGATGTCATTGACCTCGGGCTCTCCACCACACCTACGGTCGAATTTGCCGTGATGCAGGAGCAGGCAACCGGAGGCATCATACTCACCGCCAGCCACAATCCTCGTCAATGGAATGCGCTTAAGCTGCTGAATGAAAAAGGCGAATTTTTGTCCGCCGCCGATGGACAAGCTGTTTTGGATATCGCCGCTGCAGCGTCTTTCGAATTCGCATCGGTTGATCAATTAGGAAGTGTTCGGTCCGACGATTCCTATCTGCAAAAACATATTGACGCCATTATAAACTACCCGTTGGTTGATGCAACCGCCATCCGTCAGGCCGGATTTAAGGTGGTGGTCGATGCGATCAATTCATCCGGCGCCATTTATGTGCCGGCTTTACTCCGTGCCCTGGGTGTTACGGATATCATTGTGTTGAATGAGGCTGTCACAGGTGATTTTGCGCACAATCCGGAACCCTTGCCGGAACATCTCACCGATTTATCGAAGGCAGTGGTATTGAGCCAGGCGCATTTGGGTATTGCAGTAGACCCGGACGTAGACCGACTTTGTTTTGTCAATGAAGATGGTAGTTTGTTCGGAGAGGAATACACGCTGGTGGCCGTTGCTGATCATATTTTGTCGAGCCGACCCGGCAATACGGTCAGCAACATGAGCAGCACCGCGGCCCTCAAAGTCCTTACCCGCCAGTTTGGCGGAAGCTATCACGCCGCTGCTGTTGGCGAAGTGAATGTGGTGACGAAAATGAAGGCGGTTGACGCCGTGATCGGTGGCGAGGGGAATGGAGGGGTGATCGTACCGGATTTTCATTATGGGCGGGATGCGTTGATCGGTATCGGTCTGTTTCTAACGCTATTGGCCAAGCGAAATCTTAACATGTCGGCTTTGCGGGCTAGCTACCCGGATTTTCATATTTCAAAAAATAAGATCGACCTGCGCCCCGGTCTGGACCTACGATTGATTCTGACAAAGCTGCAAGTGAAATATGCGGGTCAGCCCATGCTCACGGAAGACGGATTGCGTATCGAGTTCGGGGATGATTGGGTACATCTTCGGGGTTCCAATACGGAGCCGATCATCCGCATTTATGCGGAGAGTCGGTCTGCTGAAGCAGCCCGGCAGCTGGCACTTCAATTGATGAACGATATCGAGGCGCTGGCTTGATGCTTATCTTTGCGCTGCCATCATGAAACGGATATATCTTGATAACGCGGCTACCACAGCACTGGACCCCCTGGTGCTGGAATCGATGATGCCGTACCTGACGGATCAATTTGGAAATCCATCTTCCATTTATTCATACGGAAGAGAAAGCCGGCTTGCAATCGAAAATGCTCGTAAATCGGTTGCTCGCTCCCTGAATGTGACCCCCGGAGAGATTTTTTTTACCAGCGGCGGTACGGAAAGTGATAACATGGCAATCTACACCGCGGTGCATGATCTTGGTTGCCAAGTGATCATCACATCACCCATCGAGCACCACGCCGTGTTGCATGCAGCAGAGCGTCAGATGAAGGATGGTCGAGCTGAAATAAAATTGGTCAACGTGCTACCGGACGGGCACATAGATCTGGGGCATTTGGCAGAGTTGCTGGCTTCGACCGAACAGAAATGTTTGGTTACGCTGATGCATGCCAACAACGAGATCGGAAACGTATTGGATCTCAATGCCGTAGCAGATCTCTGCTTGAAGTATGGCGCGATATTCCATTCCGATACCGTGCAGACCATCGGTCATTACAAACTCGATCTCAGTCACCCCGGGATACATTTCGCGGTAGGGGCCGGACATAAATTCCACGGACCGAAAGGCGTGGGGATGCTTTACATCAGCAAGGATGTGCAAGTGCGTCCACTGATCGAAGGGGGCGGACAAGAACGAAACATGCGTGCCGGTACGGAGAATCTGTACGGTGTAGTTGGTTTTGCAAAAGCATTAGAGTTGGCTGAATCCAGATTGGAATCGGATCAGCAGCAGATACGGTCCCTTCGGGATGCATTCATCCACCAGCTGGAGCAGCGGGGAGATGTTCAATTCAATGGCGATGTAAAGGGTCGATGTTTGTACACAGTTTTGAACGTTTCATTTCCGCGAACCCCGGAGACTGAAATGTTGTTGATGAATCTGGACATGCGGGGAATCTGCGTTTCGGGCGGTAGTGCCTGTAGCAGTGGGGCGGATATGGGAAGTCATGTCATTCGTGCGCTGGGAACGAGTAGTGGTCGAGTGCCAGTGCGTTTTTCCTTCTGCCGACACAACACGAAAGAAGAGATCGATCAGGTAATGGAAGCCTTGCAGGCTTGTTGCTGATCAGAGGTAGTACCAGGGATT
Organism: Chitinophagaceae bacterium; assembly: GCA_947458625.1. Classification (GTDB taxonomy): domain Bacteria; phylum Bacteroidota; class Bacteroidia; order Chitinophagales; family Chitinophagaceae; genus JJ008. Next base: position 17,314 of record CANGZN010000007.1, read on the forward strand.
CCTTTTTGCCGCCCAGACATAGTGGCGGATATTTCTCCAAAAAGCCAGGATGAGGTAGATGATCACGGGGGAACCCATCGTCAGCAATGATGTGTACATGAAATACTGACGGATCTTGCCTGGTGCAATGCCCAATCGGTGGCCGATGGCCGTACAAACCCCGAAGGCATTCCACTCGATAAAACTCTTGAACCTGTCCATATTCCGAAAATACGGAATTTGGCTTTTAGCTTGGCTCAGTTTTTAGCTCTGTTTTTCGACCTGTCTAAGTACCTTTGCCCCGCCAAATCCTTAAAACATTTTACCTATGGTATTCGATCTGGACCTCATCCGCAAAACCTATTCTGAGATGCCGGCAAAAGTGGACGCTGCCCGTACGGCATTGGGTCGTCCGCTCACACTGGCTGAGAAGATCCTTTACGCCCACCTTTGGTCTGGCGTGCCGGTCCGTGATTATGCGCGCGGAAAGGATTATGTAGATTTTGCCCCGGATCGCGTGGCCATGCAGGATGCCACGGCTCAAATGGCCTTGTTGCAGTTCGATACGACCGGCCGGAAAAAAGTAGCCGTTCCATCAACCGTTCACTGCGATCACCTGATCGTGGCCAAAGATGAAAGTAGAACCGATCTCGCCAAGGCCGTTACAGATAATGAAGAGGTCTATAATTTTCTTTCTTCCATTTCCAATAAATACGGAATCGGTTTCTGGAAACCCGGAGCTGGGATCATTCACCAGGTTGTATTGGAGAACTATGCCTTCCCTGGTGGCATGATGATCGGTACGGACAGCCACACGGTGAATGCCGGCGGCTTGGGAATGATCGCCATTGGTGTGGGCGGAGCGGATGCTTGTGACGTCATGGCCGGACTCAGCTGGGAGTTGCTGATGCCCAAATTGATCGGAGTAAAGCTTACGGGTAAACTGAATGGCTGGACATCCCCCAAGGACGTGATCCTGAAAGTGGCCGGTATTCTGACTGTAAAAGGTGGAACCAACGCCATCGTGGAATATTTCGGAGAAGGTGCCGTTTCAATGAGCTGTACCGGTAAAGGAACGATCTGTAATATGGGTGCAGAGATCGGAGCGACCACATCGACTTTCGGATATGATGAGAGCATGAGTCGTTATCTCAAAGCAACGGGTCGTGCCGATGTAGCAGCTGCGGCTGATGCCGTCAAAGAATATCTCACGGGTGATGCGGAGGTATATGCCAATCCGGAAAAATATTTTGACCGTGTGATCGAGATCAACCTGAGCGAGCTGGAGCCGCATCTGAACGGACCATTCACGCCGGATCTGGCTACGCCGATTTCACAAATGAAAGAAGCGGCTGCTCAGAACAATTGGCCCATTAAGATCGAAGTGGGACTGATCGGTAGTTGCACGAACTCTTCCTACGAAGACATCAGTCGTGCGGTGAGTTTGGCAAAGCAAGCCAAAGAAAAAGGGCTGACACTGAAATCGGAGTTTACGATCACGCCGGGCAGTGAACTGGTTCGGTATACGATTGAACGCGACGGTTATCTTTCTGTATTTGAGAGTGTCGGCGCCAGGGTCTTTGCCAATGCTTGTGGTCCTTGTATCGGCATGTGGGATCGTATGGGGGCGGAGAAGCAAGAGCGCAACACCATCGTCCATTCGTTCAACCGAAACTTTGCTAAACGTGCCGATGGCAATCCGAATACCCTTGCTTTTGTAGCTTCTCCTGAAATGGTAACCGCTTTGGCTATTGCCGGAGATCTGAGTTTTAATCCGTTGACCGATACGCTCATCAATGACAAAGGCGAGGCTGTTAAACTGGATCCACCTGCCGGAGATGAGTTGCCCCTTCGCGGATTTGCGGTAGAGGATGCCGGTTATCAGGCACCTGCGGAAGATGGAAGCAGTGTCGAAGTGAAAGTAAAAGCTGATAGCAAGCGTCTTCAGTTGTTATATCCATTTGCTGCCTGGGAAGGAACCGATCTGAAGGGATTACGTTTATTGATCAAGGCGAAAGGAAAATGTACCACTGACCATATTTCTATGGCAGGTCCCTGGTTGAAGTTCCGCGGTCACCTCGATAACATCAGTAACAATCTCTTGATCGGTGCCGTGAATTTCTACAATGAGAAAACCGATACGGTTAAAAATCAAGTCACAGGCGAATATGGAACGGTACCCGGAACACAGCGTGCTTATAAAGCAGCCGGAGTGGGTACCCTTGTTGTGGGAGATGAGAATTATGGGGAAGGGTCTTCTCGTGAGCATGCTGCCATGGAGCCCCGCCATTTAGGTGTTCGGGTCGTATTGGTAAAGTCTTTTGCCCGTATCCATGAGACGAATCTGAAAAAGCAGGGGATGCTGGCACTGACATTTGCAGACAAAGCCGATTACGATAAGATCCGGGAAGATGATGTCATCGATGTAAACGGGTTGACGAATTTCAATCCAGGTACACCGTTGAACATTGTATTGAATCATGCAGACGGATCGGTCGATACCATCGTTGCTAACCATTCTTACAATGCTCAGCAGATCGAATGGTTCAAGGCTGGTGGCGCGCTGAATGTGATCCGGAGTCAGATGGCGAAGTGATCTGTGAACGATCTTAGAAATAGAAAAGCCCCTCGAAATTTCGGGGGGCTTTTTCTCTCCTTGCTTACCACTACTGCTGATGTTGAATAAGGATCGTTCGGGTCTCCGTCTGCCCGGTCTGTTTATCAGTGATTTTGATTCGATTTGTTCCATTCGGGAAGGAGCTGGTTTGGATGGTCAGGCGATCGCGACCATTCCACTGCCCCATTTTTTGTCCGGCATCATTTACCCACTCGATCCAATAACTCGATTGTTTTTTGGAGAAGATCACATTCACTTGATCATCGGCCGGGTTCGGGTGGATCTGGCTGATCAGGTTGCGTGGACTTAGTGAACGTACTGGGGAATAACTTGTTTTTCCCGAATGATCCATTTGTTTGATGCGATACTGCACAGCCGTGCGGATCGGACTAGGGTCAAGGAAGGTGTAGTTTAGTTCATCTGTGCTGTTTCCTTGTGTAGCCTGGGAAGGTGTGAATCCGATTGTGCGGAATGGTAGATCGTCTCCGCTGTTTTTTCTTTCAATTTCAAATCCGCGATTATCTATTTCTGTTAACGTAGTCCATTCCAGTTGAGCCAGATCACCAGACCATCTGACGTTGAACTCGCCCAGTTGTACGGGCAACAGCGCACAGTTATTATCTAGACGGGCCAGGGAGGTGTTGTCGCGGGTCGGACTACTGACGACGATCCAAAGAGCTCGATCGCCTTCCGGTTTTTGGTTGGAGTAGGGAAGATATCCGAGCAGAGGTGAGCTGAATGTGTAGTTGTTGGTGCTGTTCAGCGGGATGTTACTGCCGTTGGCGATTTCAATGTTATCTGTTGCGGAATTGTACACGCCATCGCCATTATCGATATAAACTTTGTAGTTCACGATAATTCCGGCCGGATCGATGGTTCGGATCTGGAATCTGTATTGTCTGGGAGGCTCGCAGATCATAAAGCCCGTGATCCGGGGATCATTGGCAAAGAAATTAAGTCCGCGGGAGAAGCAATGTACATTTTGTGCACTAGCCGATTGGCTCTGCCATACATCCGCGGTGAACTCTTGCGCTATTCCACATCCTGTTTGGCTGTTGATTGTAATGTTTGGGATGGTAAATCGATTGGATCCGGCCACAGACCCCACACTCTTAACAATTGAAAGTCCCGTGAACTTGAAATTTGTAACTGTTGGGTAGGGGCTGTAACTACTAAGCATATACAAAGACCCACCGAAGTGATAAAATCCAAGCGTGGCTACTGCATTCGCTAGATCTGTGAGGTTAGGAGGGTTGTTGTAGGTGAGGGTCGGGTATTGTGACTTGGGCCAGATATGTATATAGACATATTTTCCACCCGAGTTGGCATTCATATCAAAGTATAGATCGAAGTTGATGTCGCATCCGCCACTGGTCGTATTCGGAGTGCTGCTGTTCAGCTTTATTGCCGGGCTAAAGATGGTACATTGCGAGTGGCTGGTTGTTCCGCTGGATATAACCAGCGCGAACATGAGGGTTGCAAGTTGTGTGCGCATTGTATTGAGTTGTGGTTAACAGATTGAACCACAAAAAAAACACAGTGCGACTGTGCTAAAAATGATGAGCAGGGTTGTTCAGTATGATGCGAATCAGTTGCCCCAGCGATAGGTTGTATGCTTGAGCCCGGCCAAATCAAGCACCCGATCTACCACAGTGGCAGCAATTTCCTTCGGGGTTTTGGGCAGGCTGTAGAAGGAAGGGGTAGCCGGACAAATAACTCCCCCGGCCAATGTCACCGATTCCATATTTCGTATGTGAATGAGGTTGTAGGGAGTTTCTCTTGCAACTAGTATCAGTTTACGTCGTTCTTTAAGAATCACATCAGCGGCGCGGGTGATCAGGTCGCCCGACACACCATTAGCAATACGACCCAGCGTGCCCATGGAGCAAGGGATCACGATCAGTGTATCGTATTGTCCGGAACCGGAGGCGATGGGGGCGGAGAAGTCATGTGTATCAAACGTTCTTACCGGAAAATCTTTCCAGGTTTCATTACCTAATTCTGTACGCCACACTTCTTTTGCATTGGTGCTCATCACTAACGAGATCTCCTGCACCTGTTCCTTCAGGACGCATAGTTTTTGCAAAAGGTCCTCAGCGTAAATGGATCCACTGGCTCCGGTGATGGCAACGGCGATCTTTCTCATGTATGAATAACTAAGAAATGGGCGGGAAGTTCAATCAATAATCAGCAAATCTATTTCTTCTTCTGATTTCACCTCAAGGGGTTTTCCCTCGCAGCCAGTTTTGCAAGAGTTGCTTGCCAAATGATGTCATGACGCTCTCCGGATGAAACTGAACGCCCTGCCAGGGGTTTGTTCGATGGGCCATGGACATGATCCGTCCCTGGGTATCCCCGGAAGTAGCTTGCCAGACTTCAGGTAAACTTCCTTTTTCAACCATCCAGCTATGATACCGGCCTACCCGGACATCGTCAGGTATTCCTTCATACAACCCGAGCCGATCACCTGTTGCGAGGATCTTTATGTCAGTCTCAATGCCATGCTGTACGTCTGTCAGTTGAAAAAGCCTTCCGCCACTATGTACGGCAAGGGCTTGCATCCCCAGGCATACGCCCAATACCGGCATATGTGATGGTGTGGCACGGATCAGTTCCATTAGGCGGCCTGCTTCTTGTGGGAGGCCCGGACCAGGCGAAAGTACCAAGCGTTCAAAGTCGGCAATTTCTTCAGGCTCCACAGCGTCATTCCGGCGAACCTCAATGACTTGATCGGTCACCGACTCAAGCAGGTGCACAAGGTTGTACGTGAAAGAATCGTAATTATCGACAACGAGGATCGGTTTCATGTCTCGAGGGCAAAGATATTCAGGAAGGCTTGGTGATGCTCCCTGCTCTCTTAGAAAATGCCTTTTTGCTGTACATTTGCATCATATTTCACCTAATCCTATAGTATGGCAGACCTTTTTGAAAGATTACTCAAGAATCAGGGGCCGCTTGGACAACACCGCGAGCGGGCACATGGATATTTCGCCTTCCCCAAGTTGGAGGGAGAGATCAGCAGCCGCATGAAATTCAGGGGTAAAGAAATGATTGTTTGGAGCCTGAATAACTACCTCGGTCTGGCCAATCATCCCGAAGTCAGAAAAGCAGATGCAGACGGGGCCAAGGAATTTGGATTGGCGTATCCAATGGGTGCTCGAATGATGAGTGGCAACAGTAACCAGCATGAGCAATTGGAAGCGGAATTGGCGGCTTTTGTCGGTAAGGAAGATTCGGCGCTGCTCAACTTCGGATACCAGGGAATGGTCAGCATCATCGATGTACTTTGTAGCCGTCATGATGTGATCGTTTATGATGCGGAAAGCCATGCCTGTATCATCGACGGGTTGCGTTTACATCCCGGACATCGTTATGTGTTCAAGCATAATGACGTGGCTGATTGCGAAAAGCAATTGCAGCGCGCACAGGCATTGATCGATAAGCAAAAGACCGGCGGTATACTTGTGATAACTGAGGGTGTGTTCGGAATGGCAGGTGATCAAGGGAAATTAACGGAGATCGCTGCACTGAAATCAAAATATGAGTTCCGCCTGTTGGTGGACGATGCACACGGATTTGGCACCTTGGGCAAAACCGGTGCAGGTGCCGGTGAGGAGCAAGGATGCCAAGATGCCATCGACATTTATTTCTCAACCTTCGCGAAGTCTATGGCCAGCATCGGGGCATTTGTTGCCGGTGATAAGAAGATCATCGACTACGTTCGTTACAACATCCGCTCCCAGATATTCGCCAAAAGCCTGCCCATGCCCCTGGTGGTGGGCAATCTCAAGCGATTGGAGTTGTTGCGTAACCATCCCGAATATAAAGACAAGCTTTGGAGTAATGCCCGCAAATTGCAAGACGGACTGAAAGCCCGTGGATTTGATATCGGTAAAACCGATTCAGTCGTAACCCCAGTTTACATGCATGGCGGAGTAGAGGAGGCCACGGCCATGGTCATGGACCTGCGGGAGAACTACGGGATCTTCGCCTCTATCGTAGTATATCCGGTTATCCCCAAAGGGCACATCATCTTCCGCTTGATCCCCTCTGCCGTACATACCGACGAGGATATTGAAATAACCCTCCAGGCGTTTTCGGACACCAAGAAAAAGCTGGATGCAGGTGTTTATCGCGTGGATGCCATCCCGGCTATGGCTGAAAAGTCTTGATACGCTTTTAACAGAACCTTCTCAAGCCATCGATTTTCGATGGCTTTTTTTATGCCCCCTGAAGAGCAGATTGAGTTATTTTTATCCTCCAAATCAGTATATGCGCAAACAGATTTTACCCCTTTTAAGCCTGCTACTATTTTCAGGTCAGTTATTGGCCCAGACTAAATCCATTACCCTGGAGGACATTTACAAAAAAGGCACCTTCCGGGGTGAGTTCGTGCCTGTCGTATTCGATACCACACGAAAAGAAGCGGAATTGAGGCTGGACGGGGTAACAGATGTGACCGGTAAGCCTTTTGGTCAGCCTGAGAGCTCGGTTGCTTCACCCGCTGATGGAAAATTCTACCTATTGCGTAAAGGGACGGAGTCCATCTACCGTCGTTCATCCAAGTCTTGGATCTATCTGTATGATACGGTGAGCCGCAAATTGTCTCGCTTAGCGGAGGAGAAAGTCCTTCACCCTAGCTTTTCACCTGACGGAAGCCGCATCGCCTACGTGATGAACAACAATTTGTATGTATATGAGGTGCAAAGCGGAACAACGAAAGCATTAACGACCGATGGTGTATGGAATAAGATCATCAATGGTAACTGTGACTGGGTGTACGAAGAGGAGTTTGAGTTCACGCAGGCCTACGCCTGGAGCCCAAAAGGTAGTTTCCTGGCCTATTATCGTTTTGATGAGTCAAAAGTGCCGGAGTACAACATGACCATCTTTGACAATGGATACAATAAGGATTATCGCTATAAATACCCCAAGGCAGGTGATGTGAATTCAACAGTACAGATCCTGATCCATGATTTTACGCAGAACAAAGTGGCGAAAGCTCAATTTTCGGAAGGGGATGTTTATATCCCGCGGATCAAATGGACACAGCAGGATAGTAACCTGGTTGTTTTTTGGATGAATCGCCATCAGAATCACTTGCAGCTGTTGTCGACTTCCGCCACTACCGGTCAATCAAAAGTGCTCTACGAAGAGCGTAATAAATATTTTGTTGAGATCAACGACGATTGGCAGTTTTTGAAAAATGGCAAGCAGTTACTTTTCACCAGCGAGAAGGATGGGATGCGCCGATTGTATGTGTTACAAATGGACAATGGTCAACTCACCCCGCTCAGCCGCCCTGATGCAGAAGTGGCGGAGATCAATGCGGTGAATGAGGCTGGGAAGCAGGTGTTTTATACCTTGGCTTGGCCTCGTCCGATGGACAGGAACTTGTTCGTGTCTGATTTTTCCGGAAAAAAATCGGCTGCCTTGACAACTGACTCGGCCTGGCATCGGGTGGAGCTGAATGACGACTTTACACAATTCTTTGATTTTCGATCCACCATCAACGAACCCAATGTGGTGACTGTTCGGAAAATATCGCTCGACAAGAAGAAGGGCTGGAAAACATCCCTGATCCGCACCGTTTCGGAAAGTGCTAAGCTGCGGACAAAACTTGCTGAATATGGATTCGGACAATCTGCATTCCTCCGTATTCCGAATTCAAAAGGAGACACGCTAAACGGATGGATGTTGAAGCCATCGAATTTCGATCCTTCCAAAAAATACCCGGTGCTGTTCTGTAACTATAGTGGCCCGGGTTCACAACAAGTTGCCAACCGTTGGGGGGCTGTGAGTCCCTGGCATCAAATGATGAGTCAGAAAGGATTCATCATTGTGAGTGTAGATAATACCGGCACCGGCTACAGAGGAGAGGAATTCAAGAAGAAGACATACCTGCAGTTAGGAAAATTCGAGATCGAAGATCAGATCGATGCGGCATTGGAGCTGGGTAAACTGCCGTATGTTGATAAATCCAGAATCGGTCACTGGGGTTGGAGTTATGGTGGCTTCATGAGCTCACTAGCCATCACCAAGGGGGCGGACGTGTTCAGTGCAGCGGTTGCCGTTGCACCCGTTACCAACTGGCGCTATTATGATAATATCTATACGGAGCGCTACATGCGCACGCCACAGGAAAATCCCAAAGGGTATGATGACAACTCACCGATCAACTTCACCAATCGCATCAAGGGTAAGTATCTGATCATACATGGAACTGCGGATGATAATGTGCATTTTCAGAATGCTACCCAAATGATCACCTCCTTGGTGAAAAGTAATATTGATTTCGAGAGTATGTATTATCCAAATAAGAATCATGGTATCAGCGGTGGCATGGACAATACGACGATGCATCTCTGGCGTAATATGACCCAGTGGATCGAAAAGAATCTCGGTGGGCAGATAGCTTCCCCCTCAGTCGAGGTGGTTGTGGCAGTACCGAAGGATACACTGTGTCTTTTGACAGGAAAAGGATTTCAGCTGCCGGATAGCACCTCGGTTTTTTTGATCAAAAATGGTGATCAATCGCCCAGTCAGGAAGTGAAAACAATGGGTGGGGTATTTGCCTTCACGATCCCAATGGAAGATGCCAATCTTTATTTTTTGCAAGTTGGAAGTCAGAATCGACCCATCGAATTGTTTCTTCAGCCGGGAACTGTAAGTGTTGAGCCGTCTGTGGGAAAGCCAAATGAATATGAGGTGAACGGCTCTCCGGCGCATTTGGATTTTCAATCGTTCATCAAGCGTTTTTTGCCCATCGTTCAACAGACCAATCAGTGGGCAAGCATCATCAATACCACACAAAATCCAGCTCAACGGGATAGTTTGATGGCTCTTTATCAGACATCGCAGACGAATATGCAATTACTGATCGATTCGATCATTGATGCCAATCCGAACTCACCGGTTGCTCCTTTTATATTGTCTGCGACCTATGGATTCAGTCAAGACCCGATCGTTCTGGAGCGTCGGTATAAGAAATTATCACTGGCCGGTCAGCAGTCGACCATCGGTAAGCAATTATTGACGATGATCGAGGATAGTAAAGTGGGAGCAGTTGGCAGCATGGCAATGGAATTCACACAGGACGATGTGAATGGCAACCCGGTTTCCCTTTCTTCCTTCAGAGGGAAATACGTGTTATTGGATTTCTGGGCCAGTTGGTGTGGCCCCTGCCGTTCGGAAAACCCCAATGTCGTAGAGAACTATCAGCGTTTCAAGGATAAAAATTTTACGGTGTTGGGTGTTTCATTGGACCGACCCGGTCAGAAAAATCGTTGGCTTGAGGCCATCCAGGAGGATAAATTGACTTGGACACATGTCAGCGATCTTCAATTCTGGAATAACGCAGTAGCCAAGCAATATAAAGTGCAAAGCATCCCTCAGAATCTATTGATCGATCCGAATGGGGTGATCATTGCGAAGAATCTACGGGGTGAAGCGCTGGGGCAAAAGCTGTGCGAAGTATTGGGCTGTAACTAACGAGATAGGCCCAACACATCCTGCATGGTGTAAATACCGGTTTTTCCTTTCAGGAATTTTGCTGCCATTACGGCTCCTGTTGCAAATCCAATTCGGTTATGTGCCGTATGGGTGATCTCTATTGAATCAATATCCGATTGATAAAGGATCTTGTGTGTGCCCGGCACCTTATCGATTCGCTTGCTGATGATCTCCAGTTCATCTGGGTGGGATGTCGGCTGATTTACCCAATTCTTTTTAGCGGAGTTGTTTGCGATCAACTGTTCGGCAAGTGTGATCGCTGTTCCGCTGGGGGCATCTTTTTTTTCCATATGATGTATCTCTTCCAGCGATAGTTTGTATTCATCATGTGGGGCCATCAACCGGGCGAGCTGTTTATTGAGTTCAAAAAACAAGTTGACACCCACACTGAAATTACTGGCGTACAAGAAGCTGCCGCCCAGCGCTCTGCAACGGCTTACGACATCTTCCCATTGATTCAACCAGCCGGTGGTACCGCAAACTACCGGTACGCCCAGTTCAAAGCATTTTACTAGGTGGTGCGGAGCAGACTCTGGTGCGGTGAATTCGATGGCTACCTCTGCTTGTTTCATCTCCGGAGCCTGCCATCCTTCGGGGTTAGAGGCGTCTATTCGTAGTATGATTTCGTGGCCTTGCGCCATGGCTACAGACTCAATGGCCTTGCCCATTTTACCATAACCGATTAGGGCGATTTTCATGGCTTATTATTTTCCGATTTTTAAGACGACACTGAGACCGCTGGTTCCGGCCAGTTGACTCCTTCCGGGTTTGAGTTGAAGCGAGAGGTCTGGTCCTACATCGAAACTCTTGAGGTGGGCATCGACTGTAGCATCTACGACATTCAGTCCCCAGAGGAGCAAAAAGAAAAGAACTGAATAATCTATATCGCGTCGAAACTGGTCGCGGTAATAGCGAAGTGATTCTTCGTCTAATGGTTTCATCAGCGGATTGATCTGGTCGAACAAAGTAGAATCGGTAAAGTTGACGCGCATGTTGTATTTCACGCGGTAGGCGAATCGGGTGTCTTTGTAGTTGTTTAAATTATACACGAATACACCTGCGCAGGTGCCCAGCGCTCCATAGACGATCGGCAGTTTCCAGTATTTTTTATTGTAGATCTGTCCCCAGCCGGGCACAATGGCTGATCGGATCGCGGCTACCCGCGGACTATGTTTCTTGCTTAGGGAATCGTACCGATTTGCTTTACGCGTCGGAGCGGTAGGGGTGCTATCGGACGGTTGGATCGCTTCTGCAGTAGAAAGCAAACTCAGGAAAGTCAGCAGTAGCAGAATATTTTTCATATCAATCCAATGGCACGTTCAGTTGCCGGAGGATCTTGTTCAATTCTTCGTTGGAATAGAATTCGAGTGTGATGGCTCCGTCTCCTTTTGGGTTTTGATGTAAATGAACCCGCGTGCTGAAATGGGAAGCTAATTTATCCTGTATTCGTTTGAGTGGATCGTGGTTGGTCGATTTTGCAGGATTTTTAACAGCGGCCGGTTGTTTGTATAGGTTTCGCACTAATGCCTCTGTCTGACGAACAGACAGCTCTTTGTTCAATATCTCTTTGAACACATACAATTGCTGATCGACGGTACCTACATTGACCAGCGCACGTGCGTGGCCCATGGAAATTTTATTATTTCTGACAGCAAGTTGTATATCTGGCGGAAGTTTCAATAGGCGAATGAAGTTGGCAACGGTGCTTCGATCTTTTCCCATGCGTTCCGCTACCTGCTCCTGAGAGTAATTGAGCTCATCCATCATTCTTTTGTAGCTGAGGGCCACTTCAACAGCGTTCAGATCTTCCCGTTGTAGGTTCTCCAATAAGGCCAATTCCAACAGCTGTTGGTCGTTCGCCTGGCGGATATAAGCAGGGATTTCAGTGAGACCGGCTAGCTGAGCAGCCCGCCAACGGCGTTCACCGGCGATGATTCGGTATTTGCCGTTGGTCATCTGAGAGACGGTGACCGGCTGGATGATGCCATGCAATTTGATGGAGTGTGCAAGCTCGTTCAGGGCAGCTTCATCAAAATCGTGACGAGGTTGTTTCGGATTCGGTTGAATGTCCACCACAGCTATTGCCATCGAATGGGTCATGTGCTCCACCACCGCTTGTTTGAGCTGGCCTTGTGGAGACTTGATGTCTGTATCGATGGACTGCAGCAAGGATCGGATTCCTTTGCCCAGCAGATCTTTGTTTGGTTTTGAAGTGGCCATGGCTATTGTAGTTTATCAATCCAGCACCCGATCCTCATTCTTGATCTTGGTCATATTATTTTTCTGCAGGATCTCTTTGGCGAGGTTCAGGTAGTTGACCGATCCTTTACTGTTGCCATCGTACAGGATCACGGGTTTGCCAGCAGACGGAGCTTCGGCCAATCGGGCATTGCGATGAATGATGGTATTGAAGACCAGTTCGTCAAAATGCCGGCGCACTTCGCTCACCACTTGGTTGCAGAGACGCAATCGGCCATCGTACATGGTCATCAGGATGCCTTCGATCGCCAGATTTGTATTCAGTCGGCTCTGAACGATCTTGATCGTATTCAGCAATTTCCCGAGTCCTTCCAGTGCAAAAAATTCAGCTTGTACGGGTATCACAACTGAATCCGCTGCGGTCAATGCATTCACGGTGATCAGTCCGAGTGACGGTGAACAGTCGATGATGATGAAGTCGTACTCTGAACGGAGTGAATCCAACATTGTTTTTAAAACCATTTCCCGGTTGGGATAATTGATCATCTCAATTTCCGCACCAACCAGGTCGATGTGTGAGGGGATCAAGTCAAGGTTGGGGATCTCGGTTTTAAGGATCACATCCTTGGGGCGGGATTGGTTAACCATGCAGTCATACAGGCTCTGTGTGATGTTCTGCAGGTCGAATCCTACACCTGTGGTGCTGTTCGCCTGGGGGTCGCCATCTACTAAAAGAGTTTTGAACTCCAGCACCGCCAAACTGGCGGCCAGGTTGATGGCTGTGGTGGTTTTTCCAACGCCTCCTTTTTGATTCGCTACACCGATTATTCTAGCCATGTACGTAAGGGGATGATCGTAAAGTGAAAGGGCTACAAAATACGGCAAAATTCAGTTACGTAGACGGGTCAGAACCTTCTTGTTCAGCAGTTGTTATCGGAGGAGTTAATTTCGCCCCACATGCGCATCACCACTTTCGGGATCATTGCTACGGCTATTTACCTGCTGATCGACCTGTATGTATTCTGGGTGCTAAGGGGTTATCTGGCGAATGCTGGATTTCGGCGGGCGGGGTGGGTACAAGCAGGCTATCTGCTACTCGGTCTTGGAACCTTGGTGTTTTTTTTCTTTGTCCCCAAAATGGTTCAATCAGGGTGGTGGAAACCCGTCGGGATGACGGTGTTTGCAGCCGGAGTGGCCTGGTTTTTAGCCAGGGGGGTGGCAGCCTTGTTTTTCCTAGTCGATGATCTGCGGAGGTTCCTTCAATGGGGTGGGATCGAAGCCTATCGCCTCGCAGTTCCCACTACAACCATCGATTCCGGGGTAAGCCGTTCTGTTTTTTTGAGTTGGATGGGTGTTGTGGCAGGCACCGGACTATTAGGGAGTTTGGTCTACGGATTCGGGAATAAATACCGGTACGAAGTTCGTCGGCAGCGGATCCAATCGCCCAAACTTCCCAAGGCATTCGATGGCCTGCGGATCGTCCAGCTCTCAGATATTCATGCCGGTAGTTTTGATGATCCGGCGGCAGTGGAAAGAGGAATTGAAAAAGCGATGGCTTTAAAACCTGATCTGATATTTTTCACTGGAGATCTAGTCAATAATTTGGCTAGTGAGATGGAAGAGTATGAGAAATTATTCTCTAAGCTGAGCGCACCCTTAGGGGTGTATTCCATTCTTGGGAATCATGATTATGGAGATTATGTTGGTTGGGAAACGGCTGAGTTAAAAAAAGTCAACCTAGATCGGTTGAAGTCTATTCATTCGAAGATGGGCTGGCGGCTACTACTGAACGAACATGTTCATATTGAAAAGGAGGAAGATCGGATCGTTTTGATCGGGGTGGAGAATTGGTCTTCTCGCGCAAACTTCAAAAAGTACGGAGACTTGGCGCTTGCCAGCCAGGGGGTAGCAGCAGCAGATTTTCAGATCTTGTTAAGTCACGACCCCTCCCAT
>CANGZN010000008.1 GCA_947458625.1 Chitinophagaceae bacterium
ATCAGGGTTTGTGTAGCAAGCCCGATGGGCACCCTGTTTTTAGTTGTTCCTCCCGCTTTTGCGGGAGGATTTTTTTTAGGTAAGGTCTTTTCTGCGTAGCCACCAGAAGCAAAAGAACCAAAGCAGACAAGTGTATCCGATGGAAATAACGATGTGTTTGGGAATAGAGTCCAACATCAGTTGGTAATCGGTCGGATTCGAAATTCGGGCCAAGTAGGGGGGAGGTGGGATCAGTCGGTCCGATGCCTCCAACGGAAGATAGTGATACCAGTTACCGGTATGCCAGCGCCAGCGGGATAATTGAATCAGAATGTTTTCTGGGATCAGGAAATAAAACAGAAAGAAACCCAACGCCAGCAGGGCACGTTTGAATAGAAATCCAAACAGGAAGGCAATGGTTAACTGATTGAACGTGATCAGCGCAAACAGTCCGATGAAATATGATTTCTCTTGAATCCCGGAAAGCGCGATCTCCGGATTGGCCCAGCCGGTAATGAGAACCACTCCTGCATAAACGAGAGAGAGCAAAATGCTAAGCGCGGCGATATCGATGACCTTGGACCACAGAAATTGATCCCGGCTCCATCCATCCAGAATATTCTGTCGTTGTGTGCGGTATTGGTATTCATTCGTGATCAGCATGATCACCAGTACACCCGGAATGAATACGAGGAAGGAGGCGATATAGGCAAGTGTATGCCATATCTCCGGAAATCCGAAGGGCGATCCGACCGTGAATTTGAGGATTGCATCCATTTGCCGGTTGCTGCTGCGCAGATCCTGATAACCGGTATAAAAAAGATAACTGATGCCCGGGTAAGCAATGAGTACCAAAGCAAATACACCCCAAAATGCCCAGTACTTGCGGACTTTCAGCCATTCTGTATGAAGCAATCGGGTTCCTTTCATCGGTCAGTCATTCGTCAATTCAAAAAAACGTGTTTCCAACTTCTTTTTTCTAAGCAATAGGTGTGTCAGTACAATCCCTTGCTCCATACAGCGGCGATTCAATTCTTCTATCGGTGCCGTTCCCTTAGGAAAGCGGGCACAGATCAAGCCATGTTCACTATCTACAAATGTTTCGATCTGTTGCGATTTCAGGTAGCTCTGTAACTGCACCGGATCAGCGGACTTCATTTCCACTACGTCTTCATCCATCAGAACATCGGAAACCGGACCATCCGTCAGCAAAACACCTCTTTTTAAGATGGCTACATGCGTACAGACTTTCTCCACCTCATCCAGCAAATGGCTGGCGATGAGAATGGTACGCCCTTGTTGATTTAGTCTTCGGATCAATTCGCGGATCTCAGCGATGCCCACTGGATCCAGTCCGTTCGTCGGTTCATCCAATACCAATACGGTCGGATCACCCAACAGGGCAGCTCCAATGGCGAGCCGTTGTTTCATGCCCAAACTGTAGGTCCCGAACCGGTGTTTTCTTCGTTCAAATAATCCAACCAGCTTTAACACCCGCTCTATATCATCCTCATTCCCTCTGCCACTGATCGAAACGGTGATCCGTAGATTTTCTTCACCACTCAGGTAATGATAGAAGTTGGGCGTTTCAAGCAGACAGCCGATTTTTTTTCTGTACCCGTCACCGAATGCGCCATTGAACCAAGTGTAGGATCCATCTTGGGGACGAAGAACGGACATCAGAATGCCCAGCAGGGTAGTTTTACCGCTTCCGTTAGGCCCTAATAGCCCATAAACCGACCCCTCCGGAACACCAAGACTCACATCGTTCAATGCTCGTACCGATCCGTAGGATTTTCGAATGTTGTTTATTTGTAAAATGGATGACACGAACACTAAGGTAATCGAATTATCGATGAACCATTTTGATCTTTCTCCGTTTTAAATCAGTCATGGCAAATCATCTTATCACAGGCGGTACAGGAGTGGTCGGCAGGGCGCTGACCGAGCAACTGATACATGATGGACATCACGTTACAATCCTCACGCGTGATCCATCGAAGCAGACATCCTTTTCACCACAGCTCACCTATCGTTCTTGGGATCCATACCGGCAGACGATTGATAAACAGGCCATTCGCGAAGCGGATCATGTTATTCATTTAGCCGGGGCCAATGTGGCGGAGAAAAGGTGGACGGTCAACCGAAAAAAAGAGATCGTTGATAGCCGTGTGCGTTCCGGCCGATTTCTTTCTGCTTGCTTGAAGAATATCCCCAACCGAGTGAGCTCTGTAGTAGGTGCATCGGCACAAGGTTGGTACGGACCGGATCCTTCGATCCCGAATCCGATTCCTTTTACTGAGCATGATCCGGTGTACTCGGATTTTCTGGGAGAGACCTGTAAGTTGTGGGAAGCCAGTTTGTCGGATGTCTCATCTCTTGGCATACGTCTTGTACAGTTACGGATCGGAATCGTTCTTAGCACAAAAGGGGGCGCCTTAGCTGAATTCAGAAAACCTGTTCGTTTCGGGATCACGCCTGTCCTCGGTACCGGAGCACAGACGATCAGTTGGATACATATTCTGGATCTGGTTTCTATGATCCGCTGGTCACTTCAAGAAAATAACGTCTCCGGGATCTATAATGCATCAGCCCCCCATCCGGTTTCCAATAAAGAACTAATGCAGTCGCTGGCAAAAGCAAGTGGGGTTCCGTTCATTCCGATACCCGTTCCGGCTTTTGCTTTGAAGCTTTTGTTGGGCGAGATGAGTATCGAAGTGTTGAAGAGTACTACGATGAGTAGTGAGAAGATCCGACAATCAGGATTCTCTTTTCAATACCCGGAGATCGGTCAGGCGCTTGCCGATCTTTTGCGTAACTGATCAATTACGGACCGGCTTGCCGCCCTTCAATACACTTTGAATTCGCTCCAGTGTTTTTCGTTCACCACAGAGCGATAAGAACGCTTCTCTTTCCAGGTCGAGCAGATATTGCTCAGTAACTAAAGATGGTTCGCTCAAGTCACCGCCACACATCACATAGGCCAATTTCTTCGCGACCACTGCGTCGTGTTCTGTCGCATATCCGGCGGTACGCATGCCATGTATCCCAGCATATAAAGCACCCAATCCGGACCGGCCTAGTACCTTGATATCTTTTCTCGGAGTAGGCGATACGTATCCTTGTGAGAGAAAATGCCTTGCGAGACTTTTTGCTTCCGATACGCGACGGTTTTGATTCATCACGATGCGGTCTTGTCCTTTTCTAAAAACACCAAGATTGAATCCCTCCAGCGCTGAGGTAGCCACTTTTGCGGTGGCGATGGAAAGAAATCTGTTCTTAAGGGTGATCGTTTCCGGTTCGTCGGGATGCATCTCGTCGGAAGCACGCAACACAAACTCTTTCGTACCGCCTCCACCCGGAATAACACCGACTCCTAATTCAACTAATCCCATATAGGTCTCCGCCGCCGGGCAACATCCATCCGCATGCAAATTCAGTTCACAGGCGCCGCCCAATGTCATTCCATGTGGGGCGACAATCACCGGCGTATCGGAATAGCGCACCCGCATCATAGTATTTTGAAAGAAACGGATCGCGAGATCGAGCTCGTCATATTCTTGCTCGATGGCCAGCATGAAAATCATACCCACATTCGCACCCACCGAGAAATTCAATCCTTCATTGGCGATGACCAATGCTTTATTGCTTCGCTCAGCGGTATCGACCGCTGTTTGAATGCCGCCCAGCACATCCCCTCCGATACTGCCCATTTTTGTATTCCACTGCAACGCGAGCACATCCTCCCCCAAGTCTACCAAACGGCAACTACTGTTTTTCCAGATCGTTTGATCGCTTCGATGACTCGGCAGGATATAGGCTTCTCCGCCCGGTAACGATTGATACGCTTTTGTTATCGGATCATAGCAAAAGCGTTTGCCGTTTTCGATCTTATAAAATGATTTGATTCCGGCCGCGATCATCTCTTTCAACCAGCTCGCTACGGTATAGCCATTTTTTTCCATGGCATCCAGAGATCGGGCAACGCCAAGCGTATCCCAACTTTCAAAGGCACCGATCTCCCAGCCGAATCCGGCCATTAAGGCATCATCGACTCGGTAGAGTTCATCACTGATCTCCGGGATGCGATGTGAGATGTAAGAGAACAAGCCGTAATGAAAGTGACGATAGAATTCACCGGCTTTGTCGGGGGCTGCCACCAGCATCTTCAAACGTTCTGGTAGGGCGTCCACTTGTTTAGCAGCCTCTACACTCGCAAATTTTGGTTTCTGACGGGGTTTGTATTCGAGTGTTTGTAGATCGAGTGTCAGGATCTCTTTTTCGCCGTTGGGGCCTTTTGTTTTCTTGAAGAAACCCTGGCCCGTTTTATCGCCTAGCCAATTGTTCTCAACCATTTGTTTCAACCAGGCAGGGATGTTGAATTGTGTACGTGCTTCGTCTGTCGGACAATTCTCTGCCACGCCATTGGCGACGCGAACCAGCGTGTCAAGTCCTACCACATCCGCCGTTCGAAAGGTAGCCGAACGAGGTCGACCAATGATCGGTCCTGTCAGCGCATCTATCTCATCCACTGTTAGTCCCATTTTTGCTTGCACCTGCATGATGGTCATCATGCCGAATACACCGATACGGTTGGCGATGAAGGCCGGTGTGTCTTTACAAAGCACGGTGGTCTTTCCAAGAAAGCGATCCCCGAAATCCATTAAAAATTCGATAACAGCTGGATCTGTTTTGGGTGTGGGTATGATTTCCAGCAAACGCAAATAACGAGGCGGATTGAAAAAATGCGTTCCGCAGAAATGTTTTTGAAAATCTTCACTACGTCCCTCTGCCATTTGGCCGATCGGAATGCCGGATGTATTGGAGCTGATGATCGTACCCGGCTTGCGGTATTTTTCGATCTCTGTAAAAAGTTGTTGTTTGATGTCGAGCCGTTCCACCACCACTTCGATCACCCAATCGCAGTCGCCGATTTTTTTCAAATCATCCGTGAAATTGCCAACGGTGATCTTGTTTGCTACCGTGTTGTCATAAACAGGGGAGGGGTTGGACTTGATAGCGGCCAGCAGCGCTTCTCGGGCGATCTTGTTTCGTTGGTCGGTGCGCGCGTTTTCAGGAAGATCCTTGGGAAGCAGATCCAGCAATAGTACCGGATAACCAGCCCCGGCAAGATGACAAGCGATACGGGATCCCATCACGCCGCTTCCAAGAACGGCGATCTGTTTGATGCGGCGGGTAGACATGGCAGGCGGTACGATTGATTGCCTACGAAGTTACACCATGGCAGGCAGTATCAGCTGATGCCGGATCCGGGTTCGACAGGACTTTGTGGGTTGACGAAATGCAGCTTGCCTGAGGTATCTTCTGCCATCAGGATCATGCCATTACTTTCGATTCCGCGCATTTTACGGGGTGCTAAATTGGTGACGACGGATACTTGTTTGCCGATGATCTCATCAGCACTGTAGTGCAAGGCGATACCACTCACGATGGTGCGTGTTTCCGCACCCAGATCGACTGAAAGCTTTAATAGTTTATCGGCTTTTTCCACTTTCTCGGCAGCGACAATGGTGCCCACTTTCAATTCGATTTTTGCGAAATCATCGAACTGAATGGTCGGTTTGGCAGCAGGTGTTTCTACTTGAGTTGTTATGGTCGCCGGTGGTATTTCGTTTGACATCATGTTCTTTTTAAGTTTTTCCAACTGCGTGGCTATTTCGGTGTCCTCGATCTTTCGGAATAACAATTGCGGCTCCCGCAGTGAGTATCCGACTTTCAGTAGGTCGATACGACCGGCATTTTTCCATTCGAGCATGCGATCCACCACCTTCATCATGTGACAAAGTGTTTTGGTGGTGTTTGGCAGAAACGGGTTGACGAGTATGGTCAGGTTGGCCGTCAGCTGCAAGCAGAGATGGAGACAGTTGTCGATCGATTGCTGCGCATCGGGCTCGGTTTCCAAGCGTTTTGCAATAATCCAGGGTTCTTTGCGCTGCATGTATTGGTTTCCATGACGAGCCAGGTCGATCACGGTGAAGAGTGCATCGCGAAATTGATATTTCTCCAGGTGTGCCGTGATGGTATCTGTGGCGACACGAATCTGTTCGATCAGCGCTTTGTCGTATTCGTCGGCCTTCGCTGCATGGTAGGGAGGTACCTTGCCTTTGCAGAGTTTATGCATGAGTACCCAGCTGCGGTTGACGAAATTACCGAGCACGGCTACCAGTTCATTGTTTACGGCATCTTGAAATCCCTTCCAGGTGAATTCGCTGTCCTTTGTCTCCGGTGCGATCTGGGTCAGGTAGTAACGTAACATGTCGACCGCCTGACCACCACCGTTCTCCGCTTTTACAAAATCATTGATGTAATCACGCATGTCGAGCTTCCAGTTGCGACTGGTACTCATCTTGTCACCTTCCAGATTCAAAAATTCATTGGAGGGGACATTGTCGGGCAGAATATAGCCGCCCAATTTCAGCATCACCGGGAAGATGATGCAATGGAATACGATGTTATCCTTTCCGATAAAATGGACCAGTTGGGTATCGGCATCTTTCCAATAGGGTTCCCAGTCTTTTCCATTATCGATGGCCCACTGTTTGGTGGCACTGATGTATCCGATCGGTGCATCGAACCAGACGTAGAGAACTTTTCCGTCGGCTTGAGGTAGGGGGACTTTCACACCCCAGTCCAGGTCGCGGGTAACAGCTCTTGATTGTAAACCGCCTTCAATCCATCCCTTGCATTGTCCCACTACGGTCGGTCGCCAGTCTTGTTTGTGCTGTTCAAGTATCCATTCACGCAGGAATGCCTCATGCTTTCCCAAGGGTAAATACCAATGGGTTGTTTTTTTGAGAATGGGGGTGGCGCCGCTGAGCGTGCTGAGCGGATTGATCAGTTCATCCGGACTGAGTGAACGTCCGCAACTTTCACATTGGTCGCCAAAAGCCCGATCACTTTTACAGGAAGGGCAGGTGCCTTTAATAAATCGATCGGCCAGAAAGGTTTGTGCTTCGGGATCGAAGAATTGTTCCGTCTCTTTTGTTTCCAGTTCACCCGCCTGTTCGAGTTGCTGAAAAAATGCAGCCGCTGTTTCGTGATGCAGCGGGTCACTAGTGCGGTGATAGATGTCAAATTCAATGGATAGATCCCCAAAGTCCTGCCGCATCGCTTCGTGGTATTTGTCGATGATGGCTTGCGCGGTGGTACCTTCTTTACGCGCTTGAATGGGAATGGCCGTGCCGTGTTCATCGCTACCGCAGACGAAAACAACATCCCTCATTTGGGCACGCAGATAACGCGCATAAATATCAGCTGGTATATAGGCTCCGGCCAGATGGCCCACGTGTTTGAGTCCGTTGGCATAGGGCAGGGCGGCGGTGATGAGGTAACGCTTCGGGTTTTGCATGATGTGGATGCAAAAATACCTGAATTCGGATACCTTTAACGCATGACGAATCAACCTCGGCCTATTCAGCCCGGAGAGACGGTTGGGATCATGTGCCCGGCCGGTTTCATGCCCCAGGAACGAACAGATGCTTGTGTGCAGCAGTTGAAGGTATGGGGATTCAATGCCGTATTGGGGCAAACGCTTCACAGCTCCTCTACCAATTACTTTTCCGGTACGGATCAGGAGCGGGCGAAAGACCTGCAACGCATGCTCGACGATGATTCCATTCGGACCATCCTTTTCGGTCGCGGTGGATACGGGATGTCGAGAATCATCGATCGGCTCGATTTCACAGCCTTTCTGAAACATCCGAAATGGATCGCCGGGTACAGCGACATTACCGTGTTACTCGCACATTTATATACCCGCTATGGCATTGCCGCTCTTCATTCTCCCATGGCCGGTGCTTTTCAGGATTATCCGAACGATGAAATCTATCTGCCCCGTTTGCGGGAATTGATCACGGGTGGTGCAATGAATTATACAGTTGCGACGGATAGGCAAAATCGTCCGGGTGAAGCCGTAGGAACATTACTGGGAGGAAACCTCGCCTTGTTCACGCACCTGATCGGATCGAATTCTTTTCCCGATACTCGAGGGGCCATTCTGTTTTTGGAGGATGTCGGAGAACAGTTATACAACATCGATCGGATGTTGCGTCAATTGAAGCGGGGGGGGTACCTGGATGGGTTGAGTGGGTTGGTCTTTGGCGGATTCACCGATTGCAAGGATACCGAACGCCCTTTTGGTCAGGAACTGCAGGAGATCCTTGAATCGATTATTCGGGAGTATGAATATCCGGTCTGCTATGATTTTCCGGTGAGCCATACCGAGCGGAATTATCCGCTTAAATACGGGGTCAGATGCCGGTTTACTGTTTCAGCGAACACGGTAAGTCTGCAAGAGATCGTTGATTGAGATCAATTCTTCCAACAAGAATCCAGCGCTTTTCGGACGCTTGCATCATCGATTAGTCCATTATGTTTTCCGCCGGGTACGACGATCATTCGATCAGACGGTTTCAAGACTGGGCGTAACCGCATCGCTTGTTTGATTCCGATCACCTCATCCTTCGTGCCATGGTAGACCAGTACGGGTGCTTTGACTCGTTGCAGGTAGGTATTTAACGGAAATTGAAATCGCATGATCCAGTGGGTCGGATAGACAGGCAGGAAACGTTTCGCGACGGTCGGCAGATCGTAATATGGAGTTTCCAGGATCAGTCCTTTGCAAGCACGGATAGAAGCCAATCTGGTGGCAATGCCGGTGCCCAAACTTTTTCCGTGTATCAATATGCTGTCAGCTGCTACTTGTTTGTGTGCTATGCGGTACACGATCTCCGACCATTCGTATAATTTCTCTTCTGTCAGTCGACCACTGCTTTTGCCGTATCCCGGATAATCAATCATCAGTACCCGATAACCGGCTTTAGTCATCGGTGGGGTTTGATCGGCGTAATAGCCGATGTGTTTTCGGTTGCCGTGAAAGTAGAGAACAATGCCTCGAAAGTTGGTATGGGTGTCGGGGAGGAATTCAATGAGGTGCAGCGTATCGCTGTTGTTAAGTGGAATCGCCAGGGGTTGATGCGGATAGGGTATTTCATACTGACCATCGGGGTGCACACGTTCCGGATGGAAGATGAGTCGGTCCTGTAGAAAATAGAAAACAATACCGATCAGCAAGTAGATCGCACCGATCCAGCGAAACCAACGGAACAAACGGGATTTGATCATAGTACGAAGATCAGTATTTGAGGATGTCACGGATAAAATTGTGGTAGTTATCGAATTTGGGAAGATTGTTGTGTCCGCCGCCCTCGATGCGGATCAAGGTGATGCGATTTGGATCGATCCGTTGCAACGCTTCGCTGTGTTGGATGGGAATGATTCGATCGTTTGTTCCGTGAAGGATGTAGGTATGGCATCGGACATTCTTCAGCCATCGGTCGGTACGAAGATGAAAGCGCAGTACCCAGCGAACCGGTAGTATGGGTAAAAAGCGTTCAATGACTTTGATGAAGTTCTGGTAGGGGGCATCGAGGATCAGGTAGCGAGGCTGGTTATCGGCTGCGAGCTTGGTAGCAAATCCACTACCTAAACTTCTGCCATATACGATCAGGTGATCCTCTTGATATTTCTCTTTAAGCCGGTCATAAACAAATTGCATGTCACTGAGCATGTCGGATTCATTTCGTTTTCCGGTACTTTTCCCGAAACCACGATAGTCTACGAGCACTACATCATAGTTGAATCGGTAAAAGTCTTTTGCATATTTAGCCCATCCTTTGATGCTACGGGAATTGCCGTGAAAATATAGAACCAGTCCTTTGGGGTTATCTCGGAAAAAATGAAGGCCATTGATGCGGACGCCGGGTGCGACATCAAAAAAATACTCTTGGAAGGGGGCGTCGTATTTGAATACAAAATCTTCCCGAAGTTTTTCCGGTTTAAAAAGAAATCTTTCTTGGAACAGGTAGGCCAGCACAGAGAGTCCGGCGATAATCGCCAATGTGTATAACAGGATCTCCATGACGGGAAATTACGAAATACAAAGGCTGGCGTAGGACTTATTCGACCCGCGTGAGTTTCAAGTTGGTGACAGGTGCCACGACTAGTGGGAATTTCTCAACCGTCACGTTTGCCAAGTCAAGTCCAAATCCTTTTTCCTCAGATAGGGAATGATCTTTGATCCAGAAATGAAATTTCATGATCACCCGCTCCATGAATGGTAGTTCATTGTCCTGGCTCAGGTATTTTTCCAATACGATAAACTGAAAATCCCCTACGGTCTGACTACTGGCCAAACTCTCATACCGACTGATGATATTCACTTCCTTATTGGCAACCAGATCCTCCACCACTTTACGGAACATCAGGTTGATGCGGGGTTGCATACGGAATCCCAGACGAAAATCGATGCGGATGATGTCGTTGGGGATGATGTGTTCAACTTTGTATTCGCAGGTATATGGGTTGTCGACGGTATCGATATGAACCAACCAATAGATGTCCGCGCGTTTGGGTTTCTTATTTAGGATCGAGTAGATGACCTTGTGTTCGATCTCTTTGGGATTGTTGGCACTGGTCATATATACCAGGTGCGTAGCGTATTTGGGAACGGTACGGTCGTTGCTGAGCTCCTGGATCTTGGTTATGTAATCCTCCAGCCGAACAAACTCAACGTATCGATTCTTGATCTTACGTGCCCTGAACCAAACATACATCACGGCAAAGACGCCCAGTCCGATGATCAGGGTGATGTATCCTCCGTGAAGGAACTTCACCATCAGGGCAATGAGAAAAGAGATCTCTACCGCCAGATAGGCGATCAGGAATAGGTAGATCCAACCAGATCGAACCCGGTGGAGGACAAGGTAGTTGGCAAAGAGGATGGTAGTAGCAATCATGGTGACGATGATCGCAAGCCCGTAGGCGGCCTCCATGTCGGATGACTTTCGGAAGTACAATACCACGGAAACACAGCCCAGGAACATCAAGAGGTTGATGGTGGGGATGAAAAGTTGTCCACGTGCCTCAGATGGATACTGAATCCGGAGTTTTGGCCATAGGTTCAATCGCATGGCTTCACTGATCAGCGTGAAGGCGCCGGATACCATTGCCTGGCTGGCGATGATGGCGGCACTGGTAGCGATCACAACACCCGGGATGATGAACCACTGGGGCATCATGTCATAGAAGGCGTTGATGGCAAGACTGTTTTTTATCTCAGGGGTGATGGTCAAACCACTACGATGTGCAAGCAGATTCGCTCCCTGTCCGAAATAATGGATCAGCAGACAGATTTTTACATAGAACCAAGAATTTCGGATGTTGCCTTTTCCGCAATGCCCCAGGTCGCTATACAAGGCCTCTGCCCCGGTGGTACACAGAAAAACAGCGCCCAATAACCAGTATCCGCCCGGATAAGTATTCAGAAAATGAATGGCATAATAGGGGCTGATGGCACGAAAAATCGATAGATCATCAAACACATGCACCACGCCAAGGATCAACAACATGGTGAACCAAGCGAACATGATCGGACCGAATAGGCTTCCAATGGAAGCGGTACCGAATTGCTGAAAAAAGAAAAATGCAGTCAGGATCGAAAGCACAATGATCACCACCGTGTTGCTACCATCCTGTATGCCGAGCGTGGGAAGTTCTTTTAGCCCCTCCACCGCGGAGGTAATGGAGATCGGGGGGGTGATGATGCCATCTGCGAGCAGGGAGGCGCCTCCCACCATGGCGGGTACGACCAGCCATTTTTTTCGGCGCCGGACCAAGGCATATAAGGCAAAGGTTCCGCCTTCCCCCCGGTTGTCGGCCTGTAGCACCAAGATCACGTACTTCAGGGTGGTCTGTAGTGTGAGCGTCCAAATGATACAGGAAAGGGTGCCAAGGATCAGGTCCTCGGTAATTACCCGATCGGAAATGATCGCGTTGAAAACATAAAGAGGTGACGTTCCGATGTCGCCATAGATGATGCCGAGTGCGATGAGCAGTCCGGCGGCTGAAACTTTCTGCGTAGTAGATTTCACAAAAGGGGACTTGATGCTTTGCCGCCCAGACAAATGATGATCCGTGTCATGAACATTAAATCGGGAACAAAGTTATATACAAAACAACCATACCAACCAAAATCAAACCAGTCTGATTTTAACCGGGGATTCACAAACA
This sequence comes from Chitinophagaceae bacterium, assembly GCA_947458625.1. GTDB lineage: Bacteria > Bacteroidota > Bacteroidia > Chitinophagales > Chitinophagaceae > JJ008. The sequence continues at coordinate 12,070 of CANGZN010000008.1, forward strand.
AGCATTCGGGTTTGATTAAATTTGAGGTCAATGAGCCATTCACTTTTTCTTCGTTCGTTCAAATTGTTGGGGTTGCTATACGTCACCCTGGGGTCGCTGTACGCACAGAAACTCGTTTATGCCGAACCCGACCGGGCCGACAACCGACGCATGAATTTCGAGATCATCGGCAAGGTGGGTCCCCATTTTCTGATCTACAAGAACGTTCGGAATCAACACTGGATCTCGGTGCTGAATAACGACATGGAGCAGGTGGGTAAGGTGCCTCAGGATTATCTGCCCGTCAACGATCAGTTGATCAACATCGACTTTGTTGCCTATCCACAGTCGGCCTGGATGGTCTATCAGCATCAAAAAAAGAACATTGTTTACTGCCTGGCTGCTAAAGTAGATGCTTCCGGGAATCGGGTTGGTGAACCGCTTGAATTGGATACCAGTCTGGTCCGCACCTCCTCTCCGCAAACGGTTTATACGACCTTGGTCAGTGAGGACCGTAAACGGATCCTGGTCTTTAAGGTCAATAGCCGAAATCGGCAATTGTTCAAGTTGACCACCTTTTTATATGATGATCAGCTGCAGTTGCTGCGCCGGTCAGATATGGCCATTCCCATGGAGGAGCGAGTTGAAACACTGGGCAACTTCACGATCGACAATGCCGGTAACCTGGCTTTTCTAAAAGTCCACCGGGCCGCCAATGAAAATGTCGATCACGTAGTCCTTTTTCATAAGCCCAGTGCGTCAGACGATCTTCAACTTTCTCCGTTGATGCTCAACCAGGTCTGGCTGGATGAGCCACAATTACGCGTCGATAATACCAACGATCGACTGTTGCTTTCTTCATTGGCCTATCTCGAGCGTAGGGGGCAAGTAGATGGATTGTTTTTCTGCACCTGGGAACGATCACAACTCGAAGAACCCAAAACATCCTATTTCACCTTCCCCATGAATTTGCGTCAGGAAGCTAAAGGGGAGGCGAGCGTACGAACCGCTTTCAACGATCATTTTCTCCGACAGGTATCCGTGCGTAAAGACGGTGGATGGGTGATCGGTACGGAAAGTTATTATACCACCTCCCGTTTCAACAGCTGGAATCGGTGGGATTATCTGTCCGGTTCCCCCTATTTTTTCCCCAGTGTCTCTGATTTTTACTATTACTCTCCTTATTACAATCGCTATTTCTTCAATAACCGTCCTACCGGACAAGCCCCTGTTCGTCATCATGCCGACAACATCGCGGTACTCTCCTTCAATCGGGAGGGGCAACATGAATGGAGCTCCGTGATCAACAAGACGCAGTTCAATGATGAATCGGACGACCTGCTTTCATTTTACACGTTCATTGTCGGCGGACAACTCCACTATCTGATGAACATGCCCGAGCGTCGATTGAACCTGATGCAAGACTTTACGCTGGGAGCAGGTGGGGCACTGAATAAAAATCCCACCTTGCGAAATCTGGATAGGGGCTATGAGCTGATGCCCCGGTTCGCCAAGCAGGTAAGTGCCCGTCAGGTATTGTTGCCGTGTATCTATCGCAATTATCTTTGTTTCGCCAAGATCGATTACACACCCTAGTCGGTAGAGGTCTACTCCTTGATCGGAATTTTCAAAAAACGAAACCCGGGCAGTTTATTGCTGCTGTTGCTCTATGCGGTAGTGGTGAAATGGACGTATTTCTCCATGCCTCAGGTGGCTACCGAACCGTCAACCGGAGGCATTCTGTTTCAGCCAATCTGGAAGATGCTGGCCGAGGGACAGGAAACATCGATTCGGCTTAGGTGGGTCGGACTACTATTCAATTTTATCCATGCCTGGCAGTTGAACAGCGTCATCAACCGGCACAAAATGATGGGTGCCGCCAATTTTCTGCCGGCTATCGCCTATCTCACGATCAGTGCTGCCTTCCCGCAGTGGAATGCATTCAGTTCCTGGTCGGTAGTAGGAGTGATCTTGTTGTGGATCTTTCAGGCTCAATTCTCACTTTATCAAACACCCCAGTCCAGAGGGGCTGTATACAACCGTTGTTTGGTGTTGGGACTACTACCATTGGTAGAGCCCTCCTCTTTTCCGTTTATCCTTTGGGGTATTGTGGGGATCTGGGTCATGCGACCTTTTCGTTGGGCGGAATGGTGGGTGATGGTCATCGGCCTGCTGACACCCTACTATTTTCTGTCTATTTGGAAATACTGGAATGGTACAGCGGGCTGGTACAAGGTTTTTCCCCACGCATTTTTTCAATTGCCGGCGCTTGATGACCCGAGGGCTCTTTTTGTGATATTGGCCCTACTCGCGATCCCAACCCTGATGGGCATGCTGCAGGTCCAATCTAACCTCCGCAAAATGCTGATACCGGTACGTAAAGGGTGGACGCAATGGACAGTGTGGCTGTTCCTGGCGCTGGCCTTGCCATTTATCTTGGTACAAGACAATGACCCTGGCTACATTTTAGTATTGCTGCCGGTGGCAGCCTTTCAGGCTTGTTTTTATTTCTACGCACCCCTTCGGATCATTCCGCTTTTGTTTTTTTGGTTGGAGTTGGCGGCTGTGTTGTGGATCCAATACGGAGGGCGTTTCAGCTGATTCGAATGGGTTATCTTTAGGCCCTAAATCTTTTCCATGAAATTCGGAGTGGTCGTTTTCCCTGGTTCCAACTGCGATCGCGATATGTTTGACGCCCTATCGGTCGATCTTCAGCAGGAAGTACATTGGCTTTGGCATAAGGATGACCGTTTAACCGGCTTCACACCTGAAGATTGCATCGTTTTGCCGGGTGGATTTTCTTATGGCGACTATTTGCGTTGCGGTGCGATCGCCCGCTTCAGTCCTATGATGCAACGAGTCATCGAACATGCAGCTGCCGGCGGAAAAGTTTTTGGCGTTTGTAATGGGTTTCAGATCTTATGTGAATCCCAATTACTACCAGGGGCCCTGCTGCGCAACGCCCAACAGCAGTTTGTCTGCCGCAATGTACACATCACCGACCCAGAGGGACAGGTTTACCGCATCCCCGTGGCACACGGTGAGGGTCGATATTATGCAGACGAAGCCACCCTCGATCAACTCGAATTGAATGGTCAAGTATTATTCCGCTATTGCGATGCTGACGGAATGATAACAGAATCTGCCAACCCGAACGGAGCGTGCAGAAACATTGCCGGCATTCGTAATGCTGCCGGTAACGTGATCGGTATGATGCCTCATCCGGAACGAGCTTGTTCCTCGAGCCTTAGTAACCTGGATGGTAAAACGCTTTTCCGCAAGTGGATATTGGACGCTTCATTAGTAGGCTGACTTTAACAAACACATTGCACCATAATCTAGAATTTTACAAAAAAACGGAATGCGACTGCTGATTTCTATTGCCATTGTATTGATCTCACAAGTTATTCATGCACAGAACCCGGTCAGCTGGCAGTTTCAGGCATTGAAGAAAGGGGAGCAAGAGTATGAGGTGATCTTACGAGCGACCATCCAGCCGGGCTGGCATCTTTACTCGCAACAGCAACCGAAAGATGCGATCGCTATTCCCACTTCTTTCCAATTCAACAACAATCCGTTAGTGGTTCGGGTGAAAAATGTGAAAGAGGTCGGAAAGATGCAGAAGTATACCGACAAAACACTGGGTGTGACGGCTCATCAATATTCCAATGAAGTAAATTTTATTCAAGCCTTCAAACTCAAGGCAAAAGTAAAAACGGCTATCACCGGAGAGATCGAGTATCAGGTTTGTGATGACGAGAAATGCCTGCCGCCTAAAAAAATCCCTTTCACCATTGCACTTAATGGATGAGACAGCGATTCGTTTCGATCCTGCTGAAACTCACCTGTATTGGGTGTGTCATCTTCTCCTCAACGGTTTTATTTGGACAAGGGGCCGATTCACTTTTTAGCTGGACCGTTACCGGACAAAAAACATCGCAGGGGAAATATGACCTTAGTTTTTCCGTCGCCATCAAAGAAGGTTGGCAACTATATGCACCCGATCAGCAAGTACTGGAAATTCCGACAACGGAATTGAGTTTTTCGGATTCGTCGATCAAAATTCATAGTCCATTCAAGGTTTCACCGGCACCGCAATTGCAAAACAGTTCATTGTTTCAGCAATCGGTCCGTTTTTGTGCCGGTTCATCGAAATGGACGATACCGATCGAGATCGTTGGAGAGGCACCCGCTCAATTGTCCGGGCAAATACTTTATACCTACGGAAGAGGAGATGAGTTCTATCCCGGCACAACACTGTCATTCACCGTTCAATTGGAAGGCGGCAAAGCCAATTCCTCGCTAAAATGGAGTGGTTTGGATATCGGGCATCCTGTTAAAGATTGCGGTGACCAGTCCACTTCCGATCAATCCGGCTGGCGCATTTTTTTGTTGGGAATCTTGGGCGGACTGATTGCCTTACTCACTCCCTGTGTGTTTCCCATGATGCCCGTGACCGTTACTTTTTTCACCAAGCGTTCCACTACCCGCAGACAGGGCATCATGAATGCTATTCTATACGGACTATTCATTTTTCTGATCTACATCTCGATCTCGATACCTTTTCATTTGGCAGGCACTGCGGTAGATGAGAATGTCTTCAATAATCTCTCCACCAGTGTTTGGTTGAATCTAGTTTTTTTCGCTGTTTTTGTAGCCTTCGCGCTTTCGTTTTTTGGTTTGTATGAGATCGGTCTTCCGGCCGGACTCGCCAATAAAATGGATGCTCGTTCCGGCTTAGGAAATCTAGGTGGGATCTTTTTCATGGCACTTACGCTGGCCATCGTTTCATTCTCCTGCACAGGGCCAATTTTAGGTACTTTATTGGTGGGTGTGGCAGATCAAGGAGCCTGGCCATTAACCTATGGAGCTGCCGGATTCGGATTGGCACTCGGATTGCCCTTTGCCCTGTTTGCTTTATTTCCAGGATGGTTACAGCGATTGCCTCGTTCAGGTGCCTGGATGACAGACGTGAAAGTGGTACTTGGACTAATTGAATTAGCACTAGCGGTCAAGTTTCTTTCAAATGCCGATCTCGTTGAACAATGGGGATTTTTGAAGCGGGAACTCTTTCTTGGAATTTGGGCGTTGATCGGATTGTGTATCGTACTTTATTTATTGTTTCCGATCAAATCGCTTACGGTGGTCCGCGGCCTGTTCATTCTGTTTTTTGGAGGGGCAACCGTATACCTGGCGAGTGGATTGACTTGTGATCCTGATAAAGAGTTGGATCTGATCAGCGGATTCCCGCCTCCTCGCAGTTATAGTTATTGCCCTTCGAATAAGATTACACACGATCGATTCGAGCCCATTCAGAATGGCTTAGATTCAGCTCGTGTGTTGGCACGTGCACAAGGCAAACCGATCCTGATCGATTTCACGGGTTGGGCTTGTGTGAATTGCCGTCGAATGGAGGAAAAAGTTTGGATCGATCCGGTGGTGAGTCGGCTGATGCGAGAAGAATATATAGTTGTTTCACTTTATGTAGATGATCGACGCAAGCTTCCTTTGACACGTCAGCGAGTCGAAAAAGGCGAGGATGGCCACGAGCGAAAGATCATCACGGTCGGTGATGAATGGTCAGCCTTTCAGATCATCAATTTCGGTGCCACGGCTCAACCTCAATATGCCATCATCGATGCAGATGGCCGAGCGCTCACGCGCACCAAATTCTATACACCTGATTCAAAGGTCTTCAGCGAATGGCTTCAATGTGGTATTGAAGCATTCAAGGGAAAATAAAAGATAGGTTCAGAGCGAGATCTGTCGTTGGGTCATCATTTTACGCAGATTGATCAACCCATATCGCATGCGACCCAAGGCGGTGTTGATGCTGCAACTCGTGAGTTCAGCGATCTCTTTGAAGCTCATATCGGCATAATGACGAAGAACGATGACTTCGCGCTGATCGGCCGGGAGTTGATCCAGCATTTCCCGTACGCGGTCGTGGCTCTGGTGACGAATCAGGCGCTCTTCCGTGGATTCATCTGAGAAATTCAACACTTCGAATAGGTCCTGGTTTTCGCCCGTTTTGATCGTGGGCGTTCGTTTTACTTTTCGAAAATGATCCACACAGAGGTTTCGGGCGATCCGCATGGCCCAGGGGAGAAACTTGCCTTCATCCGAATATCGTCCGCTGCGCAGCGTGTCAATGATCCGGATAAATGCATCCTGGAAAATATCCTCAGCCAGGTAGCGGTCTTTCACCAGCAACAGGATGGAGGTGAAGATGCGTTCCTTGTGTCGAAGGATCAGTGTTTCGAGTGCCACTGTATTTCCTTCCTGGAAGGAACGGATCAATTCAAAATCGGAGATAGTTGAAATGCCACGCATGATTTCTGCCTTTTTGGTTTTCCGTAAAATGATCAGGCGTAGAAATCGATCGATAGGCGCGTGGTGTTGATTAGATGTTACTTCAAATGTAGTCATTTTTTCCGCCTAGCAAAACCATTGCCCATGTAGGCCGCCAAGAATTTGTTAAGAAACGCAGTTTTCGCACGTATAACTCCGTGTACCTTTACCCTCTTCTCTATGGCCACCTCCAAAAAAATAGCGACCAAGCCTTCTGCCACACAGCAAGATAAACCCATTCAGATCCGGGGGGCTCGGGTGCACAATTTACAGTCAGTGGATGTAGACATCCCTCGAAATAAATTGATCGTGGTCACCGGTGTTTCGGGTTCGGGCAAATCTTCACTGACCATGGATACCCTTTTTGCCGAAGGTCAGCGCAAATATGCGGAGAGCCTTAGTGCCTACGCACGTCAGTTTCTTAATCGAATGAATAAGCCGGATGTGGATGATATCAAAGGACTTTGTCCGGCCATTGCCATCGAGCAAAAAGTCATCACAAGAACACCTCGAAGTACCGTCGGCAGTTCCACGGAGATCTATGATTATCTGCGTTTACTGTACGCTCGTATCGGAAAAACATATTCTCCCATTTCTGGTAAGGAAGTGCAGAAGCAGGATGTGGCTTCGGTGGTTGATCGGATGAGAAATTTACCCTCCGGTGCAAAGATTTTTCTGTTGGCTGAAATAAAACGATCCAAGGCCCGACCGCTTGCCGAGGAGCTGAACATTCTGATTCAAAAGGGTTTTGCACGCATCTGTATCCGACCATCGGATGAAAATGCGCCTGCAGCCGTTTTTAGCTTAGATACATTTTTAGAACTCGCTGCAGCGGAGCAAAAGAAAAAAACGGCGGGCTCAACGATCTACTTGCTGGTGGATCGACTGGTGGCGGGTGATTGGGATGAAGATGAATTGCACCGGGTCGCGGATTCAGTTGGTACGGCTTTTACTGAAGGGGAGGGTCGTATGTATGTGCGTATCGATGAGCAGCATTGGGAGTCGTTTCACAACCGGCTGGAAGCAGATGGAATGATCTTTGAAGATCCGGAACCCAATTTGTTCTCTTTCAATCATCCGTTCGGAGCCTGCCCCACCTGTGAAGGATATTCTCAAGTGCTTGGCATCGATCCTGAGAAAGTGATCCCCGATACGCGCATGAGTGTTTATGAGGGAGCTGTTGCCCCTTGGCGGGGAGAGAAAATGGATTGGTGGCGACAGCAATATATCAAAAGAGCCAAGCTGGTTGATTTCCCCATTCATCGGCCGGTTTGTGAGCTGAATGAAAAGCAGATAAAAACACTCTGGGAGGGAATCGACGGAATCGGAATCCACGATTTTTTTGCGGATGTTGAATCGCAGTTATACAAAGTTCAATTCCGTGTTTTGCTGAGTCGCTACCGAGGTCGTACTACCTGCCTCGAATGCGAGGGAACCCGGTTGCGAAAAGAGGCGGGTTATGTACGCATCGATGGCCATTCGATCGGATCGGTCTGCCGTTGGCCGGTAGATCAGCTAACCGAATGGATGGGTTCATTGGATCGAAAACTCAGCGAGGCAGAACGGGTGATCGCCAAAAGATTATTGGTGGAATTGAACAACCGCTTGGGTACCTTGCAAAAAGTAGGCTTGGGTTATCTGGCGCTAGACCGGCTCGCTAATTCACTGAGTGGTGGAGAAAGTCAGCGTATACAGCTGACCCGCAACCTGGGCAGCAACTTAACGCGTTCTTTATACATATTGGATGAGCCTTCGATCGGCTTGCATCCCCGCGATACGGAGAATCTAATCAAGGTCTTGGAAGAGTTGCGTGGCTTGGGTAATACAGTGGTGGTGGTGGAGCATGATGAGCAAATGATGCGTCGGGCCGATCATATTATTGATATGGGTCCGTTGGCCGCCCACCTGGGCGGGCAGGTGATCGCGCAGGGATCCGCCGAAGTGATCATGCAGGATCCGGCGAGTTTGACTGGCCAATACCTCAGTGGAGCACTACGTATTGAACGAAAAAATGTCGTACGAACTTGGAGTCGTTCCATACAAATACTCGGTGCGTCACAACACAACTTGAAAAATGTTGATGTAGAGATTCCGCTGAATGTATTTACGGTGATCTGTGGGGTGAGCGGTAGTGGGAAAACAACGCTTGTTAAAAAGATCTTGTATCCGGCCATGATGAAGCGGATCGGAGAAGCAACGGAGAAGCCCGGCGAGCATCAATCACTTACCGGACAATTGGATGACATTCAACAAGTGGAACTGGTCGATCAAAATCCGATCGGTAAATCATCCCGAAGTAATCCCGTGACCTACATCAAAGCATATGATTCTATTCGGGATCTGTATGCCGATCAACCCGCAGCGGTTCGGCAAGGGTTTACTTCCAGACATTTTTCATTTAATGTGGATGGAGGACGTTGTGACACCTGCCAGGGGGAAGGTGAGCAGATCGTAGAAATGCAATTTCTGGCGGATGTTCATTTGGTGTGTGAGTCCTGTGGCGGAAAGCGGTTCAAGCCGGAGGTGCTGGAGGTGACCTACAAAGAGAAAAATATTCATGAAGTCCTCGAGATGTCTGTAGATGAAGCGTTGGCGTTTTTTGCAACTGAAAAAAATATTGTGAAAGCAATCAATCCCTTATCGGCCGTGGGACTTGGTTACATCAAACTGGGGCAATCTGCCAACACCCTCTCCGGAGGTGAAGCCCAACGGGTGAAACTGGCTTCGTTCTTAGCAAAGAACCGTTCACAACATCAGGGGCTATTCATTTTCGATGAGCCGACTACCGGTTTGCATTTCCACGATATTGAAAAACTCTTAGGAGCCTTTCAGGCGCTTATCGAGCAGGGGCATACCGTGCTTGTCATTGAGCACAACACAGACGTGATCCGTTCAGCCGATTGGGTGATCGAGTTAGGTCCGGAAGCCGGATCTGGCGGTGGCGAGTTGGTTTATGCGGGACTGCCCTCAGCCATGAAAAAAAACAAGAGGAGTCGAACGGCTCCGTTCCTATGATTCGTTTCGTTTGCCTAGCTTTTTAAGCATCTTTTGGTCCTTGTCAATACCATACCAGGCCAATAATAAAAAGATCGGGTTGATGGCCGGTAACAAGCTGGTTACTGTCAATTGCGCTTGGGGGACATTCCGCCATTCACGTAAAAAAGACATCAAAAGCGCTACGTTCAAGATGATACCTATCCAGCAAAGTGTTTTTTGTCTGACAAGGTTTGTATAGGATAGGATCGTATATCCGGAAAGGACCACTGACAACGAGGTTAATAAAATAAGCAGCATGGAACTACCCGCGTCGATCTGGCTAGATTCGTTGGGCAGTGAACCAGCAGGAAAACTGGCAAAAGGGAATTCAAAACTGCTAACAGCAGTAATTACAGACAGCAGTATCCACAGGGTTTGTGGGCGTTGCAGCATACATGAGCATTTGGGCTAATGTATGATTTTTTTTGGTTTATGGCATTTCTGCATATAATGGAAATTGTTTCATTAGGTCCATCACGGAACTGCGCACCTGTGCCAGCACGGTTTCATCATCCGGAGCCACAAGGACCCGGTCGATGAGGGCAGCGATCGTTTCCATATCCGTTTCTTTCAGTCCACGGGTGGTAATCGCCGGTACACCGATGCGGATCCCGGAAGTGACAAACGGTGATTTATCGTCAAAGGGAACAGCATTTTTATTCAGGGTGATATGTGCTTTATCGAGTGATTCCTGTGCCTTTTTACCCGTTATGCCTTTGTTGCGCAGGTCGATCAGCATAAGGTGGTTGTCTGTACCGCCACTGATCAATTGATAACCCCGATCTACAAATGCTTTGGCCATGGCTTGGGCGTTAGTGATCACCTGTTTTCCGTAAACCTTGAAGTCATCGGTCAGGATCTCACCGAAGGCAACGGCTTTGGCTGCAATCACATGTTCAAGCGGACCGCCCTGCATGCCTGGGAAAACAGCCAGGTCTAATAGGGCGCTCATCATCCGGATATTGCCTTTGGGATCTTTATGTCCGAACGGATTTTCAAAATCATTTCGCATCGCGATGATTCCACCACGGGGCCCCCGTAATGTTTTGTGTGTGGTAGAGGTTACGATGTGGCAATGGTCGAATGGATCGCTTAACAGTCCGGCGGCAATGAGTCCGGCCGGATGCGCAATGTCTGCTAAGACAAGCGCGCCGATCTCGTCAGCTACCGCGCGGATGCGGGCATAGTCCCAATCACGGCTGTAAGCAGACGCTCCACAGATGATCATCTTGGGTTTTTCCCGGCGGGCTGTTTCTTCCAGGTGTGCGTAATCAATGAGTCCGGTTTCCTTATCAACTCCATAGAAGAATGCCTGATAATTTTTTCCGCTGAAGTTAGCCGGGCTGCCGTGTGTAAGGTGTCCGCCCATACTGAGATCGAGACCTAGTATTTTATCACCGGGTTTCAGGCAAGCCAGAAATACGGCGGTGTTCGCTTGGGCACCACTATGCGGTTGTACGTTAGCCCAGCTGCATTGGAAAACCTGTTTGAGCCGCTCGATCGCCAACGATTCGATCTCATCGATCACCTCGCATCCACCGTAATACCGTTTTCCGGGATATCCCTCGGCATACTTGTTGGTGGCGACAGATCCCATGGCCTGCATAACGGCCAGGGAAGTGAAGTTTTCAGAGGCGATCAGTTCGATCCCTTCCCGTTGACGTTTCAATTCTTTTTGAAGCAGTTCAAATACCAGATTGTCTTTTTGCATAGGGCAAAAATACGGCCTCAAGTCCTCGTTAAACGTGGTTGGAGGCGGATGTTAAAAAAACATAGCTTTGGGTGGATACAGTTACATGAAAGCGATCATTCCCGTTGCCGGGGCGGGCACCAAGCTTCGTCCCCACAGTTATACCCAACCCAAGGCCTTGATTCCCTTGGCCGGGAAAACAGTGCTTAGCATCATAGTCGACCAATTGCGGGAAGCCGGAATCACTGACTTTATTTTCATCGTCGGGTATTTTGGAAAGAAGATCGAAGATTATGTTCGGCAGCTTTACCCCGACCTTAAGATCTCTTTTGTTCATCAAGCCGACCGACAAGGAGTCGGTCATGCTATACAGTTGACCCGTAGCCATGTCGGAGAGGAGGAGGTATTTGTTGTGTTGGGCGATACTATATGCGAATTCGACATACAGGCAGTCATGAGTAGTCCGCATTCCATGGTGGGATTACGCAAGGTGGACGATCCCCGTGAATTTGGCGTCGCGGAAGTGGATGCTGATGGAAAATTGATCCATGTGGTGGAAAAGCCTCAGATCCCAACTTCTAATCTGGCCTTGGTCGGTATTTATAAGATTCGGGAGACGAAACTACTTTTCGATTGTTTGCAACAGAATATGGAAGCCGGCGTACAGAGTCGGGGTGAGTTCAGCCTGACCGATGCGCTGGAGTGCATGATCGTCGCGGGTGCTGACCTGCGTTCGTTTCGCGTAGAGAACTGGTTCGATTGCGGCCGAAAGGAAACTCTGTTGGAATCCAACCAGGTGCTGCTGAAAAAATTTGCACCGGCAGAAGCGGTAAACCCATACGAGAATTGTGTGTTGATCCCTCCGGTCAGCATCGGCCAAGGATGCAATATTCGCAACTCGATCATCGGTCCCAATGTCGCCATTGGCGACCATAGTACGGTGGAGGAATCCATTGTACGGAATTCCATCATCGGGTCCTATGCAAAGCTCACGGATATCGTACTCACGGACTCCGTCATTGGTAGCGACACCCAATTGAAAGGGGAATCCCGTTCACTCAATATCGGAGACAACACCAGCATCGACTTGGGTTGAAACTATCTTGTATGCAAACTGATTTTTCCTCGAATCGGATCGCTCAATTATTCGGTATTCAATATCCGATCATCCAGGCCGGTATGATCTGGGCCAGCGGTTGGCGTCTTGCCAGTGCGGTCAGCCAAGCGGGCGGACTGGGCATTCTCGGAGCCGGTTCCATGTACCCGGAGGTGCTCAGGGAACACATTCAGAAATGCCGAGCGGCTACCGACAAACCTTTCGGAGTGAATCTTCCTCTCTTGTATCCGGATATCGATCAACACATAGAGATCATTCTGGAAACTAAAGTGCCCGTCGTATTTACATCGGCCGGATCACCTCGAACTTGGACATCCAAACTACAAGCAAATGGTATTAAGGTGGTGCATGTGGTCTCCTCCTCTGTATTCGCCCAAAAAGCTGAAGCAGCGGGATGCGATGCAGTGGTGGCCGAAGGATTTGAAGCCGGTGGTCACAATGGTCGAGAGGAAACGACCACGATGGTACTGATTCCTCAAGTCGTGCAATCAGTTTCCATCCCTGTGATTGCAGCGGGTGGTATTGCAAACGGTCATCAAATGTTAGCGGCTCTGGCTTTGGGTGCTGAAGGGGTACAGATCGGTACCCGATTTTTGGCCAGTGAAGAATCTTCTGCCCATCCGGATTTCAAGAAAATGGTGATCGAGGCGAAAGAGGGCGATACACAACTCATGATGCACAAGCTGGTACCGGTCCGATTATTGAAAAACGAATTTTATCGTCGCATCGAAGCCGCGGAGAGTAGGGGCGCTGATGCCGAGGAGCTGAAAGAAATACTCGGACGTGCAAGAGCCAAGAAAGGTATGTTCGAAGGAGATCTGAACGAAGGTGAGCTGGAGATCGGACAAGTTTCTTCCTTGCTAGATGATATACTGCCGGCTAAAACCATCGTACAAAACCTGCTTGCCGAATACGCCGAACGATTGAACGCGCTCAGCGCCTAACACCATCAGCTTTTTCGGAATACCCATTTCAGCATTTCACCCCAACTCGGTTTCTTTCCATACATCAGGATCCCGGTGCGGTAGATCTTGGCGGCGAACCAAACAGTGCCGAGGAAGCCGAGGATCAACAGCAGCATGGATAATCCCAATTGCCACCAGGGCACAGTGCCGGGAACCCCATACGGGATGCGTGCCATCATGACGATCGGTGAACTGAAGGGAATCAGACTTCCCCAAACAGCGATCGGTCCGGTCGGATTGGCGATCGCTGTCGTCATCAAGGCAATAGAGATGATCACCAGCATCGTAACGGGAAAGCTGAGTGATTGGGCTTCTCGTAAGTCCTCATTCACGGCACTGCCGATGGCTGCATAGAGTGAAGCGTAGAAAAAGAATCCCCCCAAGAAATAAAATCCGAAACAAAACAAGATCAGGGGCATGTTGATGCCGGTGATGACTTCTTGCATGGTGCCCACGATTTCCGAGGCGGCACTCATGTTGTTGCCCGATGCTTTGGTTACGTTGTAGATCAAAAACACGAAACCGATCCATAATAAAAATTGAGTAAGGGCAACCGCACCGATCCCGATGATCTTACCCATCATCATTTGAAAGGGACGAACCGAAGAGACCAATACCTCTGCGATGCGGTTTGTTTTCTCCTCCATCACGCCCATCATCACCTGAGAGCCGTAGATCAGCAGAATGAAATAGATCAGCAAGCCCGCGATGTATCCGATCACTTCAGCCAGGTTGGCATTGGCGGAGGCATCTTCCATATTCTTTGGTCGGATGGAAAGTTGACTCATTTGAAGGATCGCCTGTTGCGATTCATCGATCGAGAGGCTATCATTTTTGATCCGATTCCAGATCCGATTGAGTTTGGCTTGAACGGCCGAGGTGGTGCCGCTGCCGTAGGATTTTTTCGACTCCAAAAAAATGCTGTCGTTTCCTTTTTGCCAATCGAGGGCAGGCATGCGGATGAAACCATCGAACCCGGCAGCTTCCGGATCGCGTAGTACGTCGGTAGCTTTTGAGCTCACCAGGCTGACTTTTGAGCTGGGGTCGATCGCATTTTCCTGATCCAATTCTGTTTGCTTGAAATAGCCGCTCTCATCGATCAGCGCGATATTAAGTACCTGCTTACTATTTTCAGCCAAATAGCCCATACCGAATATCAGACCGAAATAGAGCAGTGGAAACAGAAGGGTAGAGATGATGAAGGTCTTTTTTCGAACACGGGTGAGATACTCGCGTTGTATAATGATGAATGTTTTGTACATGCTATGTTTTTATCAGGCGATTTGAAATTGGCGGGCAGCGGGCGTATCTCCGACCAGTCGGATGAAGATCTCATTCAGGCTAGGAAGTAATTCCTCAAAAGAATGAATGGGGATGGATTGGTCAAGCAAATAACGCAGTACGTCGTTGGTGCTTTTTCCTTCCCGGATCTGTACGATCTGTTGCTGCTCGCTGGTGCGGATCAGATCGAATGGCGCGTGACGTAATAATTCCTCAGTTGGGGCAGGGATACCGATGCGAAAATGATTCTGTTTGAATTGTTGCTTGATGGCACCGACGGTTCCGTCCAGGATCTTTTCTCCTTTATTGACCAGAATGATCTTTTCGCAGATCTCTTCAACTTGCTCCATTCGGTGGGTGCTGAACAGGATGGTGGATCCGTTTTTTGCCAGTCGGTGGATCTCGTCTTTGATGAGATTGCTGTTCACCGGATCGAGTCCGCTGAAGGGTTCATCCAGGATGATCAATTTGGGTTCATGCAAAACCGTGCTCACGAACTGAAGTTTCTGGCTCATGCCTTTGGAGAGATCTTCCACTTTTTTATTCCACCAGCTCTGCATCTCCAATCGCTCGAACCATTGTTTTACCTGGTGCAGGGCATCGGTCCGTGATAAGCCTTTCAGCTGCGCGAGATAGAGTGCGTGTTCGCCGATCTTCATTTTTTTATAGAGACCCCGCTCTTCCGGCATATAGCCGATGTGGCGAACATCGTGGATCGGGTCGAATGGTTTTCCCTGAAAGGTGATGCTGCCGGAGTCGGGGTAGAAGATCCCGGTGATCATGCGGATCAGCGTTGTTTTACCGGCTCCATTGGGTCCGAGTAGTCCGAATATTTCTCCTTCGGATACGGAGAAGCTGATGTCGTCAACCGCTTTTTGGTTGGCGAAATATTTTTTTAGGTGTTCCACCCGGAGCAGTTCGCTCATTTGAAAAGAATTTCGACAAAGGTATCTCTGCCGAGCAGACCTGTTGTTACGAATTCGTTAAACGCGTCGAAATAGCAAGTGCCACACGTTCGCCATCCATGGCGGCACTGATGATGCCTCCCGCATAACCGGCTCCTTCCCCACAGGGGAATAGGTTGGATAGATCGGGGTGCTGTAGGGTGTCCCGGTCGCGAGGGATTCGTACCGGAGAGGAAGTTCGTGATTCCGTGGCCACAACTACCGCTTCGTGGGAGTAGTACTCTTTCATTTTTTTTCCGGTCCGTCGGAAAGCTTCCTGCAGGCGATCATGTACCAGCTTGGGCAGTACTTGTTTGAGGTCGGCCGATACGATACCCGGCAGGTAGGAGCAGTCAGGCAGGTTGGCAGAGATTTTTCCGCTACAGAAATCGGTTAGTCTGGCTGCCGGAGCCTTCAGTTCTCCCCCGCCGGCAACAAAGGCTTTTCTCTCTACGTCTTCCTGAAAAGCGAGCGCTGATAAAGGCCCTAGTTTTTTAAAGGCGGTGCAATCGGTGGGGTCTATGCTGACCACGATCCCGCTATTGGCATATGGATTGTTTCGTTTGGAGGGACTCCAGCCATTTACCACTATTTCACCGGGGGCAGTGGAAGCAGGGGCAATGATACCGCCCGGGCACATACAGAAGGAGAACACGCCGCGTTGATCAACCTGCTCTACCCAACTATAGGCCGCAGCGGGTAGGAGAGGGTCGCGGTATTGCAGGCAGTGATATTGGGCCTGGTCAATGATTTCTTGGGGATGTTCTACTCTCACCCCCAGGGCAAAGGGTTTGGATTCAATCCGGATTCCTTTTCTGTGAAAAAGATGGAATATATCCCGTGCCGAGTGCCCCGTTGCGAGAATGAATGCATCGGCACGAAAACTTTTATTGTTCTCGCAGATGGCTTCTTTGATCTCCCCGTTTTCGACCAACAGATCGTTCAGTCGGGTTTCAAAATGTACTTCACCGCCTGCCTCCAGGATAGCTTCCCGCATGGCGGATATAATGCCGGGGAGTTTATTGGTGCCAATATGTGGATGGGCATCGATCAATATGTCGGTCGAAGCACCGAATTGGACGAATAACGTGAGTATCCGTTCCAGATTACCTCTTTTTTGACTACGGGTATAGAGTTTACCGTCGCTGTACGTGCCCGCTCCACCTTCTCCGAAACAGTAGTTGCTATCGGGGTTTACCAGTCCTTCTTTATTCATGGCAGCCAGATCCCTCCGTCGGCTGCGCACATCCTTGCCGCGTTCCAACAGAATGGGGCGAATGCCCAATTGAATGAGTTGCAGGGCTGCAAAGAGTCCGGCCGGACCAGCTCCGACGATCACGACTCGGGGAGCTTTTGCGGTCAAGGCCTGAAATTCATATCGGCTGGTCTGTACCGGGATGACCGGCTCATCGATATACGCATCAAGTGTAAGTACGACCCTTACGGAACGGTGTCTGGCATCCAGCGACCGCTTCCGGACCCGGTATCCGGAGACCTGTTGCGGGGTCGTACCTAATAGGGCGGCTATTTGTGTATGGATCACGCCGGGTTGGAGCACCTCGGCGGGCAGTAAAGCTAATTTGACAGTGCGAATCATAAGAGTCAGGTTTTTATCCTGAAAGGACAAAGTTCGTCATTTGTAGCGGACTGTTCCTTGGAGGGCTCAAACACTTGTTTGTCCCGGGAATGGCACGGATTGGTGCGTGGATCAATGGACTTTGGTATGGGGTTCGAGTTTTCCAAATTTTTTCACTAAAAAATCAAAAAAAAATCTCTTTAGCGGAGGCTTCAAAAAACAAATCCGTAAAAGTTTTTTTTCTGGAAAAAATGTTGATATTCGCCGTCCCACTAAACTGTACCTGTGTCATTGTTCTCGTGTGCTGGTGGGGATCAAAATCAACAATCGATAACTCGATATAAATCGTTTTTCGCTCGATGGAGAAGAATGTGGAAAAAGTCTGGTCGAATTGTCTGAAGATCATCAAGGACATCGTGGAATGGCAACATTTCAAGACTTGGTTCGAGCCGATCCAACCGGTTTCCCTTAAAG